>JAOADM010000101.1 GCA_026417315.1 Limisphaera sp.
CCGCATAGGTGATCAACAGGCTGTCATGCTGGGTGAGGGGCCGGTATGGCCGCGGCGGCACGGTGTCGCGGTAGGATTCCAGGAGCTCGAGGAGCGCGGGAATGAGCCGGGGGCCCCGGGAAGGACCGTAGAGGAAGGCGAGATGATCGCCGACCTGTTTCTGGAAGTCAGCTTTGGCAGAGGTCATGGAGGTGCGAGGGGTGGAGGACCGGGCGTGGAAGAGGCCGGGGCCATTCAGGGGACCGCCGCGGATTCCCGACGACCGACGCCCGGCGGACCGGCGAGAGTGCAGGAGGGAGGCCGGCCGACCCGAAGGGCGCGGGGGTGCCGGGGTGGCTTCGCATTTGACGGTGTGCCGGGCTTCTCGTAGCGTTGGCACTGCCTGATTTATTCGCGGGAACAAGCATGATCGGCTTTATAGTCAAAAAACTCATTGGGTCCAAGAACGACCGGGAGATCCGGCGACTCCGCCCGCTGGTGGCGAAGATCAACGAGATCGAGGCGGGGCTGAGCGCGTTGTCGGACGATGACCTCCGCCGCAAGACGGCGGAATGGAAGGCGCGGCTGTCGGCGATCCGGGACAACGCCGAGCTGGCGGCCGCGCTGGACGCCCTGCTGCCGGAGGCCTACGCCGTGGTCAAGAACGTGTGCCGCCGCCTGACGGAACGGCGGGCCGAGGTGGTGGTGCGGGGTCACACCATCGTCTGGGACATGATCCCGTTTGACGTGCAGTTGATCGGGGCGATTGCGTTGCATCAGGGCAAGATCGCGGAGATGGCCACGGGCGAGGGCAAGACCCTGGTGGCCACCATGCCGGCCTATCTGAATGCCCTCACCGGCCGCGGCGTCCACATCGTGACCGTCAACGACTACCTGGCCCAGCGAGACAGCGAGTGGATGGGGGCCATCTACCGGTTCCTGGGGTTGACGGTGGGCTGCATTGTCCACGACCAGCCGCCGTCCGTGCGACGGGAGCAGTACAACTGTGACATCACCTACGGGACCAATGCCGAGTTCGGCTTCGATTACCTCCGGGACAACGGCATGGCCCTGCGCAAGGAGGATCAGGTTCAGCGCGGTCACTACTATGCGATCATCGACGAGGTGGACTCGATCCTCATCGACGAGGCGCGCACGCCGTTGATCATCAGCGGACCGGCGGTCCGAACCTTCGACGATCAGTATCCCCGGTGGAAGCCCGCGGTCGAGGCCCTGGTGCGGGCGCAGCAGCGGTTGTGCGACCAGTTCCTGGAGCAGGCGCGCGCGTTGATCCGGCAGTTGCATCCCCCGGACGGCCGACGCCCGGAAAATGCCGAGGAACTGGAGATGGAGATCGGGCTGTTGCTCTACCGGGTCAAGATGGGTCAGCCCAAGTCCGAGGGGCTGCTGCGGTTGTTGGAGGATCCGGAGAACCTGAAGCTGATGCACCGGGCGGAACTGGAGCTGCACAAGGATCAGCGCAAGGTGGAACTGTTCCGGCAAAAGGAGGAACTCTACTTCGCCATCGACGAAAAGACCCACGAGGCGGACCTGACGGAGAAGGGGCGGCAGTTCCTCAGCCCGCACGATCCGGACGCGTTTGTGTTGCCGGACATCACGGTGGCCCTGCACGAGATCGACAGCGATCCGAAACTGGATGCCCGGGGCCGGCTGGAAGCCAAGACCCGCCTGCAGCAGCAGTTCGAGACCAAGGCCCAAACGATTCACGCCATCTCCCAGTTGCTGAAGGCCTACTGTCTGTATGAGCGGGACGTGGAATACGTGGTGCAGGACAACAAGGTGATCATCGTCGATGAGCACACCGGCCGGTTGATGCCGGGCCGGCGGTGGAGCGATGGCCTGCACCAGGCGGTGGAAGCCAAGGAGGGGGTGACCATCGAGCGGGAAACCCAGACCCTGGCCACCATCACGATTCAGAACTACTTCCGCATGTACCAAAAGCTGGCGGGCATGACGGGCACGGCGGAGACGGAGGCGCAGGAGTTCTGGGACATTTACAAGCTGGGCGTGCTGGTGGTGCCGACGAACAAGCCGGTGCGCCGGATCGATTACAACGATTCGGTGTACAAGACCAAGCGCGAGAAGTTCGCCGCGGTCCTGCGGGAGATCAAGGAGATCCACGCGCAGGGCCGACCGATTCTCGTGGGTACGATCTCGGTCGAAGTGAGCGAGATGCTCAGTCGCATGCTGCAAAAGGAGCGCCTGGTGCACTCGGTGCTGAACGCCAAGTATCATCAGCAGGAGGCGGAAATCATCGCGCGGGCCGGTCAGCGGGGTGCCATCACCATTGCCACCAACATGGCCGGCCGCGGCACCGACATCAAACTGGGCCCCGGCGTGGCCGAGCTGGGCGGACTCCATGTGATCGGCACCGAACGGCACGAGGCCCGGCGCATCGACCGGCAGCTGCGCGGACGTTGCGCCCGGCAGGGCGACCCCGGCAGCTCGCATTTCTTCATCTCGCTGGAGGACGATCTGATGCGGCTGTTCGGATCGGACCGCATCGTCAAGTACATGGAACGCATGGGCCTGGAAGAGGGCCAGGAGTTGCAGCACCCGCTGTTGAACCGGTCGATCGAGCAGGCGCAAAAGAGGGTGGAACAGCACAACTTCCAGATCCGCAAGCGGACCCTCGAGTACGACGACGTGATGAACAAACAGCGGGAGGTCATTTACGGCTTCCGCAACGAAGTGCTGCATGCCGACAGCGTCCGGGACCGGTTGCTGGAGATCATGGAGGAGGTCGTCGTTCAAAAGGTCCAGCAGTTTACCAACGACGAGGCGGACTTCAGCGGCTGGAACGTGCGCGGGCTGGCCGACTGGGTCAACCTCACCTTCCCGCTGGGCCTGCCGGAGCAGGAGATCTTGAACGTGGCCCAGCAGGCCCACGAGCGGCCTCCTTCGGATTCGATCTACGATGGTCTGAGTCCGGCGCAGTACGCGGTGGCCCGGTTCATCGTGCAGGGGGTGCGGCGGGCCTACGAGCTGAAGACCAGCTTCGAGGATCCCGAACAGCTGAAGGTGCTGGAGCGGTACACCATCCTGAGTGCGGTGGACCGGTTGTGGCAGGAACATCTCTACGAGATGGACAGCCTGCGGTACAGCATCGGGCTGCGGGGCTACGGTCAGCGGGATCCCCTGATCGAGTACAAGGCCGAGGCGTACAAGCTGTTCCAGGATCTCATGACCAACATCAAGTCGGAGATCTGCCACAACATCTTCCGCAGCGCCACCAGTCTGTTGGCCTTCGAGAATTTCCTCCAGAGCATTCCCAAGCAACTGTTGCATCAGAGCACCAGCGCGTTCGGGCAACCCGCCCCGGCCGCGGCGCCGGCCACCAGTTCCAAGGCCAGCGAAGTGGTGCGAGAGGCGGCGGCAGTGGCCGAGAAAGTGGCGGCGGCAGAGAAGGCCCAGCCCGTCCGCGTGGGGCCGAAGGTGGGCCGGAACGACCCCTGTCCCTGCGGCAGCGGCCGCAAATACAAACACTGCCATGGACGTTGACTTCGAAGCCGTCCAGGGCCGAAGGGTGCGCCCCGCGGGGGGGCATCAGGGCCAGAGCCTTGCCTGGCGGGCGTAGGCGGCCAGATCGCGGGCGGTTTTGAGGCCCAGTTTGCGCAGGAGGCGGGGGCGATAGGGAAGGATGGTTTTGGGTTGGACCCCCATGTGCCGGGCCATGTCGGCCACCGTTTCCCCGGCTGCAGTCCGGCAGAGGACTTCGAATTCACGATCGGAAAGCGACTCATGGGGCGCGGCGGTGCGTTGTCCGGCGGCGTGATCGCGCAGTTGTTGCAGGAGGGTCGGGCTCAGGTACGTGTCCCCGGCGTGCACCGTGTGGATGGCCCGGACCAGTTCGGCCGGGGCACTTTCTTTGTTGAGGTAACCATTGGCCCCGGCCCGGAGAAGACGCAACGCAAACTGCTCCTCGGCGTGCATGCTCAAGATGAGCACCGGCATGCGCGGCCAGAGCTGGCGGACTTCTTTGAGGACGTCCAGGCCACTGCGCCCCGGCAGACTCAGGTCGAGGATCAGTACATCCCAGGGCCGCTGACGGATTTGAGCGAGCGTTTCCTCGCTGGTGGCCGCCTCGCCCGTTACGACAATGTCGGGGGTTTCGGCCAGGATCTCCCGGAGACCGCGGCGGACCAGCGCGTGATCATCAGCGATGAAAACCTCGATCATGGGCGGGGTGGCGGCGTGCAGGGAGCCAGGGGAATCGTGACCCGAATGCGGGTGCCGCGACCGGGCTGGCTTTCGATGCGGCATTCGCCGCCGAGGCTGTGGGCCCGTTCGTGCATGCCGAGCAGGCCGAGACAGCCGGGGCGACGCAACTGAGCGGGCGTAGCGCCCTGTCCGTTGTCCTGGATTGTGAGCTGCAAGGTGGTTCCGGAGGACTCGAGCCGGATGTGGACCTGGGTGGCATGCGCGTGCCGGGCCACGTTGGTGAGGGCCTCCTGCACGATCCGGTAAAGCGCGATTGCGGCGAGGCGATCGGGGGGCGCGGTCACACCGGGGGCGGCTTCGAACCGACAGGCGATCCCTGTGCGGCTGTGGAACTGTTGCGCTTCCCATTCGAGCGCCGCCGCCAGGCCGAGCGTGTCGAGCATGCCGGGACGCAATTCATTGGCGATGCGGCGCACCGTCTGAACGGTTTCATCGAGCAACTGCGTCATGCCGCGCAGCCGGCCCTCCAGACCGGCGTCGGCAGTCGGGGCCAGCCGGCGCTCGAGCCAGGCAAGATCCATCTTGAGCTTGGTGAGCATCTGTCCCAGCTCGTCGTGAATCTCGCGGGCAATTCGTCCGCGTTCGTCCTCCCGGGTGGTCTCCAGATTTCGCGCCAGGGCGCGAAGTTGCTGTCGGGACTCTTGCAGCGCGGCTTGATAGCGTTTGCGTTCGGTGACGTCGCGGAAGACGAGAACCGTTCCCAGCAATCCGTGCACCTCGTCGCGGAGCGGAGCCCGGGTGACCTCGACAGGAATGGTTTCATTCCGGGCCGTCAGCAGCAGCGCTTCCGTGGCCGGAGGGACCGCGGGCCGGTCCGAGGTCATCTCCCGGGCACGGAGGAAGGCGGTGTCGGATTCGGGTGCGGCGTCTTTTTGTTGAAACACCCTGGCCAGGGGCTGACCAATGGCCTCTTCCCAGGACCAGCCGGTAAGGCGCTCGGCGGCAGGATTCAAGTACGTGATCCGCTGTTCGGGGTCGGTCAGAATGACTCCGTCGGCAGCGCAGCGAATGGCGGCGGAAAACGCCCGTTCCAACCGGGCCAGGTGCGATTCCCGGGCGTGCCGTTGGAGAGCCAGCTCGAGGCACGCTTTCAATTCCTGGGGGCGAAACGGCTTCAGGAGGTAACCGAACGAGCCGGATTGGCGGACCTGCTGCAACGTGGCCTCGTCACTGCGCCCCGTCAGGAAAATGCTCGGGATGTCGAGTTCCTGCCGGAGCCGTTGGGCCAGTTCAAAACCTTCGGTGCGCCCGTGCAATTCGATATCGAGCACGGCCAGGTGGGGGCGGGCCGAGGCGGCCAGGGCAAACCCCTGCTGTGCGGAGTCGGTCACCCCGACCACGTGGTAACCGAGGCGTCGGACGGCCGCCACGATCATTTGCGCCACCGGCGCTTCGTCCTCAACGATCAAAAGACGGTGTGGCTCCATGAGACCCAAACCCCGCCCTTCCACACGGCTGCTCCCCGTTTAGAGGAAACGGCGCAGATGGCAAGTCGAATCGCCGTTGAACATTCGTGACAAGCGCATCCGCAGCGGCGTTTCGCACCTCGGAAGCGAACAGAGGACGGTCGGGCGCGGTTCGATGTCCGGGCCTTTGGGAGCCCCGATGTTGCCCGCACTGGTCAACCATTCATGGCCTTGAGCCGCTGAAGAAACCTCGAATTTTCGGTCGCTCTGGGCTGCCAGGGAGACCGGCCTCCTTGCCGACCCCGGCGAGCAATCTCCGTCCCCAGCATGGACGGGTCGTTCCCTGGTCCGCGCGCCGGCCGGACCTTCCCGTACCCATCAAGGGCAGCTGCATGGGAACCGCCGCCCCGCCATCCTTTCGCGACCGGGAGGGAGAAGCCGCGCGCGTCCATGGGTCGCAGGTCGATGCGGAGAAAAGGCGCGCCACGGCAGCAGTCCCGGTCAGGAGTCCCTTGTCAAGGCCGCCGGATCCACACCACTCTGGGCCCATGAGCGGGCAGACGGGATCTGCAGAACCTGCAGCACTGCGACCGTTGGCCGATGTTTTCGTTCGATGCCGGGCGTGGCTGCGGGCGCGGGGCTCCCGTGACTCAAGGATCGACCTGTGCCTGATCGGCACGACCTTGCTCCTCTACGCACCCGTGCTGGCCCGGGGCGACTTTGTCTGGGACGACACGGTGTTGCTCGATCGCAACTCTCTGGTCACAGGGGAGGCCACCCTGCGTACGGTTTGGACGCGGGAGGATTTTCCGCTGAGCCTGGCGGTGCTGGCCGGGCTCCACGCATTGTGGGGGAAATCTGCGTTGGCCTTTCACTGGTTCAACGTCCTGCTGCATGCCCTGGCCGCGGTGCTGGTGCGCCACGTCCTTTCGAGGATGGGCCTCCCGGCGGCCACGGCAGCGGCGATCTGGTTTGCGTGGCATCCGGTGGCGGTGGCCTCGGCGGCGTGGATCTCGGAAGTGAAAAACACCCTGTCGCTCACCCTGGCCCTGGGAAGCGCGCTTGGGTGGATCGCATTCAGCCAGCGATGGCTCTCAGAGGGGGCCACGGTGCCGGAAAGGCAGAGCAGGTTCAAACAGGCATCCAGCCTGGCCACGGCCTGGACGGCTTTTGCCCTGGCGCTTCTGGCCAAGACGTCGGTCGTGGGCTTGCCCGTGGCGCTCCTGGCCTGGGTGTACTGGAGAACGGGGCGGTGTCCGAAGTGGGCCATGGCGGGATGGTTGCCGATGTTTGCCCTGGCATTGGCCATGGGATTGCGGACCGTGTGGCTCCACACCCACCAGGTTTTGGCCGGGGCCGTGTTGCCGGAAGCCGACGGAATGCCGCTGGGGCTTCGCGTAGCCCGGACCTGGTGGTTTTACGCAGTGCAAGCGCTGTGGCCGGCCGAGCTCTGCCTGATTTATCCCCAATGGGAGAGGGGTGTCTCGGGCGGGATCGTGGCGTGGCAGTTGGCCGGGCTTGTCGCGCTGGCGGCGGGGGCGCTGGCGGCGGCATGGCGCGGGTGGCGGGGATTGCTGGCATGGCTCGGGGCTTATACGGCGAGCGTGTTCCCCTTCCTTGGCTTTTTCCCGATTTATTTTTTTGCCATGGCGCCGGTGTCCGACCACTTCGCGTACTTCAGCCTGGCGGTCGTGGCTGCGGGGGTGTCCGGTGTGTTGTCCTCGGGCGCGCGCTGGGCCTCGGAGTTCTCGGGCAAACGGATCCGGCGGGTCGGGATGGTGGGGCTGGGCCTGGGACTGGTGCTGCTGGCCGGGCTGAGTCATCGGCGGGTTCAGTTGTTCGTGGACGACTTTACGTTGTGGCAGGCCACGTTGCGTTGCAATCCGCGGGCCTGGGTGGCCCACAACAACCTGGGGACCCTTTTCGCGGAACGGGGAGATCTGGGTGGAGCCGCGGAACATTTTCGGCGTGCCCTGGAGATTTATCCGCACAACGCGGCCGCCCATCAAAACCTGGGTCGGGCGCTGGCGGCTTTGGGGCAATGGGGCGAGGCAGCGGAGCACTACGGCAGGGCGGTCGCGCTGCAGCCACGCAACGTGGCTGCGCGGCAGGGGTGGGCGGAAGCGCTCGAGCAACTCGGTCGACTTGAGGAAGCCGCTCGGGTCCTTCGTGAAGCCCTCGCGATGCAGGACGATGTGGCCATTCGGCTGGATTTGGCTGCCGTCTTGCGCAGGGCCGACGACCTGGCAGGCGCCGTCGCGGAGTTGTCTGCTGCCCTCGCAACGCATCCCGGGGATGCCGACGTGATGAACAACCTGGCCTGGTTGCTGGCGACGGCTCACGACGCGCGGCTCAGAGATCCGGCCCGCGCAGTGGAGCTGGCCACGCGGGCTTGTGAGCTGGATCTGGACAATCCCCGAATGCACGGCACACTGGCGGCAGCCCTGGCGGCGGCGGGCCGGTTCGACCAGGCCGCGGCGGAAGCAGAGCGTGCAGCCGAACTGGCGCAACGGCGCGGGGACGGCATGTTTGCAGAGTTGAATCGGCGACTGGCCGCGCTTTACCGGCAAGGGCGTGCTTATGTGGACCCGCCGGTGCGGCGCGTAGATCGGCGATTTCCCACGCAATAATCCCGCGGGCGGTATGTCGACGGAGCGAGCCGCGGGACGCCGTCGAGGGAGGTGTTTCCGTTTTTGCGTGCCGGATTGGAGAGTCTCGATGAAATACCGGGTTACTCCGGCTTGCCCGCGGCGACGGCGGCCGAGATGCCGGCGAGGTTTCGGGGGCGTCCAACAACCTGAGATGCACCGGCTGTCGAGGGCAGGGCACCCCTCACCTGCAGGGCGAGCGTCACGGGAAATTGAAAGGGGGCGAACTCGCAACACGCGAGTGCACAAGCGGCTGTTGTGCACACCTGTGGTTTGGGCGAAAGGATCCTTCCAAAACTTCTCAGGATCCGCATGGCCTTGACGGGCCTGCTTCGAACTTTGCGGGACCCGGGTGACGAGGCACGAGAGCAGTGGCAAAAACCGCCTGGCGAGCCTGGCGGGCCGAGCTCTTTCGAGCCGTGGAATGGTCCGAGCACCTGTTCAAGCCAGGCTGGCCGGGCAAGGGCCACCTCGGGCGGCTGCCCTGAGCGGGTCGTACGGGATGGACACGAGACCGGATCACCATGAGCGTCGAGGGGCGGGGCTGAGCACCTGACCCGCCGAATGGGACAACACCCGAGCGCAGGGCCCGGCGTGGGTTCTATCGCTTACGCGCTCGCTTGACCTTGAGCTGCGCGGTGGCACGGGCGAGGGTGGCCTGGACCAGGGCGGCGTCCTCAGCGCTAAGTTTCTCGGCCAGGCGCGCTTCTGCGCGGCGTCGGGCCTCCTCCACGGCCGCCTCGTCGATGCTGTCGGCCTCGATGGCCATGTCGGTGATGATGGTCACGTGATCGCCGGTGATTTCGGCGAAGCCCTCGCCCACGGCCATGTGGGTTTCCTCGGTGCCACGGCGCAGGACCAGTTCGCCGGGCTCGATCTGAGTCATAAGCGGGGTGTGCATGGGAAATACCCCCAATTCTCCGTCCACGCCCGGGAGAGTGACCATGTCCACCTCGCCGGAGAAAACCTCGGCTTCGGGAGTGACGATGGTGAGACGCAGGGTGTTGGCCATGGCACGGCGGTGAGCTTAGGACTCCTGCAGCACTTCTTCGATGCCGCCCTTCATGTAGAAGTTGGCCTCGGGGACGTCGTCGTATTTGCCCTCGAGGATCTCCTTGAACCCGCGCACGGTTTCCTCCACGGGCACCTGTTTGCCGGGACGTCCGGTGAAGACTTCGGCCACCGAGAACGGCTGGCTGAGGAAGCGCTGGATTTTTCGCGCGCGGAAGACGGTCAACTTGTCTTCGGGCGACAGCTCGTCCATCCCGAGAATGGCGATGATGTCTTGGAGGTCCTTGTAGCGTTGGAGGACACGTTGGACCCCCCGGGCCACGTCGTAGTGTTCGCGTCCGACGATTTCCGGGGTGAGCGCACGGGACGTGGAGGCCAGCGGGTCCACCGCCGGGTAGATGCCCAGCTCGGTGAGACCGCGGTCCAGCACGATGGTGGCGTCCAGGTGGGTAAAGGTCGTGGCCGGAGCCGGATCGGTGATGTCGTCGGCGGGGACGTAAATGGCCTGGAAGGAGGGGATGGAACCCTTCTTGGTGGAGGTAATCCGCTCCTGGAGGTTCCCCATTTCGGCGGCGAGGGTGGGTTGGTAGCCGACGGCGCTGGGGGTGCGGCCCAGGAGCGCGGACACCTCGGAACCGGCCTGCGAAAACCGGAAGATGTTGTCGATGAAGAGCAGCACGTCCTGGTTGCGTTCGTCGCGGAAATACTCCGTGATGGCCAGGCCGGACAGAGCGACGCGGAGACGGGCGCCGGGCGGCTCGTTCATTTGTCCATAAACCAGGGCGATCTTGGACTTGCTCAGGTCCTTGAGGTTGATGACGCCGGCCTCGATCATTTCGTTGTAGAGGTCGTTGCCTTCGCGCGTGCGCTCGCCGACGCCCGCGAAGACCGACACGCCGCCGTGGAGTTTGGCGATGTTGTTGATGAGCTCCATGATCACCACGGTCTTGCCCACTCCGGCGCCGCCGAAGGCCCCGACCTTGCCGCCCTTGAGGAAGGGACAGATCAGGTCGATGACCTTGATGCCGGTTACGAGGACCTGGGGCGAAGTGGACTGCTCCGTCAGGCTGGGCGGAGGACGGTGAATGGGATAGCGCTTTTCGGCCTGGATGGGGCCGCGTTCGTCCACCGGGTCCCCGGTGACGTTGAGGACGCGTCCCAGGACGGCCTCCCCAACCGGCACGGTGATGGGCCCGCCGGTGTCGATGACTTCATAGCCCCGCTTCATCCCGTCGGTGGAACCCATGCAGACGGTGCGAACCCAGTTGTCCCCGAGGTGTTGCTGCACTTCGAGCACGCGTTTGACGCGGCCCTCGCCCGGCACGTCGTATTCGACGGTCAGGGCATTGTATATGGCCGGGACCTGCCCCGGGAATTCGACGTCCACGACCGGACCGATGACTTGGACGACTCTGCCTTTGTTCATGGGGAAGTGGGATCAAGACATGGCCATTTGGGCGGTGGCGATTTCCAGGAGCTCCTTGGTAATGCCCGCCTGGCGCAACTTGTTGTACTGCAGGGTGAGGTCTTTGACCAGTTGGTTGGCGTTTTCGGTGGCGTTCTTCATGGCCACCATGCGTGCGCTGTGCTCGCTGGCTTTCGCCTCGAGCAGCACCTGGTAAATGCGAAAGTTGATGTAGTGCGGTAACAGGGCGCCGAGGACCCGTTCCGGACCGGGCTCGAAGAGGAATTCCGTGGCTCCCTTGAGCAGCTCTGTTCCCAGCTCGGCTCCCTCGGGCTCGGAGCTGACCCCGCGAATCTCCCGCAGGGGCAGCAGCGGCAGCACCTCCGGCCGCTGGATCAGCGTGGAGACAAAGTTCATGAACAGAACGTCCACGCGGTGAAACTCGCCTTTGAGGAAACCTTCCTGGAGGAAGCGGGAGATGGCGCGCGCCTCGGCGAACTGGGGGTGGTCCTTGTAGGAGAACTCCGCCAGCAGCGTGCGGCGGGCGCGGGCCAGGAATTGGGCCGCCTTGCGGCCGGCCGCGACAAACACGGTTTCCCGCGGATCGAACTTGATGGCCTCGCGGAAGAGCGTGCTGTTGAGCGCGCCGCAGAGCCCCTTGTCCGTGCTGACCAACAGCACGCATCGCCGGCCCCCGGGGCGTTCCTCCATCAATGGGTGGGTGAAATCGGTGACCGTGGGCAGGAGCTCGGCCAACATGCGGTTCATGGCCCGGGCGTAGGGGCGCCCCGCCAGTGCGGCCTGTTGGGCCTTGCGCATTTTGGCCGCGGCCACCATCTGCATGGCCTTGGTGATTTGGGCCGTGCTCTTGATGGAGCGGATGCGGCGGCGAATGTCACGGAGACCAGCCATGGCGGCAAATCGAGCAGGGGATCAATGCCACGTTTGTTTGAACTCGGTGACGGCGGCCCTGAGGTCGGCCACCGAGGCGTCACTGAGAGCCTTCTCGCGGAGAATCCGGCCCAACAGTTCGGCCTTCCGAGTGGTCAGGTAGTCCACCAGCCTGGCCTGGAATTCCTTGATGCGCTCCACGGGCACGTCGTCCATGAAGCCGTTCTGGACCGTCCACAGAACGGCCACCTGGATCTCGACCGGGATGGGATTGTACTGCTCCTGCTTGAAGACCTCGACGATCCGCTTGCCCCGCTCGATCTTGGCCTGCGTGGCCGCATCGAGGTCGGACCCGAACTGCGCGAAGGCGGCCAGTTCACGAAACTGCGCCAGCTCGCCCTTGATCCGGGCGGCCACCTGTTTCATGGCCTTGATCTGCGCCGAGGAACCGACGCGCGACACCGACAGACCGACCGAGATGGCGGGGCGAACGCCCTGGTAGAAGAGGTCGGTCTCCAGATAGATCTGGCCGTCCGTGATCGAAATGACGTTGGTGGGAATGTAGGCGGACACGTCGCCCAGCTGGGTTTCAATGATCGGCAGGGCGGTCAGCGACCCGTTGCCGTAGTTTTCGTTCAGGCGGGCGGCGCGCTCCAAGAGGCGGCTGTGCAGATAGAAAATGTCGCCGGGATACGCCTCTCGACCCGACGGCCGTTTCAGGACCAGGGAGACCTGGCGGTAGGCGACGGCGTGCTTGGAGAGGTCATCGTACACAATCAGGGCGTCCATGCCGTTGTCCATGAACCACTCGCCCATGGCACACC
>JAOADM010000102.1 GCA_026417315.1 Limisphaera sp.
GGCTCGTCCCGATGGCTGCACCCGGATGGTACCCCCGTACCCGCCGCAGAGAACTGGACGGCCGTTTGCCTCCGGGAAGCGCGGACGGTCCACGGCGGCGTGGTCCTCATTGAACGACCTGACGGTTCCCGCCGGACCGTGCTGGCCCACGCCGCCCCTCTCCTGGACGAAGCCGGCCGCGCCGTGGGCGCGGTCAACGTGCTCGAAGACATCACCGAAACGCTGGAGCTGTTCGACGCCCTCCAACAGAGCGAGGAACGCTTTCGCCGCCTGGCCGAAACCACCAGCACCGCCATTTTCGTGTACTCGGGCGAGTATTTCTGTTACGTCAACCCCGCCACCTGCGCCATTACCGGACGCACCGCCCCGGAACTGCTGTCCATGCGGTTCTGGGAGGTCGTCCATCCCGAGCACCGCGACCTGGTCCGACAGCGCGGGCTGGCCCGGCAACGCGGCGAGGCGGTGCCCACCCGCTACGAATTCAAGATCCTTCGCAAGGACGGCACCGAACGCTGGATCGACTTCACCGCCGGGCAGATCACGTGGGAGGGGCGGCCCGCCGCCATTGGCACCGCTTTCGACATCACCGAACGCAAACAGGCCGAGGAGGCGTTGCGCAAAAGCGAAACGCGCAACCGAATTATCGCCAACCTGGTTTCGGATTACGCCTACATTCTTCGCGTGCTGCCCGATGGCACCCTCCGCGGCGAGTGGGTCACGGACTCGTTCGTCAAGGCTTTCGGGCTCACCATTCCGGAAATCGACGCCCGGGGTGGTTGGCAGAGCCTCGTTCATCCGGAAGACCTCCCGATCGCCCTGGCCCATGCCCGCAAGGTGATCAGCGGCCAGCGCGATGTCTGCGAAATGCGCTGGGTCACACCCGCGGGTCAGATCCGCTGGATGCGCGATTACGCGGAGCCCGTATTCGATGACAGTGGCGCCCGGGTCATCCGGATTTACGGCGCGTCCCAGGACATCACCGAACGCAAAGAGGCCGAAGCCCGCGTGGTCCGGCTCAACCGCACCTACGCTGTCCTGAGTCAGATCAACCAGCTCATCGTGCGGGAACGCGACCGACAGGCGTTGCTCGAGGGCGCCTGTCGCATCGCGGTGGACGTCGGAGGTTTTGTCATGGCCTGCATTGCGGTGGCGGATGACCCCGGACAACGGCCGCGGCTGGTGGCCAGTGCCGGGGCCGGCCCGGACACCCTGGCCCTCGTCAAGGAAATCTTCGAAGATCCCGGCCTCGGGTGTGCTCTGTCCGAGGCCGCTTACACCACCGGCAGCCACGCGGTCTGCAACCGGATCGCCACGGATCCCCGGGCCGCTCCCTGGCGCGAGGCCGCCCTCTCCCGAGGCTATCGCGCCATGGGCGCCTTCCCGCTTCCGGTCTCCGGCCGGCCTCGGGGCGTGTTCCATTTGTATGCTGCCACGGAGGACTTTTTCGATGCGGAGGAAGTTCAACTGCTGAACGAGCTGGCGCAAGACCTCGGGTTCGCCCTCGAAACCATCGAGCGCGAGCAGGCCCGCCGCGAAGCAGAGGCACGCCTGGCGTCCAGTGAAGAACGCTTCCGCCAACTGGCCGCCACGGTGGAGGACTTTTTTTGGATCAGGGCCGCGCGGTCTCACCAGTTTCTCTATGTGAGCCCCGCCTTTGCCAAGATCTGGGGTTTGCCTCCGGAGACCTTGTTCGAGGATCCCAACGCCTGGCTCCGGTACGTCCATCCCGACGACCAGGAACGCGTCCGCCAGACCACCCTCTCGCCCCCGGCCCAGGATCCGTACGACGTGGCATACCGCATTGTGCGGCCCGACGGCCAACTGCGCTGGGTCCGATCGCGGATCTACCGCGTCTACAGCCCCACGGGCGAATTGGATCGATTCATCGGTGTCACGCGCGACATCACTCGGGAGTACCAACTGGAGGAACAACTGCGGCAGTCCCAAAAAATGGAGGCGATCGGTCGCCTGGCCGGCGGCGTGGCGCACGATTTCAACAACATTCTGACGGCGATCCTCATGCAGACCGAGCTGCTGACCGATGCGGAAGATTTGCCCGCCCACCTCCGGGAGGGGCTTCACCAAATCCATGCCGCTGCCGAGCGCGCCGCCAATCTCACCCGCCAACTTCTACTCTTCAGCCGCCGCGAAGTCCTGCAGCCGCGCCTGCTCGACCTCAACGAGACCGTGGCCGGCATGGCCAAAATGTTGCAGCGGATCATTGGCGAAGACATCCGTCTTCAACTGGTCCTCCATCCCGGCCCGCTCTGGCTGCGCGCCGACCCCGGCATGCTGGATCAGGTCCTGATGAACCTCGCCGTCAACGCACGCGACGCCCTGCCCCGGGGCGGCCAACTGATGATCGAAACCAGCGAGGTCCTCGTGGACGAATCCCGGGCCGCCCTGCACCCGGGCACAGGTCCCGGTCCGTATGCGAGGCTCCGCGTCCAGGACACCGGCTGCGGCATCCCGCCGGAAGTTCTCCCTCACATCTTCGAGCCCTTCTTCACCACCAAGGAGCCCGGCAAAGGGACCGGCCTGGGCCTGGCCACGGTGTACGGCATTGTGGAGCAGCACCGCGGATGGATCGAAGTCCAGAGCACGCCCGGCCAGGGTACCACGTTCGAGATTTACCTGCCCCTCCATGCCGAAGCAAAAGCGCACGAGTCTCTCCCCGTCCGCCCCAAACCTCGGGGCGGCTCGGAAACCATCCTGCTGGTGGAAGACGACGAGCGTCTGCGCCAGATCGCCCGTGCCGCCCTGGAACGTCACGGTTACCGCGTCTGGGAAGCCGGGGACGCCGCAGAAGCCCTCCGCCTGTGGACCCAACGGGGCTCCTCCGTCCAGCTTTTGCTCACTGATCTGGTCATGCCCGGCTCCATGAACGGTCGGGAACTGGCCCGCCAGCTCCAGCAGGAGCGTCCCGACCTGAAGGTCATCCTGGTCAGCGGGTACAGCCAGGATCTGGCCGGCCGGGTTTTGGAACTGGAGCCCGGCCAGGCCTTCCTCTCCAAGCCGTTTGCCCCCGACGAACTCCTCCACCTGGTGCGGCGCGTCCTCGACGAGCCCTGAAGCCGCGCTGCGGAATCCCACAATGGAAAAAACATGCCCCGCGCGCCTGCCCGCCCGCGGGGCCCCTTGCCGGCTCTCCGATCAGTCCCCTGCTTTCAGGGATGCCGGTACGTGATCCGTGCCTTGTTCAAGTCGTAGGGCGACATCTCCACGCTGACCTTGTCGCCCACGCTGATGCGGATGAAGTTCTTCCGCATCTTGCCGGAGATGTGCGCCAGCACCTCGTGCCCGTTGGGCAGGGCGACGCGAAACATCGTGCCCGGCAAAACCTGCGTCACCACTCCGGTCAGCTCGATCGGTTCCTCTTTCGCCATGACGTTGGTGCAGTCCGATCTTTACGTGCCATGGACCGCGTCAGAAGGCAATCCCTTTTCCGCGCCTTGGCGCCGTGGCCGTGTTCTGAAGCCTTCAATCGCCGTTCGCGACCGGGGGGCGGGAACCAGGGCCTGCACCCCGGCCGGTCTGCATGTCGGGGGCGCGCCGCCCGCGGAGCTTCCCTGTGGACCTGGGCAGACCCGGCCGGTCGTATGACCCGTTTTGCGTTGAGCCACAGGCGGCCCGTGCATAGCTTGCCGCCCATGCGAATTCTGGTCACAGGAGGCGCAGGGTACATCGGCTCGGTCTGCACCGAACTGCTTTGCGATCGCGGCCACGAAGTGACCGTGTACGACAGCCTGGCCCGGGGCCACCGTTCTGCCGTCGATCCCCGCGCCGGCTTCATTCACGGGCAGCCCTTCGAACCGGGGCACATCGCGGCCGCCTTCCAGCGGGTGCAGCCCGAGGCGGTGCTCCATTTTGCGGGCGACATTTTGGTGGGCGAGTCCATGCAGCAGCCCGGCAGGTATTTTCGCAACAATGTCGCTTGCAGCCTGGAGTTCTTGGAAGCCGCCCGGGCCTGCGGCGTGCGCAAGTTCATCTTCAGCTCCACGGCCGCCACCTACGGCTTGCCGGAGCAGGTCCCCATCACCGAGGAAACGCCGCAAAGGCCGGTGAATCCCTACGGCGAGGCCAAGCTCATGTTCGAGCGCATCCTTCTCTGGTACCACCGAATCCACGGCCTGGAGTTCGTCGCTTTTCGCTACTTCAACGCCGCCGGGGCCACCGAGCAACACGGGGAGGATCACCGGCCCGAAACCCATCTCATCCCCAACGTGCTGAAGGTGGCCCTTGGCCAGCAACCTCATGTCGAAATCTACGGCACCGATTATCCCACCCCGGACGGGACCTGCATTCGCGATTACATCCACGTCGTGGACCTGGTGGAGGCCCATCTCCTGGCCCTGCAGCCCGGCATTTGCGGCTTTTACAACCTGGGCAACGGCGACGGTTATTCGGTCCGCGAAGTCATCGCCACCTGCGAACGGGTCACGGGGCGCCGCATTCCCGCCCTTGCGCGGCCGCGGCGCCCGGGCGATCCGCCCCGGCTGGTCGCCTCCGCTCAGAAGGCCATGCGCGAACTCGGTTGGAAGCCGCGCTTCCCCAAACTGGAAGACATCGTGGCCACCGCCTGGGCCTGGCACCAGAAACATCCCGAAGGTTATCCGGATTGAACCTGCCGGGTCCGGGGCGTTCGGTGGCTCAAGCCCGTTGTCCGGCGGGCTCGAGTGGCGTCGGCTCCACCCTGCCGGACGCCGGCGCGGCCCGTGGACCCACCGCGCGCAGCCCTTGCTTCAGATCCTCCATCAGCACGTACAGACACGGCACCAGGACCAGGCAGATGGCCGTGGCAAAGAGGATCCCGTATCCCAGCGACAACGCCATGGGAATCATGAACCGCGCCTGACGCGACGTTTCGAAGATCATGGGGGCCAGCCCGCCGAACGTCGTCAACGTGGTCAACAACACGGGACGGAACCGGCGCAGGGTGGCTTGAAAGATGGCCTCCAGCGCCGATTCCCCCAGCTGTTGGCGGCGCTCGTTGGCATAGGCGATCAAGACCAGCGAACCATTCACAACCACACCGGACAGGGCCACCATGCCCATCAGGCTCATGACGCTCAAACTGTAACCCATCAACAAATGCCCCAGCACGGCGCCCACGATCCCAAACGGGATGCTGGCCATGACCACCAGGGGCTGGCCATAACTGCGGAACGGCACGGCCAGCAGGAAGTAAATCGCCATCAGCGCCAGCGCAAAACCGCCGTACAGGCTTTCCAGACTCTCCGCCATGTCCTGCTGCCGGCCCGCATACTGACAACTCAGCCCCGGGTAATCGCGCATCAGCTGGGGCAGAATCATGGTGTCGAGCGCCTGCTTCACCTGCGAGGTTTGGCTGATGGGCTCCACATCCGCCGTGACCGTGACAGTGCGGCGACCGTCCCGCCGCGTAATGGTGGTATAGGCCCGGCCGCGTCGGGCCTCCGCGATTTCACGGAGCGGCACATCCCGTCCGGCCGGCGTGCGAATCAACAAGTTCTCCAGAGTGAACTCGCTGCGACGTTCCTCTTCGGGCAACCGCACCAGCACCTTGACCTCGTTGCGACCCCGCTGCTGGCGCAGAGCCTCCGCCCCGTAGAAGGCGTGCCGGATCTGGCGGGCCACCTCCTGGGACGTCAATCCCAACTGTCGCCCCTCGGGTTTCAACACGAAATCATACTGCGGCTTGCCGGGGGTGTAGCCGTCGTCCACATCGCGCACATTCGGGAATTCCTCCAGACGCGCCGCCAGGGCCGCGCTGGCCCGGTCCAGCACCTCGATGTTGCGGTGACTCAGCTCGATCGTCAGCGCCGCGCCACCGCCCGGCCCGCCCCGGTCGGCGTAAAACTGCAACGCCTGCACGCCCACGATCGAGCCCACCCGCTCCCGCCAGAGCCGCGTGAATTCCGAGGTGGAAATGGGCCGATGATCGGGGTCGGTCAGGAACACCCGAATTTCGACCACGTTTTGGTTGATCAAGCCCAGAAACCCGGTGACCAACCGCTCGCCGCCATGTTCGGACGCCACCGCACGGGCCGCCTGCAGCAGTCGATCCCGGACCTCCGCCACCCGGCTCAGGGGCGTTCCGTAGGGCATCGTGGCCGCCGCATACGCAAAATCGGCTTCCACCCGCGGCATCAGGATCATTCCCATCCGGCCACTCAACACATAGGCAACCACCAGAATCCACAACGCCAGCGCCGCGCTCACCGTCAGAACCCGCCGCCGCAGGCAGGCGGCCAGGAACGGACCGAACCCCTCGTGCACCCACCGGCCAAACGCGCGCCCGAACGCCTGCTGGCGCTCGTGCAACCATGCGGTCAGCCCGGTGCGCGGCTGACTCCGCGTGTGGGCCAGATGCGACGGCAGCACCAGCAGGGATTCGAGCCACGAAATGACAAATGTGGTGATCACCACCAGGGGAATGACCTTCCAGATCTTCCCAAAGGTCCCCGGGATGAAATACAGCGGCAGGAATGCGACAATGTTGGTCAAAATGCTGAAGGCGATCGGCACGGCCACCTGTCGGGCACCCTGAATCGCCGCCGTCACAAAATCCAGTCCCCGCTGCCGCAGCTCGTAGATGTTCTCCCCCGCCACAATCGCGTCGTCCACCACAATCCCCAGCGCCATGATAAACGCGAACATCGAGATCATGTTGAACGTCACCCCCAGGCCGGGCAGGAACAACAGAGCTCCCAGGAACGACACCGGCACGCCCATCATCACCCAGAAGGCCAGCTTGAACTCCAAAAACAGCCCCAGGCACAGCAGCACCAGGCACAACCCCAGGAACCCGTTTTTCAACAGCAGGTGCAGCCGCTGCCGGTAGATCTCCGATTGATCGCTGCGAATGCTGCACTCGATGCCCGGCGGCAGTTGAGACCGCACCTCGGCCAGCACCTCCCGCACCGCGTCGGACACACCAATGGGAGTCTCCCGTCCCACCCGATAGACCGCCAGGCTCACCGCCGGCTGCCCGTTGAACGTGGCTTCCACGTCCACGTCTTGAAACCCCTCCTTCACCGTCGCCAGGTCGCCCAGACGCACCACCGTGCCGTTGCTCGTCGTGATCACCGGAATCGTGGCAAACTCGTGCGCCCAGTCCCGACGCTCCTTGAACCGCACCAGCACCTCCCCCGCCGGCGTTTTCAGTCCACCGCCCGGCACTTCCACCGAGGTGGCCGCGATCCGTGCGGCGATCTGGCCCAGCGTCAACCCGTAGGCCCGCAGCGTTTCCTGCGGCACCTCCACGTGCACCTCGTAATTCCGCGCCCCCAGCAGGTCCACCTGCGTGATGCGCGGGTCCTGCAACAATCGATCCCGCACCTCCTCGGCCACGTTCCGCAGCGTCCATTCACTGGCCTGACCGTGAATCGCCAGCACGACGACTTCGCGCCGGCGCATCAAGAGCTCCACCTCCGGCTCCTCCGCATCGCGCGGAAACGTCACGATGCGGTCGATCGCCTGTTTGATGTCCGTGTAGGCCTTTTGACTGTTGGCGCCGCTGCGCAGCTCGATCTCCACCACCGCCCGGCCTTCGGCCGCCGTGGCGCGCACCTCCTTGACCCCCTCCAGCGCACGAACCGATTCTTCCACCGCCAGGATGATGCCCTGCTCCACCTCCTCCGGGCTGGCCCCGGGATAGAGCACGCGCACCTGCACCACGTCTTCTTCGAACTCGGGGAACACCTCCTGCTTGATGCGCAGGCTCATCAACAGCCCGCCCAGCAGGAAAAACAGCATCAGCAAATTGGGCGTGACCCGGTTGTGGACCATCCAGGCCACCGGACCCCGGGCGGGGCTCTCGCACGTGGAAGCGACAGGGGTCATGGCCGGTGCTCGCGCGAATCAACCCGGACCACCGAGGCGGTTGCCTGCCCCCGTGCGTCGGACTGCGGTGCATTCGCCAGCCGCAACGGCAGGCCCGGCACGGCCGCCGGCAGCTCACTGATCACGATCCGTTCCCCGGGACGCAACCCGCCGGTCACCAGCAGAACCTCCGGCGCACGAAACGCCACCTGCACGGGCCGAATCTCCAGCTCGTTGCGCTCGTTCATGATCCAAACCTGGTCCCCGTCCCGGAACCAGCGCCGGTCCAGCGCCGCCGCCTCCACCGTCCGCCCCTCCAACTCCAGCCGCACCGCATCCCCCAGCAACAACGGCGGCAATGCCGTGTGCTGCGCTTGCAGAGCCAGCGGATCCATTACCGAAACCAGCACGCGCGCCAGCCGACCGTCCTTCTCCAGGTCCGGTAACAACCGCAGGACCGTACCGACCCGCGCGGCTCCGTCACGAGAACCGGCCGCACGCCAGATCCGGGCCACCGATCCGGTGGGACTGTTGCGGCCCGGAATCCACAACCACTCCAACTGGTCCACCGGCACCGTCGCTTCCACCCAGTACTCCTCCGCGCCGGCCAGCGTCGCCAGCGGTGTCGCCGGCGTCACCTGACTGCCCACGTTGACCATCCGCGCCCGCACCGTACAGGCAAAGGGCGCCCGGACCGACGTCCGTTCGAGGTTCAGCCGGGCCTGCTCCAGCGCCGCCTCCGCTGCCTGCACCCGCGCCCGCGCCTGCTCCAACTGCGGCCGCCGCAGGACCAGGTCCCGATCCGCCTCGGGAATCTCGCGGCCCAACAGCTCGTACTCCTGCCGCGCCACAGCCTGTTGCCCCTGCTCCAGGGCCAACGCACTGCGCGCCTGCACCAGCTCGCTCTCCCGCTGCGCCACCGCCAGCCGGAAATCGCTCGGGTCGATCTGCACCAGGACCTCGCCGGCGGCGAACCGGCTCCCCGGCAGGAACTGGTCGTGGATCGCCACCACCTCTCCCGCGACCCGTGGATACAACGTCACCTCGCGCGCCGGCAGCACCAGGCCCAGGGCCGGGATGCGCACCTGCTGCGGCCCGAACCGCACCTCGACGACTTCCACCAACCGCGCCACCGGCGCCGGCGGCTGTCGCGGCGCCTGGGGCGCCGTGCGGATCAACCACACCGCTCCGCCGATCCCCAGCCCCATCACCAGCAGCGGCAGCGCCAGGCGCCAGGCCCGACGCCCGGGGCCCAACCGGCGGGAGGTCTCCTCCACGGACAATGGCGACTTGTGAGGTGGACTCATGACGCAGGCACCTCCCCGCGGGACCGGTCGGACGGTCTGCCCGATTCCGTCGCGTCCCAATCCCCCGGCCCGTCCGACCGGGCCAAATCCCAGCCCCCGGCCAGCGCCCGGCACAGGCGCACCCGCGCCCACACCAGGTCCCGGCGTGTCTGCAGCTCCGCCCGTTGCAGACTTTGCTGCGTCAACAAGGCGTCGAGCACGCGCAGATAATCCACCGCTCCCTTGCTGTAACTGTCCCGCAGTCGTTCCACGGTTCGGTCAGCCAGTTCCAACTGACGCTGCAGACTCTCCAAGAGCCGCTGGTATTGTTGCTCCTGCACCAGCGCCGTTTCAACCTCCGCCACCGCTTCCAACACCGCCTGCCGATAAGCGTGAAATCGCTCCGCCACCACCGCCCGCCGATAGGCGACTTCGGCCCGACGGGCCCCGCCCTCGAACACCGGTGCCACCAGGTTCGCTGCCAGGGTGGCCAGCCAGCGATCGAACAGGTCCCGACTGCTCGCACCCGAGGTCGTGCCCTCGGCGGAGAGTGCCAGGCGCGGGAACTGGTCGGCCACGGCCGCGGCCAGGCGCGCGTCGGCCGCCAACAACTGTTCGTACGCCTGGCGAAGATCCGGGCGGCGCTGCAACAGCTCCGCCGGCACTCCCGTCTCCGGCAGGGGCGGCAACAGCGGCAACTCCGCGGGCGCCTGCGGCAGGTCCGTCCCCGGCACCCGCCCCACCAGCACGGCCAACTGATGCTCCAGGACCTGCACCTGTGCACGGGCCACTCCCAAACTGCCCTGGACGCTCTCCCACACCTGCCGCTGCCGCAACACGTCCGGCGCGCCCACCTGACCCCGGCGAAATCGGGCCTCCACCAGCGTCAGCATGCTGGCCTGCAGTTCCGCCTGGCGCTCCAACAACGCCACCTGCGCCCGTTGTTCGGCCAGCTCGAACCACGTCAGCGCAATCTGGGCCGACAAGGTCAGAGCCGCCACTTGGAGCTGTTCACGCGTGGCCCGAGCCTCGCGCCACGCCGCCTCGCGACCCGACCGCACCCGACCCCAGACGTCCAGTTCGTACCGGGTCGCCAGCCCCAGCCACAGGCTGGCACTCGGGCGGGTGTCCCACGCGCCGCCCGGCCCGGTCGGGGCCCGTTCCCACCGCCGCGCGCCCCCGGCCTCGGCCTCCACGGTCGGCCACAAACCGGCACCCGCCTTTCTGGCCAACGCCTCGGCCTGCTCCAGCCGCGCCCACACCGCCTGCAACCCGGGCTGTGCGCGAAGGGCCTCCTCGATGAGCGCCGACAGCACGGGGTCTCTCAGGCTTTCCCACCAGCGGTCCGGCAACGCCGCCGTGCCCGATCGACTGAACCGCTCCGGCACGGGCACCGCGGGCGGACCCGATCGCGTCGGGACCTTCGCACACGCCATCAGCCCGCCGACCAACACCGGCAGCAGACAGGCTCGCGTCAGGTCCAGCCACCGCGGGCGCAGGCCTCCGCCGGCAGCCCGGCCTGCTTCCCTGTCAAGCACACCTGCCCACCCGCCCCACCTGCATGGATGGAAGGAGAGGCGCAAGTCGATCCCTCCTTGCTTGTCGTTCCTGCGGATCCAACGGTCGCGTTGCGCCACGATCGGTCCGCCACAAAGTCTGCCCGGTCACCATGCAAACCGGCCGCGGGCTCCCGGGCGGCCGGGTCTCCGAGCACCCGGCGCCGCGCCTATTTCAACACCGGCCGCAAAACCAGGTTCCGATACTCCACGCTCGTGTGATCGCCCTGCAAATAGAGCGGGCCCGGCCGCAATTCATCCGACCATAGCGCACCCCCCGTGCAGCCCAGCAGGGGTTGATTGTCGATGATCTTGCGACCATTGAGAATCACCGTCACGTGCCGGTCCACGAGGGTAATATCGTACTGCTGCCACTCGCCGGCCGGTTTGCTCGCGTTCTCCGTGGAGGCAATCCGACTGTAAATGGCCCCCATTCCGTGAGCACTGGGCGGTTTGCCGTACGAATCGGCCACCTGCACCTCGTAAATCCCTCGCAGATAAATGCCGCTGTTCCCGTTGGGCGGCAGGCGCAATTCCAACTGCAAGTTGAAATCCTCGAACTCCCGCTCCGTGCGCAGATTCGCGTAGCTGATGTGCTGGCCGGGCGGCTGCGGCGCATCATTGATCAGAATGCCGTCGGCCGCGCGCCATCCGTTCCTGCCTCCAAACGGCCGCCAGCCCGTCAAGTCCCGCCCGTTGAACAACACCACGGATTCCCCGAACCGGACCCGGCTCAAATCCGGCCGCGGCGGCAGCGGTGGAATGCGTTTGCCGGTGAAGCGCCGGGGTTCCGTCCAGCCGTCGCGGGTCTGGCGCCGCGTCGTCAGCTCCAGTCGATCCCCCACCCAACGGGCCTCGATCACCTCGCGCTCCTGCACCGTCGTTTCCCGCCCGTCCGGGCCGCGTTCTTTTCGCTCGTGGACGCGCGTGACCACCAGCTTGTCCCCTTCCACGGCCACCGAAGCCACGGGAACCACACTGCCGGCGCCCCACATGATCTGGCCCACCCACCGACCATTCGTGCGCGAGATCCCCAACCAACCCGCGCCCCCGTCAGGCAAGGTGAGCGCAAACCGGCCCTCATAATCCTCGGCCGCCCCTTGGACAAAAAGGATCCCCATCCCCAACAAGGCTGCTGTGAGCAGAGAACCAACTGGTTGCAAACACGTTCGCATGCCCCCAATGAAGGACACCCCACCCGCCGGCACAAGCGCAAACCGGGGCCGCCCGCCGGCTCCGGCCCCCGCGCAGATTCGCCCGGAAACGCGACCCGAGCCTTCAACCCTCCGCCAACCACGGCGCCAGCCAGCGGGCCATTTCCTCCACCGACATCCCCTTGCGCGCCGCGTAATCTTCCAACTGGTCCCGACCAATCCGGCCCACGGCAAAATACCGGGACTGGGGGTGGGCGAAGTACAGCCCGCTCACACTGCTGCCCGGCCACATCGCATAGGACTCCGTCAGCCGGATTCCCGCGCGCCGTTCCACCTCCAACAGGCGCCAGATCGTCGCTTTCTCGGTGTGATCCGGGCAGGCGGGGTAACCCGCCGCGGGTCGAATGCCGCGATATCGTTCCTCGATCAGGTCCTCCAGGCTGAGGCGTTCGTCCCGACCATAACCCCACTGGCGACGCACCCTGGCGTGAAGCCACTCGGCGAACGCCTCGGCCAGCCGATCCGCCAGCGCCTCGGCCATGATCGCATGGTAATCATCGTGCGCCGCTTTGAACTCCGCGACCAGCTCTGCCAGGCCGTGC
>JAOADM010000103.1 GCA_026417315.1 Limisphaera sp.
AGCGTCAGATGTGTATAAGAGACAGCCTTCCGGCCGTTGCCCGCCGGCCGGCTGAAACTTGGGAATACGGCAGGAGCAAAAACCTGCGGGCAAGATCGGACCTGCGGCAGTTCTGGCGGAATCGGAGTCAGGGGCTGCCCCGTGTTCTTCTCACCGCTTGGCGAGGCTTTCCGTCGAACTTTCCATGCGCCTGGTTCCAAGGAAGTCCGCGCGGTGCTTGGAACCGGCTTTCCCGGGGGCGGGCGGAAAAAGCGCAGCGCGGAGATCTCTCTGCCCCCGTGCTCGGGGCTTGCACCTGTGCGGTCACAGCGGGACCCGTGTATGCCCGCACTGCGGACCTGGCCGGCTTCGCAGCGGCGCGGGGCAGGGTTGGCGTCCAACCCCGCACAACGACGCCCGCTGGGGCAAGCCTTTCGCGGCCAACGTCCTGTGGTTGGCCTCCCCTCCCGCCGCGGCCGTTAGCTCAACCGGTATCGCCCGGGAATCGGCACTTCCGGGAAGGGAAGCGGCCCGAACTCGTATTTCTCCGGGCCGAGTCGCTGGTTGGAGTTCAAGATCGTGTCCCACTCCACGGTCTTGCCGCTGTAAGCCGACTCCCGACCCATGATGCCGGTGAGGGTGGATTCCGCGATGGCCTGGGCCTCGTTCAGGGGCTGGCCTGCACGAATGCTCTGAATCAGATCCAGATGCTCCTGTTCGTAGGCGTTGACCTCATCGCCGCGGAACCGCCAGCTCTCGCCTCCTTTGACCCGAATCCAGCTCTGGCAGTTGCTGGTCCCTTTGGTGCCGGCAATGAACTCGCCGACCAGATTGTCGCAGTGATCCATCTGCCGGCATTGACTGAACACGCGGATGCCGTTGGCGTATTCGTATTCGACGGCGAAATGATCGTAGATGTGGCCGTACGTGGGTCCGGGCGGCCGGGCCTGGCGACCGCCCAGCGCCCGCGCCCGAATCGGATGATCGCCGATCACCCAGTTCATGATGTCCAGGTTGTGCACGTGTTGTTCCACGATGTGGTCCCCGGACAACCAGGTGAAATAATTCCAGTTGCGGAGCTGCCACTCCATGTCGGTCCACTCCGGCCGGCGTTCGACCACCCAGATGACACCGCCGTTCCAGTAACAGGTTCCGTACATCAGCTCGCCCAGCGCCCCGTCGCGAATGCGTCGAATGGTTTCATTGTAACTGCGCATGTGACGGCGTTGCGTGCCGGCGACAATACCCAGTCCCTTTTCCTTCGCCAGCCGGCCCGCCTCCATCACCAAACGCACCCCGGGCGGATCCACCGCAGCCGGTTTTTCCATGAACACGTGCTTGCCGGCCTGAATCGCCGCCATCAGATGCCGCGGCCGAAAATGCGGCGGCTCGGCCAGGATCACGTAGTTGACCTCGGGAATGGCCAAGAGCTTCTGATATGCGTCAAAGCCCACAAAGCAGTGGTCATCCGGAACCCGGATGCCCACGCGGGCCAGATTCTGCCGGCAATGGGCCAGTCGGTCGGGAAACACGTCCGCCAGCGCAATGACGGACACGTTTTTATGTCGGACCGCCGCGCCCTCCTTGACCGTTTCGGTGTGATAACCCTCGCGCGGATAGACCACTTCGGTGGCCACCCCGAGCGCATCGAGCACCGCCCCGCCCCCGCGCCCGCCGCAGCCGATCAACCCGATCCGGATGGGATCGTCCGGCTCGGCCCGGCTGGTGATCACGAACGGAAACTCCGTGATGGCCGCTGTGCCCGCCACTGCCAGGGAAGATCGTTTGAGGAAGGTGCGCCGGTCGATGCCCGGCTCCTGCTGGGTACCGTTGGTTTTCATAGGCTTTCCATCCGCTCGATTGCCACCCAACATGCGGGAACGCGTCGGCCCCTCCAAGTCAAAAGCGGCCGGCGTCCGGTCAAGGGAACGCAGTTCGGTCATATGGAGCGCCGGATTCAACGGTCCCCGTGGAGATGCGCTTTTCCCTTGGCTTTCTCGTGCTCGGCGGACCCGAAAACTCCGGAGAGCTTCCAAGGGACGTTCAGAATGTGAGAGACACCGCACAGCCCACTTGTGGTGCCGAGGGCCCTCCCTGCAGCAACGGTGCGATCGGCTTGGTCCATAACAGGCCGAGGGAGATTCCTTTCGCGAGTCCCACCAAGAGCCGGAAAGTCTGGCGCCTCCCGCGCGCTTTGCGTTTGCTCCAACGGAGCCTGGATGCACCAGGCTCCATCCAGCGGCTTGGCCAAAACGAGATTCGTCGATTCCGAATGAGCGGTTTCGACTTCCGTGCGCCTTCGGCGCGCCGGGTTCCTGAGGCGCCGCCGCGAGCCGGTGGACGGGATGCGCCTTTGGCATGGGCTCGCCCCGTGCGGTCCGCCAACAACGAAGTTGAGGCGCTGACAAACCCTGACTGCGCCCACGCTGCAGGGGACAATGCTCCCAAGCAGCCCCAGCAAATTCAGTTCCTTCAAACCCATCAAGGATCGGAAGGGTCTTACGCATCCTGCGCGCTGAAGGTTTCCCCCATCGAGGTGCAGGGCCGCCGGCCCGGGACGCAGGCCCTGCCCGAAACCGCACTGCGCAATACCGGATCCATGGCTTCTACTTCAGCGCGCCCTGGATCCACCCCATCGGGGCGGGAATTCACCAGCCCAAGGGCAATGCCCTGGGCAATCGGAACGCCGTAATACATCGTGCCCTGAAGGGGCAGAACTCGGTGCGCACATGCCCCGATGCGATGGGGTCCTCGAGTTGCGCCCTTTCAGGGCGGGGTGGGTTTTGCGGACCGCATTCCCGGGGCGTTGCCCCGGGCTGTCGAATTGGTGCGCCTTCGGCGCCTGAATGGACCGTGCGATGCGTGGACCGCGGAGCGTGCATTTCGGTCTGCGGGCCCCAGGTTCAGGGACTCTATGCGAATGTCGGTTTCCCCGGGTTCGCCCTGCCGAGGGTCACCGACATTCCGCCGAGGATTCTTGGATGCCCCAAGAATGCGCCGCGGAGTTCAGCCCGGCACGGCCCGTTGGCCTGGCCGCAATCCCTCTGGCCCGCCCGTTACCTCGGCTTTCCCTCGCATCCTTCCGCGACCCTGCGCGTGGGGACCGTGCCCCGCCAAAAGGGTTGCCCGCCCGTCCGTCGCATTTTTAACTGACTGGGTCATGAGGCGACACTGGAGATCGGCGCGAGGAGGTCCGAGCACGCAACTTTGGGTGTGGGCGGCCGCTTGTCTGCTCCTCTGCACAAGTGTGAGCGCGCAGCCCCTGCTGCGCCCGGGCACGAACCTCTGGCAGGCAGCGTTGGGGGCCGGGAACCAATGCTCGCCTGCCATCGCTCCCGACGGCACGATCTACGTCGGCCTGTTCGATGGCCGGCTCGTGGCCTTCCGACCCGACGGCACCCGCAAATGGCAGTTCGCCACCGGCATGGAGATCCAATCCAGCCCCACGGTGGGCCCGGACGGCACCCTCTACTTCGGGTGTCGCGACCGACGGGTGTACGCGCTGAGCCCGGAAGGCGCGTTGAAATGGAGCTTCCGCACTGGTCAATGGGTGGACGCGTCTCCCGCACTCCTTGCCGACGGCACGATATGTTTCGGATCCTGGGACCAGCATTTTTACGCGCTTTCCCCCACGGGCCAGCTGCGATGGCGAGTCAAAGTCGCCGGTGAAATCTCCGGATCCGCCGCCGTCGGTCCGGATCAAACCCTGTACTTCGGCACTCATCTCGGCCGCCTCTATGCACTCAGCCCGGACGGCACGGAACGGTGGAGTTACCAGACCGAGGGCGCCATCCTCTCGAGCCCCGCCCTCGATTCGGAGGGACGAATCTACTTCACGACCGCACGCGGCCAACTGGTGGCCCTGGATCCCGACGGGCGTCTGCGCTGGGAAACCCGTACGGGGGGGATCACCGCCTCCTCGCCCGTCCTCGATCTGGACGGCAACGTGTACGTGGGCGTCAATCAGCACCTCTGTGCGTACGACCCCAATGGACGTCTGCTCTGGCGCTATGCCACCGGGGACGACATCGAAGCAGCCCCCACGGTTTGCGCCAACGGCACCCTTCTGGTCGGCAGCCGCGACGGCTCCCTCCATGCCGTCACCCCGGAAGGCCATTACAAATGGCACAATTGGCTTCAGGGCTTTATTCTCTCCACACCCGCCCTGGCCCGCGACGGCACCATCTACATCCTCACGTACTACGCCTTGCACGCGTTGCGCGCGGAAGCCCCCCTGGCCCCTTCTCCGTGGCCCACTTTCCAGGCCGATTCCCTCCGCACCGGTCGCGTGCGAAACTGAAAGCCCGCTCCTGGTTCACCCGAGGAGACAACCGCCCTGGCAGCCAAACCGGCCTCGGCCCCCGGCCTGCACTCCGCAAACTGCTCCAGAAGGCCGGGGGTGAAACCACGGCGGAGTCCCGTCTGCCCGTTGGCGGAGCTGAACGAGCGACCGGTCTTCGGTTTGCCGCAGCTTATGTTTTTGGCCCGTAGGTGAGGCACTGGTCGTGTGGAACCTGACTTGCCGCGGCCCCGTCCCGAACACCGGCAGGCGGAACGTTTCGGCCGGGATCATGCGACAGCAATCGTGGGGACGGATTTGGGCGGCTGGCTTCGATTCGACGATGCCTCGAAGCCCCTCGAACCCCAAACAGAGGCCGGCAGCAAGGGCGAAACCGTGCCCGGGGCAGGCTGACGTCGGACTTTGCACGAGGGCTTGGGACAACAGCTGCTCGTCGCAAGCCCCGTTTTCCCAACGCGCCGGTTATTCGGGCTCTTCCCACAAAGGGATTGTCGGTGGAAAGCGTTCCCGGCAAGTTGAGCGGCCGTTATGGAAGTGCTGAACCTGGGCATGGTGGGCGGCGGCACCGTGGGCAGTGGTGTGTTTCACGCCCTGCAACGCAACGGGGAACTTTTGGCCGCCCGCATCGGAATACGGATCCAAGTCCGCAAAGTGGCGGTGAAAGCCGTGGACGAGCCGCGGCCCTATCCGATTCCGAGGTCGCTGCTTACCACCGACTGGCGCGAGGTGGTCGAGGACCCCAACGTCCATCTGGTGACGGAGTTGGTCGGCGGAACGACCGTGGCCCGGACGATCGTGCGGACGGCGCTGCGGTTGGGCAAGCCGGTGATCACGGCCAACAAGGCCCTGCTGTCGGCGCACGGCCCCGAACTGTTTGCCGAGGCGCGTGCGCACGGCACCAACCTCTATTACGAAGCCAGTGTCTGCGGCGGCATTCCCATCATCAAAGCGCTGCGGGAAGGTTTCGTGGGCAACCAGATCGTCGCCCTGTACGGCATCGTGAACGGCACCTGCAATTACATCCTCACCCGAATGGCCCGGGAACAGGCGGATTTTGCCACCGTCCTGGCCGAGGCCCAGCGCGAGGGCTACGCGGAAACGCCGCCGGATCTGGACATTGACGGCCATGACGCTCAACACAAAACGGGCATCCTGGCCTCGCTGGCACACGGCTTCTGGGTTCCACCCTCGCAAATCCATGTGGAGGGGATTCGTTCCGTGACGCTCCTGGACCTGCAGTTCGCCGCGCAACTGGGTTACAGCATCAAACTGTTGGGCATCGTGAAACGGCTCGACGGCGCCGCGCCCGGGCGGGGTCGGGGTCCGGCCATTCAGGTGGCGGTGTACCCGGCCTTGATTCCAACCGGGCACGTGTTGGCCGGCGTCCAGGGAGTGTACAATGCCGTGCTGGTGCGGGGCGACGTGGTGGGGGACACGCTGTTTTACGGACGCGGCGCCGGGAAGGACGCCACGGCCAGCGCGGTGCTGAGCGATCTGGCCGACGCGGCGCTGGATCTGAGATTTGGCAGCCGACAGCGCCGCCCGGCCTTCGTGGAACAGACGCCCGGTGGGCGTGTGGTCCCGATGGAGCAGGTGGTGAGCCGCTCTTTTGTGCGCCTGAGCGTGGTGGACCGACCGGGAGTCCTGGCCCGGATCGCCGCCGTGTTCGGACAGGCGCGCATCGGCATCGCTTCGGTGATCCAGCCGGAGGGGCACACCGGCGAGGTGGTGCCGTTGATCTTCATGCTGCATGAAGCCCCCGACGGGGCGGTCTGTCGCGCCCTGGCCCGGATTGCGCGGCTGCCGGTGGTCAAAGCTCCGCCCGTGCGCTTCCGCGTAGAACCGCTGGACCAGGACGGGCCATCGAATCCGAACGCGGGCGCATGATCCGGTACTTCAGCACCAACGAACAGGCTCCTCCGGTGGGGCTGCGGGAAGCCCTCTGGCGCGGGCAGGCGCCGGACCGGGGCTTGTACCTGCCCGAGCATTTCCCCCAATTGGACCGGCCCACGCGCGCCTGGATGCGGGAGGCCTCGTATCCGGAGATTGCGGCGCGCGTGCTGCAACCCTACGTGGCCGGTCTGCTCCGTGAGGAAGAGCTGCTTCAGATCTGTCGGGAGGCCTACGATTTTCCCGTGCCCTTGGAACCGGTTCGCGGCCAGTCCCGGGTTTTCATCCTGCGGTTGGATCGGGGCCCCACGGCTTCGTTCAAGGACTTCGCCGCCCGCTGGATGGCTCGCGTGTTGGGTCGGCTGGTGCAACAGGAGGGCCGGCCGCTCACCATTCTTACCGCAACCAGCGGCGACACGGGCTCGGCCGTGGCCAGCGCCTTCCACGGCGTACCCGGCATTCGTGTCGTGGTGCTGTTCCCGCGCGGAGAAGTCAGCGACCGTCAACGCCGGCAGATGACCACGCTGGGCGGCAACATTCATGCCGTGGCGATCGAGGGCAAGTTCGACGACTGTCAGGCGATGGTCAAACAGGCCTTCGCCGATCCCGGCTTGCAATCGCTGCAGCTTTCGTCCGCCAACTCCATCAACATCGGCCGACTCCTGCCCCAGATGGTTTATTACTTCTATGCGGCCAGTCGGGTGGCCGACGTGGACGAGCCGGTGCTGCTGGTGGTGCCCAGCGGGAATTTTGGCAACATGATGGGCGCCGTGATTGCGCGTCGCATGGGCCTGCCCGTGCACCGCCTGCTGGTGCCCGTCAACGGGAATGACGAGTTCCCCCGCTACCTGGCCACGGGCCGCTACGAGAAAGTGGAACCGTCGCGGGCCTGCTTGTCGAATGCGATGAACGTCGGACACCCCAGCAACCTGGCTCGCTTGGTCGCGGTGTACGGTGGCCGCATGGATGAAATCGGGCGCGTGCATCGCGAACCCGACTGGGCGAGGTTGCGACGGGAGCTGTGGAGTATTTCCGTGTCCGATGAAGAAACCCGGGCCGCCATCCGGGCTGCCTGGTCCGAACATGGTTTGCTTCTCGAACCTCACGGGGCCGTGGCATGGCACGGTTATCAACAATACCGGCAGGAAGAGCCGTTCGGCGATCTGCCTGCCCTTGTGCTGGAGACGGCCCACCCGGCCAAGTTTCCCGAGGAAATCGAGCGACTCCTGGGGTTCCGCCCCGAGGCCCCCGCCAGCCTGGCCGGTTTGGATCAGCGCCCGGAGTCGTACGACCGGTTGCCCCCCCGCTACGAGGTATTCCGCGATTATCTCCGGGCCCTGCCCGCCCCCTGAGCCCGCGCGTCGTGTCCTCTCGAGCGCCCAGCACGCATCCCGTCTCCCAGACCCGCTTCGAGGTCCCGGTCAGGACCGGGCGTTTTTGGATCCGCCTCGTGCGACCGCTGCTCGCCCGGGAACCCACGCCGTTCTACTTGTTCTCGGTTGTGCCGGTGCAGGAAGCGCTGGAAGCCCTGGAAAACAGCTTGACCGGATTACCCGTGCGCTGCTGGTTCTCGGCGAAGACGCAGCCCCTGCCCCCGTTGTGGCGATGGTGGAAAGACCTGGGCCGGCCCATCGAGGTGGTCAGCGCATTTGAATTGCAGGCTGCGCTTGCGGCGGGGTTTGCTCCCGATCGAATTCTGATCAACGGTCCGGCCAAGCACCACTGGTTGCCGCGGTTCGGGCAGCGCGGCTTCTGGGTCAATCTCGATTCGCCGGCGGAGGCCGTGGCGCTGACACCCCTGGCCCTGCGGCGAGACTGGCAACTGGGCCTGCGCCTGCATCTACCAGCGGAACACGGTCGCGCAAGTTCCTCCGATTCGAGCCAGTTCGGGATGGATCCCTCGGCCGCGGCGCTCGTTTTGCGTCAGCTCCGCCGCCGCGGTGTCGAACCCGTGGTGTTGCATTTTCATCTGGGCACCCAGGTCCCCTCGGTGGCCCGCTACGCCCGGGCCCTTGAGGAGGCGGCTCGAGTGTGTCGCCGCTGTGGTTGGCACCCGCGCTACGTGGATTGTGGCGGCGGGTGGCCGTCCGAATTCACATGGGACCGAACCGGCCGGCCCATGGCGCGGGATTTTTCGCTGCAGGCCATGGCCCGGGTATTGGCCCGTGCGCGTTCCTGGTTTCCACGCCTGGAGGAATACTGGCTTGAAAACGGGCGATGGTTGACCGCGGGCAGTGGGGTGCTGGTGGTGAAGATTCTGGATGTCAAACAGCGCCGCGGATTGCGCTATTTGATCTGCGACGGGGGCCGCACCTTGCATGCGCTGGTGGCCACCTGGGAGCAGCATCCGCTGCTTGCCATCCCCGCCCGCAAGGGCCGACGGATGTTAACCTCCGTCGCCGGCCCCACCTGCATGGCCTTTGACCAGTTGGCTCTCGGGTACATGCCGATTGGGTTGCGACCCGGCGATCGTCTGGTGTGGCTGGGCGCCGGAGCATATCACCTTTCCTGGGAAACCCGGTTTTCTCATGGTTTGGCCGCCGTGTACTGGCACGACGGTCGCGAGATTCACCAGGTCCGTCCCCCCGAGACATTCGAGGATTGGTGGGGTCGCTGGGCGCCGGTACCCTGAGTGGTCGGGGCTGCGCCCTGTTGCCGCGGCCGATTGCCACGGGTTCGCCGGCCCCGCGGGTGGAGCAGGGGGATCAATCGCCCAACGCCCGGACCGCCTCGAGCCATTGCCCGGCGATTTCCTGATAGATGGCCTTGAGGCGCACACGATCGGCGGTCCGGGCCTCTTGGCGCAGGTTTTCGAAGGTCATCGGGGTCCCGAAAATGATGCGCACCGGCCGGGGCCGGGGCCAACGAAGATGTCGTCCGTAGGCTTCGAACGTGCCGCAGATTCGCACGGGCACCACGGGCGCGGCACTGCGCACCACCAAGAGACCCAGTCCCGCTTCGGCTGGATGGATCCGGCCGTCCGCACTTCTTGTGCCTTCAGGGAACAACAGGACGGCTGCGCCCGCCTGCAAATGCTGGAGCAGGGTGCGCAGCCCGGCCGGGGTGGCGGCCTCCCGATCCACGGGAATGCAGTGGCACCGTCGCAGGAGCCAACCCATGGGCGGAAAACGAAACAAACTTTTCCGGGCCAAATAGGTCACCGGACGGGGCAGAGCGGCCCCTACCAACGGCGGATCCAGAAAGCTGGCATGGTTCGGGGCCAGAATGACCCCGCCCGTGCGGGGCACGCGGTCCACATGCTCCACCCGCCACCGAAAATACCACCGGAACAGACCCCGGCAGAGCAGCCAGCCGACCCTGTAAAACGCGTCCATCCGAGTGGGCTCGCTCATGAAGCACTGCGCGCCTTTTGCCGTGCGGCCAGCCGCTGACGGATGTCTTCCAGGATCAGGGCGCTGGTTTGCTCGGGGGTCATCTGCGAGTTGTTGATGACCCGTGCCCCCAGGGGCACCATCAGGGGAGCCACGGCCCGCTGGCTGTCGCGCTGGTCACGGGCGGCGAGATTTTCCTGAATTCCCTCGGCGGCCCGTCGCCGGCTGCGTTCTTCGAGGCTGGCATCCAGGAAGTATTTGAACTCGGTTTCCGGAAAGACGTTCGTGCCGATGTCCCGTCCTTCCATGACCAGATTGCCGAAGCGGATGCACTCGCGCTGCTTGCGTTTCATCCACTGACGCACCGCCGGCACAGCCGCCACGTGGGGCACGGCCGCACTGACCTCGGCCGTGCGGATCTCCTTCTCCGGATAGTAACCGTCCACCAGCAGGCGCACCTGCCCGTCCACGCAGCGCAACTCCGTTTTCCACCGACGACACGCGCGGGCCACGGCCCTGGGATCGTGCACATCCACGCCGTTCTTCAAACAGTACCAGGCCAGCGTCCGGTACATGGCCCCCGTGTCCACGTACACAAACCCCAGGGCCCGAGCGACCAGGCGGGCGTTGGTGCTTTTGCCGCTGGCACTGGTGCCGTCAATGGCAATGACGATCGGTTCTTCCAAGGTCTTCCTTCGCTTCCCGAACCCGGCGCGCAGGGGGCCGGGTCACCGTTCGTATTCCTCCACGATCAGCCTGCGGGCTTCCAACCATTGGCCCGTGGCCGCATCCCGGATGCGCACCCCCAGGCCCGCGGGAGGTGGCGCAGCCAGTTTGGCGAAGAAATTCGGAAACGTCTTGGCCACGCAGGCCGGATTCTGAATCCGGATGCCCCCGACTTTCAATCCCAGAATCGCAAAGCACATGGCCATGCGATGATCCTGGTACGTCTGAATCTCGGCGCCGTGCAGCGCGGAAGGCCACACCGTGAGCGTGTCGCCCGCCTCTTCGACCCGCGCGCCGCACCGCCGTAGTTCCGTGCGCAGGGCCGCCACCCGTTCGCACTCCTGCAGCCGCAGCCGGCCCAGATCCGTGAACCGACACACCACGCCGCACAAGGGCGCCATCACGATCGCCGTCATGATGGCATCGCCCAGGTCGCGCTGCCGCGAAATCTCCACCTCCATTGCATGTGCCCGCCCTTCCACCGCGCGCCCGGCCGCCACCAGGGTCTGCCAGACGCCGGGAAACCGCGCGTCCACCTGCAGGTCCGGCGCCGGCCAGTGCCGGACCTGAACCGGCCAGCGCAGCGGATCCAGCATGGCCGGATCTCGGTCCAACTGGTGCCGCAACCAACCCGGGTCGTTGGCCGCCCAAAAGTAACTGCCGCTGGAAGCATCCGGCTCCACGGCGAACACGCCCCCGTCCCGGGGAAACCGGTCGCGCAGCTTCAACGTCATTGCCACGTAGGGCGATTCCTCGGGGTTCTCGCCCGTGACCTCCACCGTCCAGCCCGCCCACGGCGCGCAAAGCAGCAGCGCCGAGGCAAACTGCGAACTCTCCGCGATGGTCACCGTGCAGGCACCGGGCCGTGGTCCGGCCGCGTGAATCACCGCTGGCAGCCGGTCCGCCACGCTATCGATGCGGCAGCCCAACTGACGCAACGCCGCAAACAACGGAGCCTGGGGCCGTTGATGCATCCGCTCCGTGCCCCAGAGGCGGTAGCTTCCCCGGCCCAGGGCCGTCAGCGCCGCCAAAAACCGGGCGGCGGTCCCTGCATTGCCCACGTACAATTCCAACGGTCGATCCGGGGTCCCCGCGCGCGGGATTTCGCCCCCCCGACCGCGCACATGAATGCGGCGGTTGCACGGTTCCTCGGGATCCGGTTCCACGGCCAACTCGAATCCCAACCGGCGCAGCGCCTCCACCATGATGCGGGTGTCTTCGCTCCAAAGGGCCCCCGTCAAGGTCACTTCCCCGCGGCTCAGCGCGGCCAACACCAGCGCCCGGTTGGTCACACTCTTGGACCCGGGCACGGTCACGCGCGCTTCCACGATCCCGGGCAAGGGTTCGATTTCGATGCAATCCGGCAAACCCATGGTTGGTTTGACGCGGCTCAGAGTTGGGTCCGGGCTGCAGGCTGCCCGCCGCCCGGGTCCTCCGGTTCGGCGGCGGTGTCGCGCTTCATTCGGAGGAGGGCGACGCGTTGCCCGCACACCAGGCATCGCGACGCGCCTTGGCCATTTGAAAGAATTTCAGGAGCGCGTCCCCGTCCCCTCGGGCCAGCCAGGTTCGCACCCCTTCCAAATGCCGCACCAGCTCCTGCAGCGCCCGGTCCAAATGACGTCGGTTGGCCAGTGCAATGTCGCGCCACATCTCGGGCGACCCCGAGGCCACTCGCGTCGTATCGCGAAACCCCGTGGCGCAGAGGGCGGCCTGATGGCGCGGCCGCCCCGGCCCCAGCACCAGGGCGGCCAGCGCCGCCGCCGTGACGTGCGGCAGGTGGCTCGAACGGCTCACCAGACGGTCGTGTTCCTCCGGAGATAACTCCAACAACCGACAGCCCACCCCGCGCCAAAGACGGCGCACCTGCCGGAGTGCTTTCGGCGCCGTGCGCGCCGTGGGCGTCACCACGCTCACCGCTCCCTCGAACAAATCCGGATGGGCCGCACGCACGCCGCTCCGCTCATTGCCCGCCATCGGATGGCTGCCCACAAAAAACGCGCCGGCACGGGCGATGACGGGCTCCAACGCCCGTACCACCCCGGCTTTGACGCTGCCCACGTCGGTCACCACCGCGCCCCGTTTCAAGGCTGCCGCCATGGCCCTTGCCAGCGCCGGCATCTGCACCAACGGCGTGCACAAAAC
>JAOADM010000104.1 GCA_026417315.1 Limisphaera sp.
GGCACGAATGTTTCCCGTCTTCCTGTTGGCCCTGTTCATCTGCGGATTCGAGGAGCCGGCGCACGCCCAGAGGCAAATGGAATCGCTGGGCCGTGGCCTGGTGGCACTGCGAAGAAGCTCCACCGAGGTTTACGTCTCCTGGCGGCACTTGGGCAACGACCCGCAAGATCTGGCTTTCAACTTGTACCGCGTCACCGGCACCACGACCAATCGTCTCAATGCCGCGCCGCTCGCCCAGACCACCGATTACGTGGATCGCCCGCCGGGATTCGCCCTGGCCCATACCTACTTTGTTCGCACCGTGCGGGGCGGGGTGGAAGTGGATGATGTCTGGGCGCATCCGCAGGGGCGCTCGGCATTCACCGTGCCGCCGAACGCGCCGGTGCCCACGGACGCTCAGGGACGCGTGGCGCCGTACCTGAGCATCCCGCTGCAGGTGCCGCCGGGTGGGACCACGCCCGACGGGGTGAGTTACACGTACTCCCCGAACGACGTGAGCCCGGGAGACCTGACAGGCGACGGTGAATACGAACTGGTGGTGAAGTGGGACCCGTCCAACAGCAAGGACAACTCGCAATCGGGCTACACCGGCAACGTGTATTTGGACGCCTACCGTCTGGACGGAACGCTGCTGTGGCGCATCGACCTGGGGCGGAACATCCGGGCGGGGGCGCATTACACGCAATTCATGGTTTACGACCTGGACGGCGACGGCCGGGCCGAAGTGGCGTGCAAAACGGCACCGGGCACGCGGGACGGTCAGGGCAACTGGGTGTTGATGCCCGGAGACAATCCCAACGCCGATTATCGAAACAGTTCCGGCTACATTCTGAGCGGGCCGGAGTATTTGACCATTTTTGACGGGCGAACCGGGGCGGCCCTGTGGACCACCAACTATCTGCCCCCGCGCGGCTCGGTCAGTTCCTGGGGCGACAGTTACGGCAACCGTGTCGACCGGTTTCTGGCGTGCGTGGCGTATCTGGACGGGGTGCGTCCCAGCCTGGTCATGTGCCGCGGCTACTACACCCGCACGGTGCTGGTGGCCTGGGACTGGCGGAACGGCCGGCTGACGCATCGCTGGACCTTCGACAGCAATGCCAGCGGCTGGAGCGCGTACGCCGGCCAGGGGAATCACAATTTGTCGGTGGCCGACGTGGACGGGGACGGGCGCGACGAGATCGTGTATGGAGCCTGTGTGATCGATGACAACGGCCGCGGCCTTTACTCCACCCGGTGGGGCCATGGCGATGCGATGCACGTTTCCGACATGGACCCCGATCGGCCCGGCTTGGAAGTCTGGCAGGTTCACGAAAGCCCCTCCGCCGTGGGCGGCGGCTCCTTTCGAGACGCCGGAACCGGAGAGTTGATCTGGGGCCTGGAAAGCACGGGCGACACGGGGCGGGGCCTGGCCGCACCCATCGACGGACGTTACCCCGGCTACCAGTTTTGGTCGTCGGTCTCGCCCGGCGTACTCAACCGTTCCGGCCAGCCGATTTCCTCGAGTCGGCCTTCCATCAATTTTGCCGTCTGGTGGGACGCGGATGTGTTGCGCGAGCTGCACGACAGCGCCGGCAGCGGCGGTCGGGATGCCAAATTGGACAAGTGGACGGGCAATGGCGTGCAGCGCCTCCTGAGCTTCTACACGGTCGACGGAGGGGCGTACAACATCAACGGCACCAAGGCCAATCCCTGCCTCAGCGGGGACATCCTCGGGGACTGGCGCGAGGAGATCCTTCTGCGCAGTGCCGACAACTCGCGACTGATGTTGTTCGTCCCGGTCAGCCCCGCCACCAATCGGTTCCGCACGTTTCTGCACGACCCCACGTATCGGCTGGCACTGGCCTGGCAAAACGTGGCCTATAATCAGCCGCCACATCCCGGTTTCTACGTGGGGCCCGGCATGGACGAACCGCCGGTCCTTCCCGTGTCCGATGCAACCGTGGCCTGGATCGGTGGCGGGGACAATCGCTGGGACGCCACAGCGGCGCGCTGGGTGGTCCACAACCTCTGGACCCAAACCGTGGTCACCAACTTTCAAAACGGCCAGTCCGTGCTTTTCGATCAGCGGGGCGCCGGCGCATCCCGGGTTACCCTGTCCGGGGTATGGCAACCTGTCCAGGTGACCGTTCATGCCCCCACCGATTACGAGTTGGCGGGCGGCGGGTTGGCGGGTTCGATGTCCCTGACCAAGGCCGGGACGGGCACGCTCACGTTGGCCAACACGAACGCATTCACCGGTCCCACGGAGGTGGCCGAGGGCGGGCTGGTGGTCAACGGGGCCCTGGTGGCCAGCCCGGTGCGGGTCCGGCCCGGGGTGTGGTTGAACAGCCGCCTGGCGGGGGCGGGGGTCCTGGGCGCAGGTGCCGTGCTGGGACGCAACTGCATTCTCGATCCGGGGCCGTCCCGCGGCGCGGCCGGAGTCCTGACCATTTCGAATCACCTGGTCCTGCAGAATGCGCGGCTGTGGTTCGATCTGTCCTCGGACCCGTCCGGAACCCTCAGCCCCGGGGATCGCGTGCGAGTGTTCGGTTCGCTCACTCTTGCCGGAACCAATCGCATCGAGCTGAACCTCCTGGCCGGGCAACTGGCTCCGGGGGTTTACCCGCTGTTGGAGTACACCGGTCCGATCACCGGGGGCCTGCCGCAATTGGAGCTGGTTCAACCGCCGGTGCCGGGTCTGGTGCTCACACAGGGGGCCGGTTTCATCGGGCTGTGGATGCCCCACCCGCTTCCGCCGGGAGGCCGCCTTCTGGTCTGGAGGGGTTCCGGGTCGCAGTGGGACCTGGGGCTGACGCCGAACTGGTTGGACGCCGGACAGCCGACCGGCTTCCGCAACGGCGATCAGGTGCGGTTTGACGACACGGGCGCGGCAGCCGCCCAGGTTGTGTTGACGGGGACGCTGGAACCGGCGCAGGTGGTCGTGGACGCCGCGACGGATTACGCGTTCACAGGGCCCGGGAGGCTTGCAGGCGCGACCCGCCTGGTCAAAGCCGGAGCCGGCACCTTGACCCTGGCCACGACCAACACCTTCCGTGGCGGCGTTGTTTTGAGCAACGGAGTCCTGGCGCTCTCCGGACCGGAGCCGGGGGGTCTGACCGCCAACGAGTTCGCGCCGGGAACCGGCCCGATCCTGTTCCACGGCGGCACGCTCCAACTGTACGGTTACGGTCTCCGCGACAATACCAGTACCTACGGACGATTGACCAACCAGTTGGTGGTGCCGCCCGGACAGCGCGGGATCGTTCGCGCCGGACCGCGTCAGACGCTGGCCAGCCCCGTGACCGGCAGCGGCACACTGGAGCTCCACGTCGATTATGTTCGGGGCGAGGTCACCGGCGACTGGACAACCTTTTCCGGTCGACTGCTGGTCCGGGCCTCCACCGGCACACCGGCCTCCTCGACCTACGACGATTTCCGGGTGGGCACCGCGGCCGGTTTCCCACGGGCCCGGGTTCATCTGGGCACCGGTGTGGCCATGTACAGTCGCGCGCCCGCCAACAGCGTGATCCCCATCGGCGAACTCGCCGCCGAGGAAGGGGCCCTGATGCTGGCCGGCGGCGGATCCGGTTTGGGCGCGCAAAACGCGGTGACCTGGCAGGTCGGCGGCCTCGACACCTCTGCAACGAACGCCGCCCTCCTCAGTGGCGCCATCGCACTTGTCAAAGAGGGCACCGGCACATGGGCGTTGAGCGGTTCCAACAGCTACACGGGCTCGACCTTCGTGCGGCGCGGGACCCTGGTCGTGTCCGGTGACCAACGGGCCGCCACGGGCATGGTGCAGGTGCTGCCCGGAGCTGTCCTGGCGGGCACGGGAGTGATCGGTGGCGTGACCACGGTGGAAGGATCCCTGCGTCCAGGTGGTCCGGAGCCGGGTACACTCACCTTCGCGCGCGGCCTGGTGCTGACGTCGGGGGCAGAGACTTCGATGAAGCTCGCCGGGGCCCCGCCCTTGCACGACCGCCTGGTCGTGGAAGGCACCTGTCGGTTGGGAGGCCGGCTCCGCGTCGTGGCCCTGAGCCCCGATCCCTTCCAGGCCGGACAGCGGTTCCGCCTCATTCAGGCCGCAACCTTGTGGGGCAGCTTCGCCGAATACGAGCTTCCCGAAATCGAGCCGGGCCTGAGATGGCGCACCGACCGGCTCGGCGTGGATGGAACCCTCTGGGTGGTGCGGACCGACCCGCCCCGGCTCAGGCATGTGGCACGGGCAGGGGAGCAGCTCGTGCTTCGCGCAGACCAGGGCACACCGGGCTGGCCGGTGCGGCTCCTGCGCAGCGCGGACCTGACACGACCCCTGCCAGAATGGGAGGTCGTGGCGGAAGCGGCGTTCGACGAGTCGGGCGCCATCGAGATGGCAGTCCCCGTTGACGGTGTCCAACCGGCCGCATTCTTCTGCCTCCAGGTGCCGTGAACGAAAACTGCCAGGTCGGGGAACGGGCGACCCGCCCGCCGGTGCAGGGCCACCGGACGACCGCTGCAAACGCCGTGGCGGCGTGTGCAGTCGGCGTCGGGATTTGCACTGGCCTTCGGTCCCCGTGCGCGAGCAAGCTGTCGAGGGGCGCGCCGGAGAAGATCGGGCACGCCCACCGAGGCCAACCACCATGAAGAACCTCGCTCCAGTCTGGAATCGGATCCCCGGCCTCCTCGTGGGGGCACACCTCCTGGCCGCGGCCATCGAAAACGGTGCGCACGCATCCGAGGGAACGCCCCCGTTCTGGGCCCACGCACAGCGCCCGCCCATGGGCTGGAACAGCTGGGATTGCTTCGGCACCACCGTGACCGAGGCCCAGACGCGTGCGCAGGCGGACGTCATGGCCGCCCTGTTGCGCCCCCATGGCTGGGAATACATCGTCGTGGACATCCAATGGTACGAGCCGCAGGCACGGGGCTACGGTTACCGCGAAGGCGCCGAACTCACCATGGATGAATGGGGCCGGCTCTGGCCCGCGACCAATCGGTTTCCCTCCTCCGCCCACGGAGCCGGTTTCAAGCCCCTGGCCGACTACATTCACCACAAGGGCCTCAAGTTTGGTGTCCACCTCATGCGCGGCATCCCGCGTCAGGCAGTGCATCGAAACACCCCTGTCAAGGGTACATCGTACCGCGCCCGCGACATCGCCAACACCAACAGCGTGTGCCCGTGGAACCCGGACATGTACGGCGTGCAAGCCACCCATCCCGGCGCACAGGCCTGGTACGATTCCGTGTTCGAGCTGCTGGCCGCGTGGGGCGTGGATTATGTGAAGGTGGACGACATCAGCCGGCCCTATCACGATCACGAAGGCGAAATTGAATTGATTCGCCGGGCCATCGATCGCTGTGGTCGGCCCATGGTCCTGAGTCTGTCGCCGGGCGAAACCCCGCTGAGCGCCGGCGACCACGTCGTCCGCCATGCCAACCTTTGGCGAATCAGCGATGATTTCTGGGACAACTGGCCGGCCCTGTGGGAGCAGTTCGAGCGTTTGCATCAGTGGACTCCCTTTCGCGGGCCGGGGCATTGGCCGGATGCGGACATGCTCCCGCTGGGGGTTTTGGAGTTTGGCCGGCGCACCACCCGGTTCACCCGGGACGAACAGGTCACGTTGATGACGCTCTGGTGCATGGCCCGTTCGCCCCTCATGTTCGGGGGTGATCTCACCCGGTTGGATGCCTGGACGCTTTCGTTGCTGACCAATCGCGAGGTGTTGGCGGTCCATCAAAGCAGTCGCGGCAACCGGCAATGGTTTCGGCAGGAACATCGCATTGCATGGATCGCGGAAGACCCGGCCACGGGAGACCGGTTCCTGGCCCTGTTCCATGCCCCGCCGCCATCGTCCCTGGATCCCGACCGCGCCGTCTGGCAAAGCCCCTTGGTGAACGGCCAAACGCCGGGGCAGGGCGTGGAAGTGGATGTGGCGCTCCACGGGGCACGAGAATTGTTCCTGGTGGTCACCGATGGCGGCGATGACAATTTCGGCGACCACGCCAACTGGGTCGAGCCGCGCCTTGTGATGGAGGGGGGTGAACTGGCCCTGGTCGATTTGCGGTGGCGCTCGGCACAGACCGGCTGGGGCCAGATCGGCATCGGCCGCGACGCCGGGGGCGGCCCCATGCGGGTGGCGGGCCGCGTCATCACCAACGGCATCGGCACGCACGCATTCTCGGTGCTGGCCTATGACCTGCCGACCGGCGTCCGCCGCTTCCGCGCCTTTGCCGCGCTGGACGACGAGGCAGTGCGCCTGCCGCGCGGGGCCACCGTCCGATTCCTGCTCTTCACCAACGATCCTCTCCCCACCTCGCCGCCCTGCACGGTCTCCGTGGACCTCACAGAACTGGGCTTTTCCGGGCCGGTGCGCGTGCGGGATTTGTGGGCCCAACAGGACCTGGGCCGGTTCGAAGGTCGCTTCGGCGTGGAACTGCGACCGCACGCGGCGGGTTTGTACCGGTTGACGCCGGTGCGTCGTGCGTCCTCCACAGGTCAGCCCGGCGCCACCCGCTTGTGGCGATCTGCGGCGCCGGGCTCGGCTCCCCGCTCCCTGCCCCCGTCCATGATCGGGGAAAAGCTCGACCGCGGCCTGATCGCCTTTCTCCAGACCAACGGGCAGACATTTGTGAGCTGGCGGCTCCTGCTCCGGGACCCGCCCGCCGTGCGTTTCTGGGTGGATCGCAGCCCGGACGGCCAAACGAACTGGCAGCCGTGCACACCCGAGCCGCTGGCCGACCGCTGCAACTTTGTGGATCCGCACAGCGCTGGCCGGCGGTGGTTTTATCGCGTGCGCGCGCTGGGGCCGAACGGGCGCGTCGAAACCTCGGCGCCGGTCCGGGCCGAACCGGTCGAGGGCCCCACCGCCTTCCGCCGCATCCGTCTCCAGGGCAACTACCGATTCGACAAGGTCGGCCTCGGGGATTTGGACGGTGACGCAGCCCTCGACTTCGTGATCAAACAACCCCACCAGGTCAGCGACCCCGGGGTGTGGCGGCCCAGCGAGGACACCTTCAAGCTCGAAGCCTATCGCAGTGACGGCACGTTCCTGTGGCGACGCGATCTCGGCTGGAACATCGAGCAGGGCGTCTGGTGGTCGCCCCTGCTGGTCTACGACCTGGACGGGGACGGGTGCGCCGAGGTCGCGGTCAAAACGGCTCCCACGGACGTGGATTATCGCGACGCGACCGGCCGGGTCACGCGCGGCCCCGAATGGTGCTCCATTCTCGACGGCCGCACCGGGCGGGAGCTGGCCCGGGTGGACTGGCCCGAACGCGGCAATGTGGCGGACTGGGGGGATCCCAACAACAACCGTGCCTCGCGCCACCTCATGGGCGTGGCCTACCTGGACGGGCGCCGGCCCGCCCTGCTGCTCCTTCGCGGCACCTACACCAAGATGGTGGTCCACGCGTATCATTTCCAGGAAGGCCGACTGGTGCCCGTCTGGCAGTGGTGTGGCGATGACGAACGACCCCCTGTCCGCGGCCAGGGCATGCACGGGGTGCATACCGTGGACCTGGACGGCGACGGCCGCGATGAAATTGTGCTCGGCGCGGCCGTGCTGCGTCCCGGCGGCCGCCTCTTCTGGAACCTGGGCATGGGCCACCCGGACGCGGTGTACGTGTCCGATGTGTTGCCCCATCGGCACGGTTTGGAAATCATGTACGGCTTCGAAACCCGCCAGCCGCGTCACGGAATCTGTCTGGTCGAGGCCCGCACCGGCCGCCTGATCTGGGGTTGCGATCATCCCACCGATCATGTCCACAGTCAGGGGATGTTCGGCGATTTTGATCCGGACCATCCCGGGCCGGAGTTCTATGCCGGGGAAAAATTCAAGCCGGACCGCTGGGTTTACGGTGCCCGGGACGGCCGGCTGTTGTCGCAGGAAGACCTGGGCAGTTTGTCGCCCTGCGCCCTTTGGTGGGCCGACGGCTGGATCCGCTGGGTTGCGGTGCGCGGGCGGATCGGTCCGTACCGCGGTCCCGGCATGGACGTTTATGAAGGCCGGGTCGTTGCCGTGGGGGATGTTTTGGGCGACTGGCGCGAAGAACTCATTACGTGCGTGCCGGGCGAGCTGCGCATTTACACCACCACGCGGCCCTCGGGCAGCCGGCGGTTGTGCTGGCTCCATGATCGCGCCTACCGCACGGGCCTGGCCCATGCCGCAATGGGTTACCTCTTTCCGCGCCAGCCAACCGGTTCGCTGATCCTCACGGTGCCCTGAGCCGTGCGGTGGTTTCTTCAGCCGCGAGGCTTTTCATTGCGGGCAAACCACGATCGCAGCAACTGCTGACGCTCCGTGGGACTCGCCGCCGGACGTGTGTCCCGCCGGTCCTCGCCGTGTTCCACGCTCCAGCCATGCCATTCGCGGAACGCGTGATAACTCCAGTCCCAGCCCCACGCCTCGAAGATGTCGATCAGGTCGCGGAGATAACGGGCAGCGCTCCCGTCCGGGGCCCAGCGAATGGCGCTGAATTCGCCCACGTAGATGTGCATTCCGTAACGAAGCTGGAACGCACGCACGGGTTCCAGCACCGCCTCGAGTCGACGCTTGTCCCAAAACTCGCCGCGGATCGGCCCGGGATACCGGAGCGGCTCCCCCGAATCGTAAACGCCCTGATGCGTAAAGGCATGAGGCTCGTACATGTGCACGCTGTACACCACGTTCGAGACCGCCAGCGGCACAAAATCCACAAACCCCGCTGGTCCGCCCCAGCCGGCCGGTTCCACAATCAGCGTTCGCGTGGGATCGACGCCCCGGATTGCCCGCGCCACCCGCTCCGCCAGCGCCGGCCAGTCGTCGCAACCCTCCTCCACGAAATTCTCCACCGGCTCATTGACCAGGTCGTAGCCCCAGAGGATCCGATGACCGCGGAACCGTCGCGCGATGCGTTCCCACACCTCGACAAGTTTGGCCTGCGCCCGCGGATTCGTGAACAACTCGTCGTTGGCGGCCACGTAACCGCCCGCGATGGCACGCCCGCCGGGCGGCGAATGCAGATCCACCACCACATACAATCCATACCGCTCACACCAGGGCAGCGCCGCCTCGAGCTTCTGCAGTTCCCCCTCCAGCCAGGCATCGTAGGTGTCCAGCGAAGGCCGTTCCCCGGGTGCCGCCTGCCGGACCAACTGCCACCGCACCAGATTCGCATTCCATTCCCGGCCCAACACTCGGAGCCCTTCCGGATCGATGTGCGGACTCACCATGGCACCGCGCAGACGCGGCAACGGATGTCCCTTGTACGGTTCCGACGGCCTCGAAGCCGGCGCGGGCCGGGGTGGGGCGGCAATGGTCAGGCGCACGTCATCGAACCATACTTGCCCGGCCACTTCTTCCAACCCGAGCACCAGCCGCACCGCGGTCGCATCCGACGGAATTCGCGCCGTGAAGGCCACCCGCTGCCAGTCGAAACTGCCGGACTCGATTTCCGCCTGCGGCCACAACCGGCGCTGGGGAGTTTCCACCGCCAACATGAACTTGATGCCATTCCAGGGTCGGGGCTTGGGTGTGATCCCCTCCGCTCGGACCCGGGCCGTGCCACGGATCAGGCAGCCGCGCGCCGACTCCACCGGCAGGCTCCGCCGCACCACCGTCGAACCGCCCGCCGCGCCGGCTGCGCGTTGCAATGTCAGCGCCCGACCTCCCTGGTAACCGGGTCCCCAAGCCAGGGGTCCCTCCCAGCCCGCGGCAGGTTCGGCCTCCTCGAAACCCGTCTCGTACCACGCCGCAGAAGCGGGCGCCGCGGCCAGGCGCACTTCGCTTCCGCCACAAACGAGAAGCACGAGCACCTGGCAAAGTCCGGAGACGGCCCGGTACCGGGCGCCGTCAGGGGTCGAAATGAATCGGGCTGGCCGGCGGAACGCTTTCATTTCCTCGATTTCACGTTGGTTCGTCATGGGGGCAATCGTCGCCCCGGGCGGTGCGGCAGCAAAACCGACTCCCTTCTAACGCAACGCCCGCCGTGGGCAATGCGATTCTGCCGGCGCGCCCCTCGAATGGAGATCGGAACGCCCGGCACGGTCCGAGCGAATGCGGTTGCCCCTCGCGTGTTTCGAGTCCAAAGTTAAGCGGTTGCGGGCGGGTGACGATGCATTGCAAATCTTACAAGCGATTGGCCATGACCGGGGGCTGCGCCAAAAGCAGGCCCGCGCCTTCGGGGCCCTGGCCAACGGGCTTGGCCCGAGAGGATCAGACGGAAACCGATGCGGCGAGGGCGCGGCGTGCCCCGGCGAGGGCACGGTTCTCAGGCACCTCGTCCGCCTCCATGGCAGTGCGGCGCCTGCCCCCGACTCGTTGGCGAGCGCGTTTCACACCGGCCCATCGATCCCTGTGGCCCCGACGCCTCCACGGGGACGGACCCTGGATCTCGGTGCGATGTCTCTCGAAGAACTCAGACGCACGGTCATCGTAAGCACCCTGCGAACCACCCGGCTGTTCGGAGGGCTGCCCTCCGAGGACCTGTCGGAAGTGGCCGCGATCACCACGGTCAAACCCCTGGCCAAGGGTGAGTATTTGTTCCGCCAGGGACAGCCCGCCCGCGGGTTTTACATCGTCCAGAAAGGGGCGGTGAGCGTGCATCGCGTGACCCCCACGGGCAAAGAACAGGTAATCTGCGTTTTTCGCGCCGGCGAAAGTTTCGCCGAGGCCGCCCTGGTTTCGCCGGGAGGCTATCCGGCCGATGCTCGCGCGGTCGAAGCCTCCCAGGTCCTGCTGGTGGAAAAGGAGGGATTCCTGGCACTGTTGCGGCGACATCCCGAGCTGGGCCTGCGCATGCTGGCCTCCATGAGCCTGCATTTGCGCACCCTGGTGGGGCAATTGGAGGATCTGGCACTCAAGGACGTCGAGACCCGGCTTGCCAACTGGCTGTTGAAACGCTGCCCGGCCGCCTCCGATCAACCGGTGACCATCCAGTTGGATGTCACCAAGCGGGTGTTGGCGTCGGAGCTCGGCACCGTGAGCGAAACCCTCTCCCGCACCTTTGCCCGGTTCCGGCGGGACCGACTCGCCCTCGTGAAGGGGCGGACCATCACCATCCCCAACCCGGCGCGGCTGCGCCAACTGCTCCTGCAACGACTGGGCGAACCTGCCCCCGCCGGAGATTTGGAAACGGAGCCGCGCGGCCGGCGCATGCACGCAGTGGCCCTCGATACCCCCTGTGCGCAGCCCTGACGGCTAGACGACCGCGGGCCACCAGCGTCGCAGCCGCAGCGCGTTGCCGATCACCAGGAAATCCGACAGCCCCATCGCCAGCGCGCACAGAACCGGGCTCAAAAACCCCAGCGCCGCCAGCGGCACACCCAGCGCGTTGTAAAAAAACGCCCAGAACAGGTTCTGATGAATCGTCCGTAAACTCGCCCGGGCCAGAGCGAGTGCCTCCGGCACCGCCCGCAAATCCGCCCGAAGCAACACCAGGTCCGCGGCCTCGCGGGCCACATCCGTGGCACGGGCCACGGCAATCCCCAGGTCGGCTTGCTCCAGGGCCGGCGCGTCGTTGATCCCATCCCCCACGAAGGCCACCCGTTCCCCTTGCGCCTGCAGCCGCTGGATCTCCCGTGCCTTGGCCTCGGGCCGAACCTCGGCCAGCACTTGCGTCGCGTCCAGGCCCAGATCCCGGGCCAACACCTGCGCCACCGCTGCGCTGTCCCCGGTCACCATCCCGACGCGCAGCCCCATTCGATGCAATGCCCGGACGACTTCAACCGCGCCGGGCTTCACCGCGTCCCGAACCGCGAACAGAGCCACCAGGCGGTCGTTCCGGGCAAAACCCAGCACCGTGGCCGCCTGCTCCTGCCACTGGCGAACCAACTCGGCTCCGGCATCGACGGCCACACCCTCCTCTGCCAACCACCGCAACGCACCCAGGCGCAACTCGACCGGATCGCCTTCCCATCCTGCGCCCGCGGGAACCAGCCGCGCCCTCACACCCGCACCGCGCACTTCGCGCCATTGCTGCAGACCGGGCGCCCCGGCCTCTGCACCCTCGCGGCGGAGTCTCTCTCGACTGTACGCGGCCACCGCCCGGCTCATCGGATGAGCCGAGGGTTCCGCCAACGCAAGCACCAAGGGCCACAGCCCGGGCTCGACCTCTGCCAGCACTTCCGCCGCGCCCACTTCCGGCCGGCCCTGCGTCAGCTGGCCGACGGCCCAGCGGATGGTCTTGGGACTTGAAGTGTCGGTCTGGCTGGTGGTGCCGGGGGGGGTGTTGGCGGCGATACCGAGCGTGCTGGCGTCGGTGCTGGCGTAGCCGAGCAGGGTGCTGGGATTGCCGGGGTTGTCGAGGGAGATCCGGCTGCCGGGATACTGGATGCGCCGCCAGGGGCCATAGGTCGTCGCATTACCCATGCC
>JAOADM010000105.1 GCA_026417315.1 Limisphaera sp.
CGGCTGCCCATGCTGAATCTGGATGCCGCCACGGGTTTTGCATGGGTGACTCTAACCGGGGGAGCTGTGGGGCTGGCGGTGGCACGGTTCGCGCTGGGAATTGGGGAGTCGGGCGCGTTTCCGGCTTCCATCAAGACCGTGGCGGAGTGGTTCCCCAAACGAGAGCGCGCGCTGGCCACGGGCATTTTTAACGCCGGGACCAACGTCGGCGCATTGGTCACGCCGCTGGTGGTCCCCTGGATTGCGCTTCATTTGGGTTGGGCCTGGGCGTTCATCCTCACCGGTATGGTCGGCTTCCTCTGGGTGGCCGCCTGGCTGTATTTCTACCGCCCGCCCGACCAGCACCCGCGGCTGAAACCGGCCGAGCTGGCCTATATCCGGAGTGACCCGCCCGATCCCGAAGTGCGCATCCCGTGGCGAGCCCTGCTGCCTCATCGACAAACCTGGGCGTTTGCGATCGGCAAATTCATGACCGACCCGATTTGGTGGCTGTATCTCTTTTGGATTCCGGATTTCTTCCACCGGAACCATGGCCTGGACCTCAAAAGCATCGGGCTGCCCCTGGTGGTCATTTACCTGGTGGCCGACGTGGGGAGCATCGGAGGCGGTTGGATTTCCGGCTGGCTCATGAAACGCGGTTGGACGGCCAATCGGGCGCGAAAGACGGCGATGCTGCTGTGCGCCCTGTGCGTGGTGCCGGTGATGTTTGCGGCGTACGTGAAGAGCTTCTGGCTGGCCGTGGCGCTGATTTCGTTGGCCGCGGCGGCCCATCAGGGTTGGTCGGCCAACCTCTTCACCCTCACCTCCGACATGTTTCCGCGCAAGGCGGTGGGATCGGTGGTCGGGATTGGCGGCACATCGGGCGCGATCGGAGGTATGTTTATCGCCATGCTGGTGGGCGCCATTCTCCCGGCCACGAAGAGCTATATGAGCATCTTCATCATGGCCGGGACCATGTATTTGCTGGCGCTGGGAATCATTCACCTGCTGGTGCCCCGATTGGAACCGGCCCGCTTGCAAGAGGGTTGAACCCGGCGGCAGGCAATTCCCGGTGCACCGGGGTGGCGGCGGCCGACCCGGTCCTCCCGGCAACAGGGCAGGGGAGGGCAGGCTGCGGCTTTACATCGAACAGCAGTCACGCCGAAAATCCGGCCGTGGAAATGCGCGCCAACCAGCGCCGATACTTCATCACTGCGCTGCTCCTGCTGGCGACGACGCTGCCCGCACTGATCCAGCGGGCCGCGGTTACGTCGCCTTCGGACTCGCCCTTTTTGGTGGAAAACTGGAGCACGGGTGAAGGGCTCCCGCAGAGCTCCGTGCTGGGGGTTCTTCAGGACCGGGACGGTTACCTCTGGCTGGGTACGCTGAATGGACTGGTGCGTTTTGACGGGTTGACCTTCACGGTGTTCGATGCTGTCAACACGCCGGAGCTGCCGAGCAGTCGCATTGTCCACATCTACGAAGATCGCCAGCGGCAACTGTGGATCGGCACGGAAACGGCGGGCATCGTGCTGGCCCGGCCGGAGGGCCTGCGCAGCCTGGACGTTGGCCGGGGTTCGCGGGAGGGGCGTCTTCGGGCCGTGGCGGAGGACCAGCGGGGAGCGGTGTGGCTTTACACTGCGGACGGTCAATTGTGCCGCTACCTCGACGGGCAGGTCCATGTATGGCAGGTGGGCGCGGACCGGCCCAGCCGATGTCGGGCGCTTGCTCTGGAAGAGGATCGGCTGTGGGTCGGGACCGATCACCAGTTAACGGCCATCGGGCCGTTGAAAGATATCGAACCGCCCCGGCTGCCGGTGGAACTGGTCCTGCCGGTGACCCGCCTGGACCTGCTGGTTCCAAGCCGAACCGGCGGGCATTGGCGCTTGACCAATGGCCGCATTCTGCTTTGCCGCGGGAATCAACTGGTGCGCGACCTCGGACCCTACCCGTGGCGGCCCAATGCCTGGCCTTCTGCGGGGTGCGAAGACGCGGAAGGCAATTTGATCATCGGCACGCTGGACGAAACCAGTGGCGACGGCGTGTATTGGTTCGATGCCGAGGGCCGGGCCACACGCCTGGGGAAGGCCGAAGGATTGGCGACCGAAGGCATCCTGGCGTTGTGCATGGACCGGGAGGGAAATCTCTGGATTGGTTGCGACGGCGGCGGGCTGCATCGAGTGCAACGAAAACGGTTCCGTCGACACATTCTGACCGGCGGCCTGGTGGCCCAGACCGTCTGCAGTGATGCAGATGGAAACGTGTGGATGGGATTCACTCGTGGCCTGGGACTTCATACCACCAACGGCCTTCAGGAATTTGGGCCCGAACACGGTCTGGTCACGCCTTACGAACAAAACGTCTCCGCGCTGTGGGTGGATCGTCAGCAACGCGTGTGGGTGGGCACCGGCGGTGGCCTGTTCCGCTGGACGGGGCAGCGCTTCGAACGCGTCGCCGGTCCACCGGCTCTGCTGACCGCCGTTGCGGCGATTCATGAAGATCGGGCGGGGCGACTCTGGTTCGGGACCCAGGCCGGACTGGTGGGCTGGGACCAGGGGCGGTGGCGCTGGCTCCGCACCGCCGATGGACTGGGAGCCGATTCCGTTCGTGCCCTGGCGGACGATCAACAGGGAGCCCTGTGGATCGGGACGATCGGCGGCGGCCTGACGCGTTGGGCATCCAACCAAACCACCGTGTACCGCAAGACTCCCGGCGGGATGCCCGGAGATGACGTCTCTTGTTTGTGGGTGGACGACCGGGGCGCCGTCTGGGTGGGCACGCCCGGACAGGGCCTGGCCTGCTTTTTTCAGGGGCAGTGGCATCGGTTCACCACGCAAAACGGACTGCCGGGCAACAGCATCAGCTACCTGCTCGAAGACGATGCCGGCCATTTGTGGGTCGGCTCGAACGCCGGGCTGCTTCGCATTCCCCGGGAAACCCTTGAAAAACTGCGCACCGGGCAGCTTCGGAACGTGACGGGCCGGGTCTACACCCGGGCCGATGGGCTGCCCACGGGCGAATGTACGCAGGGCGCTCAGCCGGCGGCGGCGCGAACCCCCGATGGCCGGCTCTGGTTCGCCACGGTGCAGGGGGTCGTGAGTGTGCATCCGGCCGAGCTCCGCCCGAATCCCTTCCCGCCGCCGGTGCTGGTGGAATCCGTGTGGTTGAGCGGGGAACCCGTCTGGATCCGCAGCCTCCGCAATCCTTCCCTGTCCCGGCTGGTGATTCCGCCGGGCCGTAATCGACTGGAGATCCATTACACGAGTCTCAACCTCAGCGCCCCGGAGCGGGCGCGATTCGAGTACCGCCTGGCCGGTTACGAGGACACCTGGACCCCTGCCGACGGATCGCGCCTGGCGCGATACCCGAACCTGCCCCCGGGCCAATACGAGTTCCAGGCACGCGCCGCCAACGAAGACGGCCTCTGGAGCAGCGTTCCTGTGACGCTCAAGGTTGTCGTACAGCCACCCTTCTGGCGGACGCCCTGGTTCCTTGCCGCTGTCAGCCTGAGTTTGCTGGCCGGGGTTGCCGGCACGGTCCACCTCATCTCCACGGCGCGCTTGCGCCGCCAATTGCGACAACAGCAAGCCCTCGAACGCGAGCGGGCGCGCATCGCTCGAGACCTGCACGATCAGGTGGGTGCGAATCTGGTCCAGGTCGCCCTCTTGGCGGAGCTGCTGGAGACTGACAAGGATCAACCGGAGGAGGTTGAGGCTCATGCACGCCAGATCACGGAGACGGCCCGGGAAACCACGCGGGCCCTGGATGAGATCGTTTGGGCGACCAACCCGGCCCACGACTCGCTGGAGGGCCTGGTCAATTACCTTTGTAAATACGCCCAGGAATACCTGGCTCTGGCCGGGCTGAGTTATCGCCTCGACGTACCGCCCCTGCCGGACGTGCCCCTGGCCCCCGAGGTGCGGCACAATGTCTACCTGGCGGCCAAGGAGGCCATCCACAACGTCGTCAAGCATGCCCGGGCCCGGAGCGTCCACCTGCGTCTCCGGCTCGACAATGGACACATCCTGCTGGAGATTCAGGACGACGGTTGTGGTCTGCCCCCCGATGCCGCCGCCCGGGGGCGCCACGGGCTGGAAAACATGCGTCGCAGACTGGAAGAGATCGGAGGTCGTTTTCACATCGCCGCGGCTCCCGGCGGCGGGACCCGGGTGTGCCTGGAGTTCACCGCATTCCCTGAGCGCCGATGAATCCCACAAGCCTGCGAATCAGGGGTGACGAACCCCGTCCTTCGATCGCGCCGCGCGTCCGGACCCTGGCCGCATGCCTCTTGCAAGTTCGTCGGCGCCGGACTTACAGCCCTCCTCGGGATCCCTCGTCTGTCTGTCATGCCCATTAAAGTCGCCATCGTGGAAGACAACGAGAAACTCCGGGCCACCCTGGGCCGGGTGATTGGTCGGACCGAGGGCTTCCAATGCGTGGGCATGTACGCCACGGGCGAGGAAGCGCTGGCCGCCATTCCGGGCCTTCGACCCGATGTGGTGTTGATGGACATCAACCTCCCGGGCCTCACCGGCGTGGAGTGCGTGCGTCAGTTGAAACCCCAGTGCCCGGAAACTCAGTTCATCATGCTGACGGTGTACGAGGACACCGACAATATTTTTAACGCCCTGGCAGCCGGGGCCACGGGGTACCTGCTCAAGCGATCCTCCCGGGAGGAGCTGCTGCAGGCCATCCGGGACGTGGTCAGCGGTGGTTCCCCCATGACCACTCACATTGCCCGGAAGGTGGTTCAGTCGTTTCAACGCCCGACGCCACGTCCGCCCGATACCACGGCGGAGCTGTCGCCGCGCGAACGGGAGGTGCTGGATCTGCTGGCCCAGGGCTTCTTGTACAAGGAGATTGCGGACCGGCTTGGCGTGAGCTACGAAACAGTCCATACCCACATCCGACGCATCTACGAAAAACTGCAGGTGAGGACCCGAACTGAAGCCGTGGCGAAATTCCTCAAACGCTGAGCCGGCGTGAAACCCTGGCCGGTCATCGCCGGCGTGTCACGGATCGGGCGATCCGGGGGCTCGGGTAAATCCGCCCCTGCCGGCTGGCGACTCTCGGCTGTTTTCGTGGCTTCTGCCGTGTTGCGGTTTCCATGTGCCGCTTGGTTTTGCGCGCCTTTTGGCGCGTTCGGGCCCAATGGAACCCGATGGCAAACGCGGCCTGGCCATTCGTGGTCACCTCCCGGCGGCTCCGTTGCAGCGAGGCCATTGGAACGTCTCGACCTTCTGTCGGTCGGGCATGCATTTGGCCAAGGCGTCTTCTGTCCGCACCGGACTCGGCAGCCGCCACCCGCATGCAGCACGCGCCAAAGATCGCGTTCGCTTCCGCAGCCAGCCCTTCTGGCTGCTGCCGGCCGCTGTGGAGGTCGCCACGGACGACGCTCACCGTGTCGGTGAACTGCGCCCCGAGACTTCACGTGTCCAAGACCCGCCAGGCCATTGAAAAAGTGGGGTCCTCCGCAAACGAGCCCCGATTCTCAGCGAAAAGTGCGGGTGCATTTCCTGTTCGTGAAATGATTCCGATGACCTTGTACGAGCGCGTGCCGATCTCCCCGCCGGGTATCGAGCACGATCTTGGTTCGCCCGTCGGCGCAATCGGGACCTCTGGCTGACGCCTGGTCCTTGGAGGGCCTGGATGGCCCACACGTTTGCATCCACGCTACTCATGATTGCACGGAAGGCATGAGGCATGGTGCGCTTCCAGCGCCAAGCCCTTGGACGCGGTCGGCACCGCCGATTGTTGCGGCTCAGAAGCGGTGGCTCCGCAGTCGGACGCCGAAAGGCACACCCAAGGAGCGGGTCGGCTTCGAAGCGACTTTGCGGTACCCGGGCTCTCTGGTTGGAGAGGATCGTCTGCGGCGAGCGCTCGGTTAGACCATTGTGTGCGGGCTGACACACGCCTGGCGTCCAGTGGGCTTTGGGGCGGGGAAGCTGCGACGTTGGGCTAGGTGTAATGTCTCTGTATCCGGGCGCGGTCGATCGGGTTAAAAACCGGGGCCAGATTTGGCCCGCATAAATAAATTATGCACAATGTATGTTCTATTGCGTACACGAACGGTGGATGGCCCGACCAGCGGGAATCCGGGCGCCATTCGAGGAAGCGTCAGTGCAAGCTGGAGGCTCCGAAGATTCGAGAGCTCACAACTGCCCGCCAGCGCGTTTTCAGGCCAGTGGTCGCGCCCGGCTTGGACGGGACAGCCGAGGCAAATCGATCCGTCACGTGCGTCTTGAGCTCGTGGAAACGGCAGCCGGGTTCGCGAAGGGGCAGGCGGGTTGTGCTGAGAGAGGACACTGAAGAGGCGCGGTGCGTGGCCGTGGGGCTGTTTGGCAGGTCGGGATCGGTCCCCAAGCAGCGCACGCTCAATGGGTCTTGGGGTTCCGGCCCCGGGTGGAGGGTGATCCTTGCGCGGCTAGCTCCATCTGAGCGGCTCGGATGCCTCGGCGCTCAAGGTCACTGACCTGTGGGCTGAGGGGGTGGCTGGCGGTCGTACAAATCATCGGGCCACCCTGCGAGAATCGGTTTCCCCGGACAAGACAGGCGCTGGAGGCGAGCCGTTGCGGCTCGGGACCACACCGTCTGCGGTCCGCTATGAGGCCGGGATTTGACGAACTTGGGTCAAGCGGTTATGGGAACGAGCGCGTGGATGCGCGGTTTCCTGTCTCACGCATGGCAGGCCGGGATTCCTGGGTCCGGCAACCTATCTTGGCCCGCCTTGGACCCGGGGTACGCGCAGGCCGGTCCGTCCGGGAGCTCCCTGATTGCGCGGTTCAGGCACGCGACGCCGAGGTGCTTGCAGCTCCGGTCGAGTGATTACCTCGTCGCGACGCGCCGGCAGCGCGCCCGAGCGGGCCGACACTACCGAGGAGCCCACCCGAAACGTTCCGTGATGGGCCAATAGACGAACCAGTAGCGTCCGATGACATTCCGCGCGGGAAACGGTCCCCAGGTGCGGGAGTCCAGGCTGTTGAGGGTGTTGTCCCCCATCACCATGAAGTGTCGCGGCGGAACATGGATTCCCTCGGGGTGTTCCCGGAACAGCGGCGCCAAATGGGGATGGTTCACGTGTCCGGAGTATTGGCTGTCACGCGGCGGTTGCTGGGGATCGAAACTGTAGACCAGCTCGAAGCCCGGGGTGCGATGGTCCAACCGGCGTCCGTTGATCCGAACGTGTCGGTCCGGGCCAAGCTGGACGAGCTCACCCCCAAGGGCCACCAGGCGTTTGATGTAGAATTGATCCTGTGGCAGCCCGGCGATGCCCGCGGTCTCGAAGACGACAATCTCCCCTCGCCTCGGGGTGCGAAAATTGTAGGTCATTCTGTCCACGAAGAGATGGTCACCGCTTTGCACGCGCACGTGGAGGACCAGGTCTCCCTTGCGGAAGTACTGTCCGGGCCGCAACCCGCCTCGTACCGCAATGTCCGCCTGCCCACAGTCCGGAGGGAACCACAGGGTATGCGGCACGCCGCCGATCCAGAGGGTTTGTTTGAGGTTAAAGAACAGGAGCCTCAGAGGAGGATCCACTTGCTGGATGGGCCCGTCGGTCTTGGCAATCAGTTTGACGTAGGAAACGCCCGCGAACCATTCGCGGACGCGCTGCCAGCCGGTGGGGGGCTGGAATTCCGGATGCTCTTTCAAGTTCACGGAGGTCACGCCGAACAGGGTCGGCTGCATGGAGCCGGTGGGGATTTTGAAAGGCTGGAGGAAAAAGGTGCGGATGGCCATGGCCACGGCCAGGGCCACCAACAGCACCTCGAAATTCTCGCGGAGCCGGGGGTGGGGATAGGGCAACAACCATTGTTGCGCGGCTTGTTCGACTTCCTCCATGCGCTGGCGCAGGGTGGCGCGGTCGGAACCCGCCTTCAGGTCGGCGCGCAGGCGTTGGGTGGCCTCGCGCAGGCCGGTCAGAGCCCGGGGGCTGAGCAGGTCAGCCTGGGCGTGGGTCAGGCGTTCGACGTGCCGGCAGAGGTTGAGTGCGTCGCGAACGGTCCGGGACAAAAACCAGCGCAAAAAGAGCATGGGTTGGCAGTGGGATGCGACCTGGGCTGTCCGTGGGCTCCAAGCTCTGTTTCAGGAGGTTTTCAAGACGGCGATGAAGGCTTCTTGAGGGATGTGGACCGAGCCGATGGCTTTCATGCGTTTCTTGCCCTCCTTTTGCTTCTCCAGAAGCTTGCGCTTGCGGCTGATGTCGCCGCCGTAGCACTTGGCGGTGACGTCCTTGCGCAGGGCGCTGACGGTTTCACGGGCGATGATGCGGCCGCCGATGGCGGCCTGGATGGCGACCTGGAACTGCTGGCGCGGGATGACCTCCTTGAGTTTGGCGGCCAGCAGGCGGCCGCGGGCCTCGGCCTTGTCCCGGTGGACGATGCAGGAAAAGGCGTCGACCGGCTCGCCGTTGACGAGCATGTCGAGTTTCACCATGTCCGAGGGGACATAACCCGCGTGTTCGTAGTCCATGGAGCCGTACCCGCGCGTCAGGCTCTTGAGTCGGTCGTGGAAGTCAATCAGGATCTCGTTGAGCGGCAGCAGGGCGGTGAGCATGACGCGGCGGGGGTCCAGGGTCTCGGTGTTCTCCACCTGTCCGCGCCGTTCGGTGATCAGCGTCAACAGATCGCCGATGTACTCGTTGGGACAGAGCAGGTACGCGCGGACGACGGGTTCTTCGATCTGCTCGATGTAGTTGGGCTCGGGCATGTGGGCGGGATTGTCCACTTCCTTGACCGTCCCGTTGGTCAGGCGCACTCGGTAGACCACGCTGGGGTACGTGGCGATGATGTCCATGTTGTACTCCCGCCGCAATCGCTCCTGCACGATCTCCATGTGCAGCAGCCCCAAAAACCCGCAGCGAAAGCCGAACCCCAGGGCCACGCTGGTCTCCGGCTGATAGACGAAGGCCGGATCGTTCAGTTGCAGCTTGGCCATGCTGGCCTTCAAATGCTCGTAGTCGGCCGTGTTGATGGGGTAAATCCCGCTGAACACCATGGGCCGAACCTCCTGAAATCCCGGCAGTGCGGGCGAGGGCACACGCGCATCCGTGATGGTGTCGCCGAGCTTCACCTCCGACGGACTTTTGATGTTGGCGGCCAGGTAACCGGTTTCCCCCACTCCCAGTCGGTCGCGTACGTACGGCTTGGGGTTGAAGCTGCCGACCTCCTTGACCTCGTAGGTGCGGCCCGAGTGCAGGAGCCGGATGTGCATGCCGGGGCGCAACTCTCCGTTGAACACGCGCACGTAGACGACGACGCCCTTGTAGGTGTCGAAGTACGAGTCGAACGCCAGGGCCTGCAAACTGGGGGCGCCGGTCGGCTGCGGCGGCGGAATCCGCTCGACGATCGCCTCCAGGATTTCGTCGGTTCCGATTCCCTCTTTGGCGCTGGCCAAAATGGCGCTGTCGGCCGGGATGGCCAGGATGTCTTCGAGCTGCTGCCGCACGAGCGGGATGTTGGCGTGGGGCAGGTCGATCTTGTTGATGACCGGGATGATCACCAGGTTCTGTTTCATGGCCAGGTGGACATTGGCCACGGTCTGGGCTTCCACCCCCTGGGCGGCATCCACCACCAACAACGCGCCCTCGCAGGCCCGCAAGCTGCGCGAGACCTCGTATGAAAAGTCCACATGGCCCGGCGTGTCGATCAGGTTCAACTCATACCGCTGCCCGTTGCGCGCCGTGTAATACATGGTGACGGGATGGGCCTTGATGGTGATGCCGCGTTCCCGCTCCAGGTCCATGGAGTCCAGCAACTGTTCCTGCATCTCCCGGTCCGTGATCGTGCCGGTGCGATGCAGCAACCGATCCGACAGCGTCGTCTTCCCATGATCGACATGGGCGATGATGCTGAAGTTTCGAATGTGGCTCGGCTCCATGTGCGTTGCAGCACTCCTGTCGTTCGTTGAAGCGCCAAGATAACGCGAAAGAGGCTGAAGAAAAGATCAAACATGGGCTTGGATCCTCTACGGTCTGAACCGGCGCGGCTCGCGCAGGGCTCGTGACCGTCCCCGACGCGCACCCGTGTCCGGGGGCGCCTCCCCTGCCCTTTCTCGCAACCTTTCGCAAGCCGCCCCGGAGGTTCGGGGCCCCAATCCGGCAGCGTCGGCCGATCGTCCCGCTCCCGGGCCCCTCTCCCACGCCGCCTGCAGCCGAATGCCGTTGCAAATCCCCACCTGAGCAGGTAGAAGTGGGCCGGTGGCCCGGAAGGGCCGGGGTGAACAGCAACCGCGTACCGAGCCCAAAGCCATGATGAAACTCGGATTCGTCTCCGCCATTCTTCCCGAACTCACCTTGAATGAACTTCTGGCGTTTGCCGCGGCCGAGGGTTTCCATTGTGTCGAGGTCATGTGCTGGCCCCCCGGAAAGGCCGAACGCCGCTTCGCCGGGGTCACCCACGTGGACGTGTTGAATTTCACCCAGGCCCAGGCAGACGACCTCAATGCCCTTTGTTCCCAGCATGGCGTCAGTTTCAGTGGCCTGGGGGACTACCCCAATCCGCTGGACCCCAACCCCGCCGTCGCCCGGGCGGCGGTGGAACACCTCAAACGCGTGATCCGTGCGGCCAGCCTGCTGGGTGTCCGTCAGGTCAACACGTTCGTCGGCCGCGACTGGACGCGGACCGTGGACGAGAACTGGCCCCGCTTCCTCAAGACGTGGAAGCCCCTGGTGGCCTTTGCGGAGGATCACAACGTCCGCATCGGCATCGAGAATTGTCCCATGCTCTTCACCCGCGACGAATGGCCCGGGGGAAAAAACCTCGCCACCACGCCGGTGATCTGGCGACGCATGTTCAGCGACATCCCATCGGACCATTTCGGTCTCAACTACGACCCGTCGCACCTGGTGCTCCAGCGGATGGATCCCATCCGGCCGTTGAACGAGTTCAAGGACAAACTGTTTCACGTGCATGCCAAGGACATGCAGGTGGAGGCGGACAAGCTCAACGAGGTCGGGATTTTCGCCTTCCCGAAACAGTGGCACACCCCGCGGATCCCGGGCTTCGGCGAGATCAACTGGGCTCAGTTCATGGCGAAACTGTATGAGATCGGCTACCATGGCCCGGTGTGCATCGAGGTCGAGGACGACACCTTCGGTCGAGCCTTGGAGGGCCGGAAGCGGGCCGTGCAGGTGGCCGGTCAGATTCTTCGGCCCTTTTTCGCCTGAGCGACGGTCCCCGTGCCCATGCAAACCGGCAGCACCTCCGACCCGGAGCCGGCTCCCCTGCCCTGCACCTATGAGGAGCTGGCGGGGATGATCGACCACTCCCTGTTGCACCCTGCTCTTACGGATGCTGACGTGGAGGCGGGCTGTCGTCTGGCCCTCCGGTATGGGGTGGCGGCGGTGTGTGTGCGTCCCTGCGATGTCCGCCGCGCCGCGGAGTTGTTGCGGGGCACGCCCGTTCGGGTGGCCGCGGTGGTGGGGTTTCCGCACGGAAGCTCCCTGACGGAGGTCAAGCACCTCGAAACAGTCCTTGCCTGCCGGGACGGTGCGCAGGAAATCGACATGGTCCTCAACATTGGCAAGGCCCGGAGCGGGGACTGGGAGTATGTGCGCCGGGACATTGCGGCCGTTTGCGAGGCGGCCCACGCCCACGGCGCACGGGTCAAGGTGATTCTGGAGATGGCCTTGCTCGATGCCGGCGGTGCGGGACGGGACGGCCCGGCCCTGAAACGAAAGCTTTGCGAACTGGCCGAGGCGGCCGGGGCGGATTGGATCAAGACATCCACCGGGTTTGCGTTCCTGCCGCAGCCTGACGGGACCTACCGGCCAGGCGGGGCCACGGACGAAGACTTGAAACTGATGCGGGAGACCTGCTCGGCCAGGGTGCAGATCAAAGCGGCCGGGGGCGTGCGCACACTGGATCGACTGCTGCGGGTGCGGGAGCTCGGGGCCAGTCGGTGCGGCGCCACGGCCACGGCTCAGATCCTCGACGAGTATTGCCGCCGTGCCGGCCGGGCGCATCCTTTCGCCTCTCCTCCCGCCGCCTGAAATCGGCGCGGGTCCGGTCGGTCGTGCTTGACCCTGCCGCGGGGGCAGGCTAACGGTGAGCCGCCATGATCATCTCGGATTTGCGCCAGATCGAGGGGCGCCGTTATCCGGCCCGACGCCGCACCCAAAACCTGGTCGGGGGCGCCGCTCCCATTCAGTGCCGCAACTTTTGCATGGGCTATGTCACGTTGGACCCGCAGGGCGGTCAGGTCCCCTGGCACAATCAGGAACAGGAAGAGATCTATTTCATCCTGGAAGGC
>JAOADM010000106.1 GCA_026417315.1 Limisphaera sp.
CGGACCGCAACGTTCCCCCCCGCCGCCCGGGCGAATCCCCGGGCCCACGCTTTTCGATATGGAACCGTCCCGCTCACAAGCAAAACCTTCGCCTCTCCGAGCTGAGAAGCCCCGCAAACAGGGACCCAACCCGTCGAGGGACCCATGGCCGATTGCTTCCCCGCCTCCGGCAGTCCTCGAAGGGCGGCCACCCCCTCCGGCTCCGCACCGCTCGAGGTCGTGCTTCCAACCCCGGTGGTGCCGGCCACCGCGTAGAGGGCGGGAACTCCCGACAATCCCAGCCCCGGGAAAAGCGTTGCCTCCAGCCGGTCAGTTGTGGCTTCATCCAGAGGCTGGAATTGCGTTTTCGCGGTTCCTCGGAGCGCGATTCCGGAAACCGAATTGGGTAGCGACGAGCCAATGAGTGGGACCAACCGATACCGCATGCAGGTGCTCTATTCCGGGCACGTGCAAGGCGTGGGATTCCGGTACACCACCAAAAGCGTGGCCCAGGGATTCGAGGTCACCGGCACCGTCCGCAATCTGCCGGACGGCCGCGTGGAACTCATCGCGGAAGGCACCCGCGAGGAACTGGAGGCGTTTCGCCGGGCCATCCGGGAGGCGGGCCTGGACCGGTTCATCCAACGCGAAGAGGTGACCTGGTCGGAAGCTGTCGGTGGCCTGCAAGGCTTTCGGATCGTAGGTTAAGGCTCGGAACGAGCAGCAATGAAGTTTGCCATTATCGCGGACATTCACGGCAACTTGGAGGCCCTTCAGGCCGTCCTGGAGGATGCACAAAAGCAGGGATGCACGCATTACGCCTGCATTGGTGACGTGGTGGGCTACGGCGCCAACCCGCGGGAATGCCTGCAAATCATCCGTTCGATGGGGATGCCCTGCGTCAAGGGCAACCATGACGAATACTGTTCCATCGACGAAAACGCCGAAGGCTTCAATCCCCTGGCCGCCGAGGCCGTCATGTGGACGCGTCAGCAGCTGAGCGAGGAAGACCGACAATGGCTGCGGGACCTGCGCTACGTCCGCATGGTGACCAATTTCACCATTGTCCACGCCACCCTGGACGCGCCGCAGCGCTGGGGGTATGTGTTCGACAAGCTGGCAGCCGCGGCCAGCTTCCCCTACCAAAACACGCCCGTCTGTTTCTTCGGCCACACCCATGTGCCGGTGGCCTTCGTGCGCGACAGCATGGTGCGCGGCGGCACCTACTCCAAGTTCCGCATCGAGCCCGGCAAGAAGTACTTCATCAACGTGGGCGCCGTGGGCCAGCCCCGCGACGGCAACCCCAAGGCCGCCTACGTCGTGTATGACGTGGACGAAGGCACCGTGGAGCTGCGGCGCCTGGATTACGACATCGCCACCGCCCAGAAAAAAATCCGCGCCGCCGGGTTGCCGGAGCGGCTGGCCGAACGACTCGCCTACGGCCGCTAGCCCCCGCGGCCCCACCCCGCCCGTGAACGCGGTCGCCCCGATCGCTCCCCCCCCCCCCCACACAGGCCCCGCCTCGCCGGCCCCGACACATCCGCGTCCTTTCCGACGGCCGACCCGGCCATTTGAACCAGAGCCTGGGCCTGGCCGAAGCCCTCGCCCGCCGAACCGGCGCCACCATCGAAACCTTGCGACTCCCCGACGCGGGCGGACCACCGCTCCGCTGGTGGACCGCCCTGCATGCCGCAGGGCCCAAACCCGACCTCCTCATCGGGGCCGGCCACAAAACCCACCTGGCCCTCTGGCTGGCCGCCCGAAAGCTCCGGGCCAAATCGGTGGTCATCATGAAACCCACCTGGCCGGCCTTCCTGTTCGACCTTTGTTTGGTGCCGGCCCATGACCTCTCCCAAACGCCGGCCTCGCCCCGCGTCGTCCCCATCCGCGGTGCCCTGAACCGGATTCCGGAACAACTGCCCCCCAAACAACTCCGCGGCTTGATCCTGTTGGGCGGACCCTCGCGGAGCCACGGATGGGCCGGCGAGGCATTGATCGACTGCCTCCGCGAAGTCTGCGCCGCTCGACCCGAACTACAATGGTTCGCCGCCGATTCACGCCGTACACCCGCCGGTTTTCTCACGGCTGTGGTCCAGGCCGGAGTGCCCGTCCAACCGCTACCGCGCGAGACCACGCCCACCTCGACGCTGATGGATCATTTGCTGCTGGCCCAAGAGGTTTGGGTCACCGCCGACAGCATCTCCATGGTGTTCGAAGCGGTCACGACCGGAGCCCGGGTCGGATTGCTCCCCGCTCCGGTCCACGCCCCCAACAGCGGTCCGGTGCGCGGCCTGGACGCCCTTGTGCTCGACGGCTACGCCACCCTCTACAGCACCTGGCGCCAACAAGGTCGACGCCTGCCCCCGCCCCGACCCCTCCACGAAACGGGCCGTTGCGCGGACCTGGTCCTGACCCGATTGTTCCCGGAGAGACAGCCGTGAAAGTCCTGCAACTTGTCCCCGCACTGAACGAAGGCGGCGTTGAACGGGGCACCCTCGAAATCGGTCGTTACCTCGTCGAACAAGGTCACGAGGCGCTGGTGATCTCCCACGGCGGCCGCCTTGTGCCGGCGCTGGAAGCTGCCGGGGTCCGACACCTCACGCTGCCCGTTCACCGCAAGGGCCCGGGCGGGTTGCTCCTTCTGCCCAGGTTGCGACGTCTCCTGCGCACCGAGAAACCGGATATCCTGCACCTGCGATCGCGCTGGCCGGCCTGGTTGGGGTGGCTGGCCTGGCGCAGTCTGCCGGCCCCACAACGCCCCCGCCTGGTCACCACCGTGCACGGCTTTTACACGGTCAATCCCTACTCGGCCATCATGACCCGGGGGGAACGGGTCATCGCAGTCTCCCAGAGCATCCGCGATTACATCCTCCAACACTACCCGCGCACCGACCCGGCCCGCATCCGGGTGATTCCCCGCGGAATCTCCCCCGCGGAGTTTCCCCGCGGGTATCAACCCGACGCGGCCTGGCGCGAACAGTGGCAAAGAGACTTCCCCAACCTGGTTGGACGGCGGCTTCTCACCCTGCCGGGGCGGGTCACCCGTCTGAAGGGGCACGAAGACTTCCTTCAATTGCTTGCGCGTCTCCGCGGGGAAACTGCCCCGGTCGCCGGGCTGATTCTCGGCGGTGCCTCCCCGGGCAAAGAAAAGTACCTGCGCTGCCTGCATGCCCTCGTTGCACGGCTGGGGCTGGAAGGCTCGGTCTTCTTTCTGGGACACCGCTCCGACGTGCGCGAGATCCTGGCCATTTCGGACGTGGTCTTTTCCCTGTCGAACCGGCCGGAATCCTTCGGGCGAACCGCGTTGGAAGCGCTGGCACTGGGACGACCGGTCATCGGGTACGACCACGGCGGCGTGGGCGAACAACTCCGGGCGTTGTTCCCCGAGGGCGCCGTGCCGCCCGGCGACATCGAGACGGCCGCCCAACTCACTCGAAAATTCCTGCTCGCGCCTCCCGAGCCGCGTCCCATTGTCCCTCCTTTCACGTTGGAAGCCATGTGCCGGAGCACGCTCGCCGTGTACGAAGAACTCACAAGGGAAAGAGGAGCCCGTCGCTCCGAGGTCCCGCGGCCACCGGCCGAAAGTCCCGTGGACCCGCAGCGACACTGAAAGCGCGGGCGCGCCAGTCCGACCAGCGGCGTGCTCCTTGGCGGCCGACAACCAACGGAACACCCAAAGGTCCGCGTCTCTCGATTCCCACGCCTTGCGCCACGAGCCCTCCCGGGCCCTCCCCACCGCGGTCGTATGCCCCATCGGATGGCTCCCCCGGACAGCTCAGGGATCCCTGCGCCCCCGGCCAATCAAAACGCCCCCCCAAAGCTCCCTTCTTCGAATCATGCCGGGCTGCCCCGTCTGCCTCGAATTCCCGCTTTTGCAGGGACTGCCAAAACCGGATAATGTAAGCCGTATGGTTCGCATTCAGAACGTGCATGTCCGCGAACTCATCCGGCTGCAGCCGCCCCGGGCTCTCTTGGCCGAGCTGCCGCTGGATGAGCAGGCGGCGGCAACCGTGGTGGCGGGACGGCAGGCGGTCCAGCGCATCTTGGAGCGGGTGGATTCGCGGATGCTGGTGCTGGTGGGACCCTGTTCCATTCACGATCCCCGGGCCGCCCTCGAATACGCCGGGCGGCTGGTGGCGCTCCGCAGGGATCTGCAGGACACCTTCGAAATCATCATGCGGGTGTACTTCGAGAAACCCCGCACCACCATCGGCTGGAAAGGGCTGATCAACGATCCTCACCTAGACGGCACCTACGACATCGAAACCGGACTGCGCCGCGCCCGGGCGCTGTTGCTCGAGATCACCCGCATGGGCCTGCCGGCGGGCACGGAATTCCTCGACCCCATCGTGCCCCAGTACATCGCCGACCTCGTCTCCTGGGCGGCCATCGGGGCCCGGACCACCGAATCCCAAACCCACCGGGAGATGGCCAGTGGCCTGTCCATGCCGGTTGGGTTCAAGAACGGCACCGATGGCAGTTTGCAGGTGGCCATCGATGCCATGCAGGCGGCGCGGCATCCGCACGCGTTTCTGGGGGTGGACGAGGAGGGCATCACCAGCATCGTGCGCACCACGGGCAATCCCTGGGGCCACATCGTGCTGCGCGGAGGCCGGCAGCGTCCCAACTACGATCCGGAAAGCATCCGCGCCGCGGAAGAACAGCTCACGGCCGCCGGGCTGCCGGCCGTGATCATGGTGGACTGCAGCCATGCCAATTCCGGCAAGGTGCCGGCGCGCCAGGAAGACGTGTGGCGCAGCGTCATCCGGCAGCGTTGCCAGGGCACCCTTTCCCTCGTGGGCCTCATGCTGGAAAGCAACCTGTTCGAGGGGAATCAACCCTTCCCGCGTCCGGTGCACGAACTGCGCTACGGCGTGTCCATCACCGATCCCTGCATCAGTTGGGAGACCACGGAGCGTCTGCTCCGCTGGGGGGCCGAGGAACTCCGACAAGCGCGGAGGGATGCGGCTCGTGCGAGTGCCCCGGCACAGCCGGCGCTCTCGAGCTGACCTCGTCCCGGCCACACCGCCCGGCCGGCCGCCCAGGCCGCGGCCCCCGGCGTCTCCGCAACAAGGGCCGATCTCCCTCGGAGCGCTCCTCGCTGCGTTTTAGCGTCGTCCTCGGCCACGATTCCGCCGCCCGGCCCGTGGAGGACCGGAGCTTCCGACCGGACCGGCGCCGTGCGCCGGTTTCCCCGAGCGCCGTTGGGACCGTGGGACGTGCGCGGTTTCGGCGCGCGTTGCGGAATCGGAACGGCGTGGTCGCCGCTCACGCGCACGACCGGCAGAAGGAGCCGCCGGCGCAAAGTCCACTTGCTTCTTGAACCGGTCCACGCGGGCGACCACCACCGACAGCGAATCTCCCAGGCGAATCCGCCGCCGCGTGCGACGTCCCTGGAGCTGGTTCCGCGCACTGTCGAACACGTAAAAGTCGTCTTTCATCGCCGACAACGGAACGAATCCGCTGAGGCCCAGCGTCGGCAGGTCCACGAAAAAGCCATGATTGCGCACATCCGTAACCATGGCGGGGTAGGGGGTCGGACGACCCGAGCGCAGCTGCTCCTCGAGATGGGCAAAAAGTTTGACCTCGCGGCTGTCCCGTTCGGCATCGGCCGAGTTTCGTTCCATCGTGGACAGGTGTTCGGCCAGGGATTCGAGCTCGACCAACGGGGGCAGTGCCCGCGGCTCGAACAGGGCCCGATGCACCACCAGGTCGGCGTACCGACGAATGGGCGAGGTGAAGTGCGTGTAGTCCTTCTTGTTCAGCCCGAAATGGCCGACCGGTTCGGTGGCGTACTGGGCCCGCATCAAAGACCGCAGGAGCCCGACCTTCAGGGCCGGGCCGATGGGCAGGTGATTGAGTCGCTCCAGCAGTCGCTGCAGCTCCGCCCGGTCGTCCAGCCGGCCGCACGGCACGTTGTGGCTCAACACCTCCTGGCGATACTCCTCCAGCCGGGCCGGGTCCGGAGGCTCGTGCACGCGGTACAACGCGGGACGGCCCGACTGCCGCAGCCGACGCGCCGCGGCTTCGTTCGCCAGCAGCATGAACTCCTCGATCAACTGATGCGCAATGTCGTGAACCACCGTCTCCACTCGCACCACACGACCCCGCTCGTCCAACCGCAGCTTGACCTCCGGAAAATCCAGGTCCAGGGCGCCCTGGGCAAACCGCCGGCGCCGCAACCGCTGCGCCAGTTCATGAGCCTGGTGCAGCATCCGACCCAATGGATCGGTGGCCGGGCGGCGCAGCCGTTCCAGTGCCTCGCCATAGGTCAGGCGATGCCGGGAATGAATCACCGCCGAATAAAACCGGCTTTGCAACACGCGGCCGTCGGGCGACAAGAGGAATTCCACGCACTTGGTCAGGCGGTCCACCCCGGGCTTCAGCGAGCACAACTCGTTGCTCAGGACCTCCGGCAGCATGGGAATCACCCGGTCGACCAGGTAGGTGGAATTGCCCCGCCGCCGCGCCTCTTCGTCCAATGCGGTCCCCGGCTTCACGTAATGGGACACATCCGCAATGTGCACCCAGAGCTTCCAGTGCCCATCAGCCAGTCGCTCCACCGCAATGGCATCATCGAAGTCCCTGGCGTCGTCCGGATCGATGGTGACCACCAGTTGCCCCCGGCAATCCACGCGGCCGCGCAGTTCCTGCGGGCGCACCTCCGTCCCGAACGCCTCGGCTTCGCGTCGCACCGCCGCCGGAAAGGCCGTGGGCAACTGGTACTGGCGCAACACCGCCAGCATGTCCACGCCCGGATCCGAGGGAGCCCCGAGGATCTCCACGAGGTCACCCTCCGGGTTGGTCTCGCGCGACGGCCAGTCCCGCAACGCCACCACCACCTTGTCCCCAAGCCGCGCCGTCCGATCGCCCACCCGGGGCGAGGGCACGTAAATGTCATGAGGAATCCGCGGATCGTCCGGAATCACATAGAAAAACCGGCTGCTGCGCTGCAGGGTGCCCACCAGTTGCGTCCGCCGGCGCTCCAGAATCCGCACCACCTCGCCCGTGACCGGTTCCGGCGCCTCCGACCGCAGCCCCTTCGGCCGCACGTTTCGCCGCACCAACACCCGATCCTCGTGCAGGGCGGTCCCGGTGGCGTGCTCCGGAATGAGAATCTCCGGCAAATGCGGGTCGTCCGGCTGCAAGAATCCCTTGCCCTGCCGGTTGATCCGGATCCGACCCGGAATGAGATCGGCAGCCTGGGGCAGGACATAGCGGTCGCCCTTGATCCGCACCACTCGGCCGCTTTGTTCCAACGCCTTCAGCGCGGCCTCGAACTCCGCCGACGCCACGGCGGGAGGACCGATCCTCCGGGCCAACTCCGCCGCCGTCCACGGCCTGGCCCCCGCTCGCCGCAGCGTCTTCAGGATCCGCTCCTCCAGCATCAAAAGTTGTGGATTCATCGCCGGCGGGACTTTACGCGAGCAGAAGCGCCTTGAACAGCCGACAAACCGTGCCGGTGCGCCTCTCAGGACAAGCAGGTCCCGCGAGGCACAAAACCGTCCCCCGAACAATTGAGCGGACTTGCCGAGGTTCGTCTGCCCTGCCCGCGCAAAAGCCGGAGCGGGAAACCGTCGAGGGCCAAACCCGTTCTCGGTCGGGTTCCGCACAGCCTTTGCCGGCCGTGCGGCAGATCCGCAGAGGCACCAGCCGCCCCGCCTCCTTTTGTGCCATTGCGTTTCGTCCAAACTCCTCTATGTTTGGCCAACGTTGCCGGCGGGCAGGGCGCCCGGGGCAGAAGGAAAGACATCGATTCGTGCAAAACGACACCATGAGCCAGAGCGACGCGATCGGGCGAAAGACCCGCGAACTGTGTGAAACGATCCTGGAGGACGCGGGCTTCAAGTCCGCGCAGCAACGGATCCAGGCCTTCCTCGACGACGAGAAGGCCCGGACCCAGTACGAAAGCGTGGTCCAACAGGGCCAGGAACTGCGGCGAAAACAGCAATATGGCGAGCCGTTGACCGAGGAAGAGATCGATCGATTCGAGCGGGCCCGCGAGGCCCTGCTGGCCAACGAAGTGGCCCGCGGCTTTCTGGATGCGCAGGCGGAGCTCGAGGAGATGCGCCAGGCGATCCAGCAGCAGGTCTCTTTGACGCTGGAACTGGGCCGCATGCCGACCGAGGAAGATATCAACGGTTGCGGCTGCGGTTCGGGTTGCGGCTGTCACTGATTGTGCGGATCGGCCGCGGATTGGCCGATCTCCTGCTCCCGGTCCGAGAATCGCACGGCCCGCCAGGAGGTGGGCTGTTTTCTTTTGGTTTGCCGGGGACGCGGCCGTTTCGAAGACGGGAACACTTCAAGCCAAACCGCCCGCCCGGCGGCGACGGCCTACGCGGGGAGTGCGGCAGCGGTCCGCCGGATGATTTCGTCCAGCGAGGTGCGGGGGCGGAACCCGGTATAGCGGACCAGCTTTGCAATCCGGGGGCGCCGGCGGCGCAAATCTTCGAATCCCGGGGCGTAGGCGCGGGCGTACGGGACGCGTTCGATGCGCGAGCGCGAACCGAGCAGCTGAATCACGCGCCGGGCCAGTTCGAGGATGCTGACCTCCTCGGTGCTTCCCACGTTGAAGACCTGGCCGCGCGCCTGTGGACAGTGCTGGAGCCGGACCAGGGCTTCCACCGTGTCGAGCACCCAGCAGAAGCACCGAGTCTGCCGGCCGTCGCCGTACACGCGCAGTGGTGTGTTGGCCCTGGCAGCCTCGATGAAGCGGGGCAGGACCATGCCGTATTGACCGGTCTGGCGGGGACCGACGGTGTTGAAGATCCGCGCGATGATGATGGGAAGGCCGCGTTCGTGGGCATAGGCCATGGCCAGGAACTCGTCCATGAGCTTGGAACAGGCATAGGTCCAGCGCGCGTGCGTGGGGGGGCCGATGATCAAATCGTCGTCCTCGCCGAACTCGGGTCGGGCGCTCCGCCCGTAAACTTCGGAGGTGGAAGTCAGCAGCACGGGCACCCGCCGCGGGGCCGCCAGTTCCAGCATGGCCTCGGTCTCGTGGAGGTTGACCCGACAGACGCGGATGGGATCGCGCACCACAAGTTCCACACCCACGGCCGCAGCCAGGTGATAGACCGCAGAGGCCTGACGCATCCATCGACGCAGGGCACGGGATCGGGACACCGGGGCCCAGTCCACTGCCAGGCCCGGATCATGGGCCACGGCCTGCAGGTTCTCGGGGCGTCCCGTTGACAGGTCATCCACCACCGCCACCCGGAAGCCCTCGGCCAGCAGACGTTCCACCAGATGGGAGCCGATGAAACCGGCCCCGCCGGTGACGACGATCAAGCGTTTGGATCTCATGGAAGAGCGGAGGCGACCGCTTCGGCCAGCCGCTGGCGGAAAGCAGGGTCGGCAATCCGTCGGGCGTCCTCGGGGTGCGTGAGATAGCCGCCCTCGAGCAACACGGCCGGCCGGCGCTGGCCCTGCAGGACCGTCATGAACCGGGCCCGGCGCACGCCACGATCAGCCAGCCCGGTGTGTTCCAACAGGGCCCGATGCAGGCGGACCGCAAGCTGGAAACTGGCCTCGTCAAACGCGTTGTTGGGATGGACCAGCTGGGGATCGTCCTCGAACTCCCGCCGGATCCCCGAGGGCATCCCCACCGGGGTCAGACAATACGTTTCCAACCCCCCGGCGTGGTTGGTGCCGGCGGCCCCGTTGAAATGCAGGCTGAGAAACACGTCGGCATCGGCCGCATCGGCGATGGCCACCCGTGCGGTCAGGGGAATGTCCACGTCATTGGAGCGGGTGAGTGTGACGGCCCAGCCCCGGGCCGTTAAAAGGCTGCTCAACCGCAAGGCCCAGTCGAGCGTGTACTCTTTCTCCCACTGGCCGGTGACCACACTGCGGGTGCCGGTGTTGCTGCCGCCGTGGCCGGGGTCCAGCACAATGCGCGGGGGTTGTTGCAGACTCAGGCGCAGCGGCTGTTGAAGCGGCTCGATGTGCTTGGCCAAATCGAGCCCGTGGAGCCAAAGGTCTCCCTCGAGCCACTGCGGGGCGAAGCCCAGCCGGATCTGGATGCCGTTCCAATAAGCGACCGGGCTGCCGGCGTGGAATTCCCACTGATGGGGTCCCGTGACGAGACGGTAGGTCACCACCGGAACGGTGGCGGAGGGACGGGGCGCCTCCCATCCGCGAGCAGCGGTCCATTGCGAAAGGGACTGCCAGGTCGGGAGGTTGGCCGCGGGCATGGGCGTGGGTACGGTTTCCGGGGTGGCGGGAGCCGGCGGCGGAAGCAGCGTGATCGCACGCTCCGAGGGCGTGCGATCGCCGGTGGGCCCGGCGCAGCCGGCCGTCAGGCAGAGCAGCAATCCGGTCCATGCCCGGAGGCGGTTTTGCATGGCGGCCATTGTGGGTGCGACATCCTGCGGCTCAAGCCGTTTTGTGGATTGGGGTCGGAACCTCCCGGCCCGAAGACCCCGGCTCCGGGCCCCGCGGAGGAAGGGCGGGACTTCGGCCCGGCACAGGGGCCGTTGGCGGCGCGCGCCGGGGCAGAAGGCAGGATCAAAAACTCAGCAGCAGCTGCCAGATGTAGGTGTAACCGTGGGTGTCCACCTGTTTCCAGACCCGCTCCAGTAGCTCCAGGTCGCCGCTGAGCTCGGGCAATTCCGCGCGTTTGACCTCCCAGGACAGACACGTGCCGGGGGCCGGGCCAACCACAGAATGGCCCTGCAGACCGCGCAGGCCCGAGGGATCGGCACCATCGCACGGCCGCCGCGGCGGCTCGGAAAGTGCGGCCTCGGAGTAACTTCGGCCGCAGTAAACCCCGTGTTCGCGGGCGAAGCGCGTGAGGAACTTCAGGTTTTCCGGGTTGGTGTCGTCCTGCATGATGGCGCCGGCATCGAGGATGTACCCACCGTCGCGGGCCACTTCGGCAAAGATCTTGCGAAGCAGATCCTCCAGTTCCTCGGGGGTCCCGTAGCTGAGCAGGACATTGGGCACGCCGCCGCTGAGGGCGAATTTGGCGTGGAGTTTCCGATGGGCCAACCACAGGTCGCCCTGGTCCACGTGAAAGACGATGCTGCGCTCGGGCAGGGTGGCGAAGTCGTCGAGGTGATGATCCCATTTGCCCTCGGCGTAGAACAGGGTCTGATGCCCGTGGCGCCAGAATTCCTCGATGCAGGGCCGCAGCGTGGGCCAGTAATGAGAGGCGAAATGCTGCGGCGAAATGAAGGGGACACAGCCGCGGTGCATCCAGAAGCCGATGGGCACCTGGCGGGCCGGGTCCGCGGTCGTCAACCCCACATGGGTCAGGTGCGGCATGAGGGCTTCGCAGGCGCGCAACACCTGACGGGGCTGTTGGTGGAGGTCCATGACCAGCCCCACGTACCCGCGCAGTTTGTCGGCCAGGATGTCGAGCGGGGCTTTGAAAATGCCGGCAATGGCGGAGACCGTGCCGCACTCCTGCCGCAAGCGGGCACATTGCGGCCCGAAGGCGGTGAAATACTCCATCATGGCCATGGCGCTTTTGACCAATGCCAGATGGCTCCGGCGCGTGGCCGGCTGACCGGGCCGGACAATTTCCGTGGAAACCCGCGGCAGCCAGACGTCGTAAAGAAAGCCGGTGGGATCCGCGATCAACGCGTCGTATTCGTCGGCGCGCATGAACGCTTGATCTTCGGGCGGTTCGATGTAGTTGAATCCCACGTTGGGCGGCATGCCGATGCCGGGAATGCCGTAGTAGCGAAGTCCGGCCGCCTGGGTGAGCCCCGTCCAGACATACACCATGTTGGGCACGACGGCGTCCCAATCGAAATCGCGCGCGCACCGCAGGGTGGCCTCGAAAGCCAGGCGATAATCGTGCACCACCTGTTGACAGGTGAATCCGGCATGGCGGGCGACGAATTCTGCGACGAAAGGCCGGATCGGAATGCAGTCGGGTTGTTCGTTCCTCAGGGCGGTCAGATACCGGCGCAGGCGGGTTTGGTAGAGGACTTCCGTGTTCATGGCAGGTGCCTTCCCCGGGAACACTCTGCGAATTCCGCGCGGGGAAAGCAATGCCGGGCCGCGACCGAAGAAGCACAGGGCCGAACCCGGGCACGCAGGGCAAGGGGCGGACCATCCGCTGTCCTCGGAGTACTCGATGTCCGCGCCGAACAGCGAGGCGAGCACCTCGGGACCGAGGTTCGGAAACAGCACCGGCAGGGAGTCGGCGAACCACTCCTGCCGCGAGACCGACGCCGCGAACTGCTC
>JAOADM010000107.1 GCA_026417315.1 Limisphaera sp.
CCGCCCAGGTTGACATGGCCCATCTGCTTACGCAGGGCGGGTCCTGCACGCAAGCACGCTCCATCCGGTATCGTTTGCCCTTTCCCCCGCCGGCCTTGAGCTCCAGCCCGTCTCGAACTCCTGTCCGGAGCCGGAAGCGAGGTGCTCGCCGGCCCTCGGAGGGCGCACCTTGCGGGGTCTCGCCGGGGTGAATCCGCCGTGCCCTGGAGCCCTGGGACACGGGCCGCCCTGGCTCTCGCAGATACGCAAGCGCAGCTTGAATGCCCTGATCCGAGACACCCGCGCCACGGGACGAGTCAAGGGCTGGACACGCGACGGCGATCCCGGAGCACTCTCAGCACCGGCACAATTCCTGCTTAACACGTTGGCGCAGAACGGGAAAACACTCGTTCGGATGAAACTGGTCTTTTCAGGAAGACAACGGCAATTCATGCACGGCCTGACACTGGCCGAAGTGATGATCGCCCTAGGCATCGGCGCCCTTTTGTATGCCGGGATTCTGAGCGGATACATCCTCACCACCAGTCGGGCCGAATGGACGGCGTACTGGCTGGCAGCGCAGGCACTGGCCACTGACCGCCTCGAACAAACCCGCGCGGCCAAATGGGACACCCAGGCGTTTCCCCCGGTCGACCAACTCCTTCCCAGCAATTTTCCTCCGCGCGTGGACATCCTGGACCTGCCCATCAGCGGTGCCCTCATTCCCTATGCCACCTCCACCGTTACGATCACCCTGGTGTCCAGCAACCCACCGCTCAAGTGCATTCGGGTCGACACGACGTGGAGCTTCAAACACCGCGGCACTTTCACCAACACCGTCGTGACCTACCGTGGCCCTGACCAATGAATGTCCCGCGCAGCCAATGCCGCAGCCCATCGCGCAACGCCCGGGCAGCCTTCACTCTGCCCGAGCTGATGGTCACATCCTCCGTCCTGCTGATGTTGGTGGGAGGACTGCTCTCGGTCCACCTGCTTGCCCTGCGGTTGGACCGCATCGGACGCGCCAAATTGGCCGCCACCGATGACGCCCGTCGCTCTCTCGGGATTCTCGAGCAGGAGATTCGTTCGGCCGGCTGGGTTCAAGTCGGCAACGGGGATGCCTTCTCATTTGCCCCGGTGGCCCCCGGACAACCTCAGCAGGGCAATGCCATTCAAGTCTACCCTGACAAAGCCGTGACGAATCGGTTCATCCGTTACTATGTCGAACCGGACACGCAACTCCTGCTGCGGCTCGACTCCCAAGAGGGCGTCGCGTGCACCCTGGCCCGCTTTGTCACCAACTCGGTGGCCTTTGCGGCGGAGGACTTTGCCGGCAATGTGCAGACCAATCCATATAACAACCGGGTCATCAGCCTGACTCTGCACTTTTCCCAACTGTTGTTTCCCTCCATGGCTGTCGGCCCGGGCAGTCTGTACGACCTCTATCAGGTGCGTACCCGGATTACACGACGCGCCCTGGAGTAGCCCTGCCCCATGAAAACTCGCCGCTCACAACCCGCAGCGATCACCGGCTCGGCCTTGCTGTTGGTCGTTCTGTTCGGTGGCGTCGGGGTCGCCATCCTTGCCGCCGCCATGAGCTGGACCGCCGGCACGGCCAGTCTCACCCGTCGCAACCTGGATTATCAGGAGGCTGTTTATGCCGCCGAAGCAGCCACGGAGAAAGTCCTGGCCGAAATGATCACGGACTACAACCGCCAGGGCGTCAGTGTGGTTCAAGCCAAACTACCAACCTACCGCCTCCGCATTCCCCTGCCCGAGGAACACCCGATTTGGGCCAGGTTTCAATTCGGCGATCCTCTCCAGGGCGGGGATCTGCTCGTCGAACAGGCCACCCCCTGGACGATGACTGCGCTGCAATCCCAATACCGCGGACTTTCGGGGTACGCCGCCACTTTCCGCGTGCGCGCGGCCGCACGCAACACCGCTCGTGACCCGGCGGTCGCTGCCGCCGTCCAACAAGAAGTGCAATTTGCCCTGGTACCGATCTTTCAGTTCGCGATCTTTTACAACTTGGACCTCGAGATCAACCCGGGCGCCGCCATGACCATCGGAGGCCGTGTGCATGGCAATCGGGACATTTACTGCAATCCCAACTCCGGAGTGACACTGCGGTTCCTCAACGACGTGACGGCGGCCGGAACGGTGTATCTGCACAAACATCCGGACGATCCCGTCGCACGCGGCCTCGGGACCACGATCTTCCAGGCCCGCTCGGACAGCGGCGTGATGACCCTCAACGTTCCGCTGGGCATGTCCAATGATCCGCTTTCGGTGCGCGCTCTGATCGAGCCGGCGCCGCCCGGCGAGTTGCTCTCCAGCGAGTTGGCTCGTGCCCGCTTCTTCAACACCGCCGATCTGCGCGTCGTTTTGCGGGATACCGGCGTGGAGATCCGCGGCGGATCCCTCACCACCGCCGCGGGCGTCAGTCTGCCGTGGACCGCGGTCACCAACTTCATCTCCACCAATGCGACCTTCACCGACCAACGGGAAGCCAAGACCGTCCGGGCCGTCCAAATCGACGTCGGCAAACTGGCCACATGGGCGTCGGCCACCACCAACCCCATCCGCGCCGCGCTGGGGCGGCCCATCAGTTCGCTTTACGTGGCCGACCTTCGCTCGGCGCCGTCGGGCGTGCTTCCCGCCGTGCGTCTTGTCAACGGGGCCACCCTCCCGGCCAACGGCCTCACCGTGGCAACCCCCAACCCGCTCTACGTCCAGGGCCACTACAATGCCCCGGACGGTTACCGCGGCACCACCAACACCGTCTTCACCAAGCCCGCCGCTCTCATCGCCGACGCCATCACCATCCTCTCGGGAAATTGGAACGACGCCAACAGTTCGAAATCCATCTCCTACCGCCCTGCGTCGGACACGACGGTCAACGCGGCTTTCATGGCCGGTATCGTACCCACGCGACCCGGAGCCTACAGTGGAGGGGTCGAAAACTTCCCTCGGTTTCTGGAGAACTGGAGCGGACGCACTGTTACCTACAACGGATCCATGATTGTGCTCTTCCCCAGCCAGATGGCTACAAATCGCTGGCCGGGCACGGGCTCGGTGTACAATGCCCCGAATCGCAACTGGCATTTCGACCTCAACTTCCTGGACCCCAACAAGCTGCCTCCCCTCTGCCCGTCCGTCCGGGCCGTGATTCGAGGCCGCTGGCAAACCCTGGCAGCAGCCCCCTGAGAGGTCCCCGGGGAGCATCCCTCATCGGGCCCGTGACACGGCCTTGCGCAGCGGTCTCCAGCACAGGCTCATGGCTGGGGTGGCCTGACCTCTCAAGGGTTGGCCGGCCAACCTTTGGGCCGTGGCTCTTTTCTGGAGCTCTACCCCGGCGCGCACAACGACTCCAGCTTGGACCCGGGCAGCGATGGCCGCCCCCGTCTCGTGGTGCTTTGCGAGCGGGAATCCGGCTCAAGCAATGCGCCACGCTCGATGCACCGATCGCGCACGAACCACGGAACGGTTCAAGGCAACGACAGATCACGATCCAGTTTCGCAGAGCCGGGCCCGAGCCGAGACACCCCGTGGCTCCACTTCATCCCCCGATTGCCCCACGATCGCGGGCCGGCAAGGGAAACCGGCAGAGAAAGCCCCTGGCCCTGCGAGCGAAAACTCGACTCTGACTTTGCTCAGCTAAAGAACGCTTCCTGAAGGCCCCGCCTTGTTGGCATGAGGAGGACTTCGGCTCTCTGGGGTCCTTCGACAAGAAACTCGGAGCGAACTTTCAGAGCTCGCCCGAGACGAAGCGAACATGGATGTCGGGCTATAACCCGGCCGCCGGGGTACAGCAGCCCCAACAGCCCCGCCCAAAACCATTGATTGCCGCGGCCCAGATTCCTACCCTGCCTCGCCATCATGAAAGAATGTCACAGAATTCTGGCCGCTGGATCCTTGCTGTGTCTCTGGCCAACCTTTGGAGGCACTGGAGCTTCGCCCGCCGTGCCGCCGTCGTCCGGCACACCCTCGATTCGGTTGACCATTGATCTCCGCCAACCGGGCAAGCCCATCAGCACAAATCTCATCGGCGTGTTTTTCGAAGACATCAATTACGCGGCGGACGGCGGACTGTACGCCGAGTTGGTCCAGAACCGGTCCTTTGAGTATCAGCCCACGGCGCGCCCCGACTGGACGGCTCTGACCGCATGGGAGACCGTGCGGCGCGACGGTGCAGAAGGTTCGGTGGTCGTGGCAGACGCCTTTCCCATCCACCCCAACAACCCTCACTACGTCGTCCTCGAGACCCGGCAGCCCGGCCGTGGTTTCGGACTGAGGAACCGGGGTTACGACGGCATCGCGGTGGAGGCAGGGAAGACCTACGATTTCTCCCTCTGGGGCCGCCAGCTTTTCACGGGCAACCGCTGGGGCAACAGCGGGGTTTTGGACGGGCCGGCCGAGTTCACCGTGCTGCTGCAGGATTCTCGGGACGAGGTCCTGGCCTCCGCCACGGTGGCCATTCGGGGGCGGGAATGGCACCGGGCCACGGCCACGCTCGTCCCGTCGCGAAGTGAATCCGAAGCCCGGCTCGTCCTTCTCTCCCACACGCGGGGCGGCGTTGCCGTGGACGAAATTTCGCTCTTTCCCCGCGCGACGTTCAAGAATCGGCGCAACGGTCTGCGTGCCGACCTGGCGCAAGCCATTGCGGATCTCAAACCCCGCTTTGTGCGCTTTCCCGGTGGCTGCCTGGTCCATGGCTACGGACTGAACAACATGTACCGATGGCCCCGGACCATCGGACCGGTCGAGCAACGTCGCAGCCAGCCCAACCTCTGGGGATACCACCAGTCCATGGGGCTGGGCTACTTCGAGTATTTCCAGTTCTGCGAAGACATCGGGGCCGAGCCGGTTCCGGTCGTGCCCGCCGGGGTGTGCTGTCAGAATGCCGATCACCAGGGCGGCACCGGCCAGCGCGGGTTACCCATGGAGGAAATGCCGGCCTACATCCAGGAAGTCCTCGACCTGGTGGAGTGGGCCAAGGGGCCGCCGGACTCGAAGTGGGGTTCGCTCCGCGCCGCCGCCGGGCATCCCGAGCCCTTCCACCTCAAATACATCGCCGTCGGCAACGAGGAACACATCACGCCCGTCTTTCGCGAACGGTTTCGCATGATCTACGAAGCCCTGCGCCGCAAGCACCCGGAAATCACCGTGATCGGCACGGTCGGGCCGTCCCACAGCGGTCCCGACTATGACGCGGGTTGGGCCTTTGCCGACGAGCTGCGACTGCCCATGGTGGACGAACACTATTACGTCCCTCCGCGATGGTTTTGGGAGAACCTGATGCGATACGATCGCTACGACCGACAGCGCTCCCGGGTTTACCTGGGCGAATACGCAGCTCACGACGCAGGCCGCCGAAACACCTTGCGGTCGGCGCTGGCGGAGGCGGCGTACCTCACCAGCCTGGAGCGCAACGGGGATGTGGTCGCCATGGCCTCCTACGCACCGTTGCTCGGCAAACGCGGCCGGACCCAGTGGAATCCCAACCTGATCTATTTTTCGAACACACAGATCCTGCGCACGATCAACTACTACGTTCAGCAGCTGTTCAGCGTCCACGCAGGGGACACCTACCTTTCCGCAACCCTAGAGGAGGACACGACCTCCGCCCGCCCCTCCCCAGCGGAGGACCGTGTGTTCCTTGGCACCTGGGACACGCAGGCCGAGTTCGACGACGTGCGTCTGGTGGTCGAGGGAAGAACGGTGGTGGCCGAGGATTTCTCCGGGCCCACGGACCGTTGGGAGCCCATCTTCGGAACCTGGCAGATTCAGAATGGCGTGTACCAGCAGCAAAGCCGCGAAACCCCGGCCTTGAGCCTGTTGAAAGCGCCGGCGGGCGCTTCTCGTTACACATTCAGCCTGAAAGCGCGAAAAACCGGCGGATCGGAGGGTTTCCTCATCGGATTCCGGTACCACGACGCACAGAATTATTTCTGGTGGAATCTGGGCGGGTGGGGGAATACCCGCCATGCCATCGAAAAGGCCACCGACGGAGCAAAGCAACAGCTTGGCCCGGAGAGGATCGGGCGCATCGAACCGGGTCGTTGGTACGATCTGCGGGTCGAAGTCGATGGAATGATCGCACGATGCTACCTCAACGGCCATCTGGTTCAGGAAATCGAAGACGCGGGGTTCCGGCCTCCCCCGGATTTTGCTCACTCCGCCGTCCGCGACTCTGCCACCGGTGACGTGATTCTGAAATGGGTAAACAACCGGCCCTCTGCCCGCTCTGTTCAAGTGGGACTGCCCGGACTTCCGTCGCGCATCCGGGCAACGGTGATTCACCTTGGCCATCAGGATCCGCTGATCGTGAACGATTTTGACTCCCCCGATCGTGTGGTGCCGCAGACGAATTTCCTCGAGGTGGCCGAGAACTTTGCATACACGGTACCCCCTTACTCGCTAACCGTCCTCAGGATCCCCACCCGCTGAAGGATGGCCGGATCCACTGGGCCGGTCGACCCTCGCCATTTCCACCCGCGCCCCGTCATCCCCAACGCCGTCGCACCAAAGAAACGTTCCGCAGACATCGGGGCGCGGAGAACCGGGTGATGCCGTTCTCCGCAAGGGGATCGGAGTCCGCGGGCGTTGCGTATGCTTCTCCTGCCCGCAAACAAGCGCAGCCTTTTCCTCACGAGGGTGTTGAAAAAGGCCGCCTCCCCCAAGGGCCCGCGCAGGTCCTTGAACCGCAGGCGACCCTTTCGGTGGAAAAACGCATTTCGCGGACACGCCGGGGCATTCCGTACCCGGCTACCGTCACGCTTGTCTGAAAGATCTTGCTGATGCGACAAATATCGGGGATCGTCGACACCCTCTCCCCCTGAATCCGCACATCATCATCTTACAGGAAAGCATGCCCATGGAACGTCCCGATGTCGGGGGGCGGTGCCGTGCAACAACCCCCTGTGCTCCCCGGGGCCGGCACCGCGGATGATCACCGCCGCCCAACGAGGCTGCATGAGCCGCTTGCTTACAAACCACGAGGAAGAACAGGCGCGCAGAACCATCAGGTTCGTTGCCGGGCCCGCTTGCAGATCCGCTCGAAGTTTGAATCCTTGACGGTAAGCCGCTCTTCATAATTTCCGCCGGCCATCAGAATGAAGGGCGCCGCATTTCCGATCTCGCAGTTCGGGATCTGGAGGTTTTTCACCGGGCCACGGATGTCGAAAATGGGCACGGATCCGAATGCGTACGGGTCGACGGAAGAGTTCGCGCCATAACCCTGGTTACAGGATTCGAAGCGAAAGATGTCCACGTGACTCTCGGTCCGCACCACGGATGCTTTGGCCATGAGCAGAGCCGAGTCACGTACCTGGAGGGGGCTGCAATTCACCGTCCATGGGCAGTGTTCGAAATCCCGGATGTACAATCGTTCGAGACGAACTCCATCTCCGGCAAACCGACCGCTGGTATGGATGACGATTGCACTGCCCTCTTTGACCGAGGCGCCTCGTTACAGAGCCGGGTCGTGCACGAGTATTTGGGATCCTGATCTCACAAGGAACAAGTTTGTGTTCGCCCGCTGTTCGAGCACCGTGATTCAGGGACCGGGAAGCGAGTCGTTCATTTAAAAAGGCCGCCTCTCGGGCCTACAGAGTTCTTTCAACAGGCTGTCAGGGGTCGTGCCGACCCTTCACTTGGGGCCAGCCTTCGGCATCCCATTGCACCGGCAGGATATCCAAAGCGCTTCGGCCGCCCTGGGCTCCGTCGTAAAAATGATAACTCATCCAGAGCTGGCCATCGGCTTCGAAGAAGGCCGCATGGCCCGGCCCGATGAAACGGCCCGAACTCCCGAGCAACAGGGTGCCGCCCCCTTTGCGCAGGTCCCGACCCTCCCGATCCACGTACGGCCCGGTCACGCTTCGGCTGCGGCCGACCCGGATCTCATACGTGCTGTTGGTGCCTCGACAGCATTGGCCCCAGTTGACAAACAGAAAGTAATCATCCCCTTGTCGCAACAGAGCGGCAGCCTCGATCGCCTCCTTCCACGCCAGGTCGATCACAGTTCCCTTCGGCTCCTTGCGCAATCCCGTATCGGGGTCCAGCTCGACAAGTTTGATTCCCAACCAGTAAGAGCCGAACACCATCCATAGTCGGCCGTCCCGATCCTGAAACAGGGCGGGATCGATGGCGTTATAGTCGTCCTGGGGCGTGGTGCGGACCACGGGGCCGCGATCTTCCCAACCATGGTCGGGAGCCTCGGGATCCAAACGGCGTCCGACCAACAAGCCGATGGCGGACTGTCGCGAGCCCCAGGTGGAAACGGAGTAGTACAGGTAGTAACGATCCTTTACGCGAATGATGTCCGGCGCCCAATAGCGGAATCGGTGATCGGGAACCCACTCCGTCGCCCATGCCGGCGGCTCGCGCAAAACCGAAGGTCCCATCTCCCAGTCCACCCGGTTACTCGACCACAGGGTCAAGATTCCCCGGCCGGTGCCGAACACCCACCAACGGTTACCGTCGCGTACGATCGTCGAGGGATCGTGAATGCGGGTGGCTCCCCGCAGCATCGGAGCCGTTTCCACCTTCCCCGCGGTCGCAGCCGTACCCGGCACGGTAAACACCTCGGAGACCAATGCCAGGCCCACCAGCATGCATACCGGGATCCGGAGTCGCAGGCGGTTCGAGGTCGGGTAAGCCCGGGTGGCCATGAGAAGACGCTTCAAAAAGGCAGGGTTGCATGGGGGACCGTCAGCGGCCCTCCATGCAACCCTTGGGAATCATGGCTGGGCTCTCCGTCCGGACAGCCTAGCGCTGCAACCGGAAGTACCGTTGCGGCGCATCGCCCAGCGGCACGGCCAGCTCGTACTGATCACCCACGACGGTGGGCGTACCCGAGACCGGCGACCAACTGGCGCCCGGCCCCAGCGCAGTGGTGGAGTAGGGCGCGAAACCGGCGGCACTGGTGGGCCAGCTCAGGATCAGCTGGTTGCCCTGGATGCGAGCGGCCAGTCTCGGGGCCTCCGCGGGCGGATTCGGGCCAATGGCGTAATTGGCCGCGATCTGAGCGGAGGTAAGGAGCCCGGAGTAGATCCGGAACTCGTCGTAGGCCGCTTGCAGATAGGGATCCCGCCACGGCGTGGGCATCGGTTCGGAGTAGAGCGACCGACCGAGCCAGTTGTTCGTGTCGTTGATCTGGCTCAGCGACAGGTTCGCCAGGCCGGGCTGGCTCTGCTGCGAGAGCACGCCGTTCACATAGTACTTGGCCTGTTTTTCCGTCTCGTTGTACAGCACTACCAGGTGCACTTTGGAACCGGTCGGCAGGGCCGCCCCCGCAATGCCACCGCTCACCCAGTCGAGGCGCGACCCGCGCGCAAAGAACAGGTTGGGCTCGGCAATCCACGTCGGACCACCGGGCAGACTCCCGAAGTCGAAGACGCGCGACCAGTAATCGGCATTGTAGATGGTCACCCAGACCTCAAAGGTCGCATTGTTCGTCAACCGCGAGATGATGCCGTCCGGCAGGTCAATGTATGCATCCGTGGCTCCCAGGGCCGCGTTGGTGTTGATGACCAGTTCGCCCTGCCCGGTCCAGTAGGCGTTCGTCACGCCGAGCGTGTTGGTGCCGAAGGTGATGTAACCATGAGCACCACCAACGACATCCGCCACACGGTTACCCTCGGTTTCATTGAACGTCCAGCGATGCACAAGGGTGGCCGAGGGGGCGACCACGGTGATCTGCTTGGTGGCCTCGATGCCCTGATAACGGGCCCGAATCGTGGCCGTGCCGGGGGCCACCGCGGTGACCAGTCCGCCGGCACCCACGGTAACGACCTCGGGATTGAGCGAAGTCAGTTGCAAATCCGGATCCGCCAAGAGATCCACATTGGGCGCGTTTTGCCAGTTGCCGACCACGCGCGCCCGGGTTTGCCACTCCGCCGTGATCTGAGCGGGCAGGTCAATATCCAGGCTGACAAAGTTGCCCGGCGCATTGTTGGTGTTGTTGGGCCCCGCCAGGTAGCTGGCCACGACCTCTTGCGCGCTCAGTGCTCCGTCCCAGATGCGGAATTCATCGATCGAACCGTTCAGGTAGGCGTCCGCACCATACAAGGAACGGCCCAAGTAGCTGAAGTTGTTGATGATGGCGGTCAGCTCCCGCGTCATCGAGGCGTTCAGGCCCGCCAGGCTGCCGTTCGTGTACACCACAGCCAGGTCCCGACCGAAATCGAGAATCGCCACGATGTGCACGTTGGTTCGGTTGTCCATGACCCCGGGGATGAACACTCCCTGCTCACCCCCACCGCTCCAGCCCGGCTGCGTGTTGGAGATGATAAACCGGGTGTCCCCGCCGCCCGAGCGCGGGCAGAAGAACACGTAGTTGCCTCCGGCCCCGCCGACGGAGTTGCCGAAGTCAAACAGCCGGGCCCAGTTCCCGTTCACGCCGAAACTGGCCCATGCTTCGAAGGTGATGGCGTTGCGGGTGATGGTGTCCACCGTGATGAGGTTGGCGGGCAGGTCCACGTAAGACAGGGCCTGGCCGCTGAGCCAGACCTGGCCGTCCCGCTGCTCTGCCAGGAGGTCCAGTGTGCCGTGAGCCCCGCCGACGCTGTCGATGGCGGTCATGCTGCCGTCGTCATTAAAGCTGTAGCGATGGATCAGGCGCGGCGGCAGATTCAGCACGGTGATGGTCCGTTGATCGGAACGCTGGACCCCGCCATGGTCGAAGGTGACGGTGATGGTGGCGGTACCCAGGCCGACGGCGCGGACCATGCCTGCGGCATCCACGGTCAGCACATTCGGGTCAGAAGATTGGTAGGTCAGGCCGGGCATGCCGGTGACATCCACCGGATTGGTCAACCGAGACGCGCTGGCGCGCACGCGCGCGCTGGCCCCGGAGCCTTTCGAGAGAGTCGCCGGCAGTTGCAGTTCCACGGCGGTGATGGTGCCGTAGTCGGTGCTTACGGTATTGGGACCGGAAACGTAGCTGCCCGCCACCTCCAGGGGAGTCAACGCCCCCTCCCAGATCCGGAACTCGTTATAACTGGCCGACAGGTACGGGTCGGCGCCCCACTGTGAGCGGCCCAGCCAGTTGTTGGTGGTGGGCCCCATCATAGCCGGGGTGTTGGTGAATCCAATCGTCTCCCCTGCCAGGACACCATTCACGTAGATGCGAGCAATCCCCGACGCGCCGTCCGAGGTCCACACCAGGTGCGTTTCCGAACCGAGTGGCACAATGGGGCCGCCGACCTGCTGCGTGTTTCGGGCAGGCTGCATGATGGTGATGTCGCCGAGGACACCAGAGGCGCTGTCCCCGGAACGCATGAAGAAGTACGACGTCTGCGCTCCGCTGTTGTTCAAGCTGTTGCCAATGTCCCAAACGCGGCTCCACAATGCCGAGGCATAAGGAGTGTACCAAACCTCGATGGTGACGGCCGTATAACCGGTAAGGATGTTGGCCGGCAACGCCACGTAATCGCCGCTGGGATCACTGGAAGGAATCGTGCTGTTCAGCCATACCGACCCTGCGCCGTCGAAATACGCGCCATTCATGAGGGTGGCATGCCGTCCACCGACCGAATCAGTGGCCGTGGTTTGTCCGCTGGGCTCGTTGAAGCTGTAGCGATTCTTCAACGTGGCCCCGGAGAGGGTCCCATGGGCCCCCAGTAGCAGAACGCTGCCCAGGAGGATCAGTCGAGTGCTCACACTGGTTGTACGCATAGTCACAGGTGGTTTTGGGGTTTCAGGTTTCCTGACGGACGAATCGGAAAGGCAGAGCAGTGCGGAGGCAACCCGGGAAAGGGGTGAGGCGTCGTATCGGTCCAATCCCGGCTGGCCCGGCCAGGGCAATGGCGGAAGCAACAGCCTGATGATGAACGGACTTCTCATGGCCCCGGGCAAGGGTTACCACCAGAAATAGGGGCCGGACAGAGTCCGGACACGCATCGGAGGGAATTTGCGCCACTCTCCGTGTCCGTCCAGCATCCCCACATTGCCACCGCTGGGGATCGGTCCGTTCAGGTGGGGAGAGCGGTGCGGCTTGCTCCATCCGCCCATGATGCGGGTGTAGTTGTTGATGCTGCGATTGGCCTCGTTGCTGTCTCTTATACACATCT
>JAOADM010000108.1 GCA_026417315.1 Limisphaera sp.
CAACTACAACATCCTGGACCTGGACGAAAACGGCCGGGTGGACGCCGATGATGCCCGCCGGCTCTATCCTCAGGGCCATGGCGACGCCTATGGCCACTACCTCACCGCCCTAAAGGGCTACTACGGCCTGCTGATGAACACCGACTTCGATTGGGTGCCGCGCATCGAGGCGGTGCTGGTCCTCGGCCAGCCCGTGTCGGTGGATTACCAGGACGAGCGCAAATTCGCTGCCGCCGCGGCTGCCGTGGCCCGCACCGGCAAGCAGATCACCGACCTGACCTGGCGCCGGGATTACAGGCACGGCCGCGGCATCGGCTGGAGTCACCTGAGCGAATCCAAAGTTAATAACCGCCGCACACTACCCACCCAGCGCGATTGGGGTGTGGACCACTGGGCCACCCGCACCGGCCAGGGCGCCTACCTGCATTGGGTGGTGGGCAACGCCATCCTGCCGGATCGCGATCCCGATCCCACCCACGAAGGCGGGATTCAGCAGGTGGATCGCACCACGGTGGTCGAGTTACTCGAACTGCCGGCCATCGCGGGCAGTCTCCAAACCACCCTCGACAATGCGGAGGCAGGCCTGAACCCGCTGGGGTTGCCGGAAACCGCCGTACCCTTCGACATCAACCCCACCCTCGTGGTGGGGGCGGAACCCCAGACCCATTTCGAACAGATCTATGCCCGTGCGCTGGCCGCGCTGCAAAACGCCCTGGCCGCGTTCGATGACGCCAAGGATGTTACCCGACTCATGCGTTCTGAGGAGGATTCCCTGGCCGAGTTCCGCACCCTGGTTAACCGGCAGGAACTCGCCTACACTCATCAATTGATCGAGCTCTACGGCACGCCCTATCCGGATGACATTGGTCCGGGGAAGACGTACCCCAGTGGCTACAACGGCCCGGATTTGATGCATTACATGTACGTTGACTTGGTGGAGCTGAGCACACCGTTGCTCGACCCGGCCGCTGACGCCTCCTGGCGCATTGACATCCAAACGTTCACCCCGAACTGGTTGGAGACCAACGGCATCTCCGACTTCACCTTCATCACCAAGGCCCGGGTCGACGGCATTGATCGGGGACTGGATCCCAACCCATGGGCATCTGGTTACAACACCAATCACTATGTCGAGTTCAACCTCCCGGCGCATGGATTCTTCGGCAAACCGGCCCATTGGACAGGCCGACGCGCCTCGCCCGGCCGTATCCAGCAGGCCATTTCCGACATCATCAAGGCCCGCAACGCCGCCTATCTGGCCCTCTACAAGGTGGACGCCGCCAAGGGGGACCTGGACTGGGCGCTCGCCGCTTTCGAGCGCAAGAAAGAGTCGCATGAAAAAATTCGCGACTGGCAGGCGTTCTTGCTCGGAGCCGAGCAAACGCTGGAGGCGGTCAAAACCGCCGTCGAGATCGTGGATAAGATCCTCGACGTAACTTCGGATCAGATCAGTTTTATTTCCCAGACCGCTGCCAAATCGCTCCCCACCGTCTTCATTGCCGGCCTGGCCGCCGGGGGCGACTTGACCGCCCCGGCCCGGGCCGCGATCGAAGCATCCGGAGTGACGTTCAAATCGGTCACCGAATGGAAGAAAGTGGGCACGTTTGCGGCCATCAAGGTCCTCGAGGTTGCCAACCAGACCACCAAACGCTGGACCGAGTTCGACCAAATCCAGCGAGAGGAGTGGAACCAGGCATTGCGCGACGCCACCAGCGAGCTGCGCGACAAGGTCTACGGCGTGCAGAACCTCCTGCCCGAACTCAACGCCCGCTTGCAGGAGCTGGACGATGCCCAGCGGAAATACCGCGCCCTGCTGGCCGAGGGCGACCGCATCCAGGAGGAGCGCCGTATCTTCCGCCAGCGGGCCGCGGCCGTCATTCAGGGCTTCCGCACCCGCGACGCCGCCTTCCGCATCTTCCGCAACGAAAAACTCGAGCGTTACAAGGCGCTCTACGACCTGGCCGCTCAATACACCTTCATGGCCGCCCAGGCCTTCGACTATGAAACCGGCCTGCTCCACACCGACCAGGGCCGCCGCTTCCTGGCCCGTGCCGTGCAATCCCGCGCCCTCGGGGTGGTCCGGGAGGGTCAACCGCAGTTCGCCGGCAGCAACACCGGCGATCCCGGCCTCTCGAGCATCCTGGCCGAGATGTTCGCCGATTGGCAGGTGCTCAAGGGCCGGCTCGGCTTCAACAACCCGGACGCCTATGGCACGACGGTCTCGGTTCGTCGGGAACTGCTCCGTATCCTGCCCGGAGTCGAGGGCGACGAAGTCTGGCGCGATTACCTCTCCAGCCGGCGCATGGCACACCTGCTCGAGGATCCCGACGTGCGCCGTTACTGTCTGCAGATCGATCCCGGCAACGGCCTTACGGCACCCGGCATTGTGATCGAGTTCGGCACCACCATCGCCGACGGACTCAACCTGTTCGGGCTGCCCCTGGCCGGCGGCGATCATGCGTACAGTCCCAGCTCCTTTGCCACCAAGATCCACGCCGTGGGCGTCGCCCTGGAGGGTTACGTCGGCATGGACGCCCCGGCCGTCAACCAGGGCGCGGTTACCTACTCCGGCGGCACCCCGCCCGGCGACCCGAACCTCACGTTCCTCGATCCGAACGCCCTCGCCGCCACGCCCTATGTGTATCTCATCCCCGTGGGCGTGGATTCGATGCGCAGCCCGCCCTTGGGCGACCAGAGCGTCGTGCGTACCTGGACCGTGGACGACGTGGCGGTGCCGCTGCCCTTCAACATCGGCGGGTCGGACTTTTCCAGCTTCCCCTTCTGGCAGTCTGCCGACTCGCTGACCGAGCCGCTGTTTGCGGTCCGCAAGCACCAGGCCTTCCGACCGGTGCCCTCGGCGAGCCTGTTCCCGCCCGATCTCTACGGCACCGACGGTCGTCTGCTCCAATCCCAGTACACCAACCGCCGCCTCATCGGCCGCTCGGTGTGGAACAGCCGATGGAAGCTGGTCATCCCGGGACGTACATTGTTGCATGATCCCGAGGAGGGTCTCGATCGCTTCATCCGCACCGTGCGCGATGTGAAGCTCCACTTCGTCACCTATTCCTATGCCGGCAACTAAAAGCCCATCCCGACCATGAACACGCCCAACGTTCCAAGCCGCGCCCGAACGTTTCTGTGCGTCGCCGGTCTTGCCCTGGCCGGTGTGTCGCACGCATATCCACCGGCTCCGCACCACATCATCGAGGGCGTGATTCGCGACCCTTACGGAGTTCCTCTCAGCGCGCCGTCCGCCCGCATTCTGTTCGAAACCGCCACCGGCCGCGTCGTCGAGACCCGGTTGCGCCCGGAAATGGGCCGCGGCCTGAATTACACACTGACTCTGCCGCTGGACGCCGGGGTCACCCCGGAGCTTTATCGTCCGAGCGCCCTTCAACCCTTGGTCCCCTTCCGCATCCGCGTTCGCATCGGTTCGACGACTTACCTGCCGATCGAAATGCGTGCCAACCTGGCCACCCTGGGACAGCCGGCTCAGCGCACCCGGTTGGACCTGACGCTCGGTGAAGACCGCGACGGCGACGGGCTGCCGGATATGTGGGAGTATGCACTGATCCAGCAGCTCGGTGGCGGCCAAACCCTCCAGGACATTCGCCCGGGCGACGACCTGGACAGGGACGGGTTATCGAACCTCCAGGAATACTTGGCGGGCACTTATGCCTTCGATCCCGGCCACGCGCTCCTCCTGGACCTGCGCGAAGTTCAAGCGGGTCAGGCCATCTTGGAATTCACCGCCGTCACAGGTCGTACCTATCAAATCCTCGTCGGTCACGACCTGCAAACCTGGTCGGTGGTACCCTTCAAGGTCGCCGGCTCAACCGAAGCTCCCGCCACGGAGTACCGTGCCAACGACATTCGTCTCTTGCGCGTCCAGGTCAGTCTCCCTGACGCGGGTTCGAATGCACCTCCGCGTTTCTTCCGTTTGAAGGTGTTGTGAACGCGATTCCCATGCCGCCGAGCGCACAGCGCCCCGACGACGCCCGACGGATTCGTCTTCGGCTCGCTGCGGTCTGCCTGTCGGGACTGGCCCTTCTGGGGTTTTTCCTCTTTCAACGGCTGTCCATGCAACCCGCGGAACTGTCCCGCCACGATCTGGAGCTGCGCCAGGGCCGTCTTTATCGAACGGGAGACACGCGTCCGTTCAATGGCTTCCTGGTGGAGCGCTATCCTGACGGAGCCCTGTGGTCGCGCTCCGCCATAGTGGATGGCCAATTGAACGGCCTCTCCGAAGGTTGGTACACCAATGGTCAGTTGCAAATCCGAGAAACCTATCGGCGGGGTCTCGCCCACGGTCTGCGCATCAAATGGTATCCGGACGGGGCCACGCAATCGGTGGCTCAGCTGGTGGAGGGAGAATACCACGGCCTCTATCAACGTTGGCACGAGAACGGTCAACTGGCCGAGGAAGTCGTCTTCGAACATGGCCGGCCGCATGGAGTCGCGCGTGCCTACTATGCGAGCGGTCACTTGAAGGCAGAGGTCCACCTGGAGCATGGGCGAATTCTGGATCGCCGGGATTTTCCCGACCCTGCTGCACCTGACACGACGGTTCTGCCCGCACAATTCCAGCCCGTCCCCACAAACGGTGCTGGCCCATGAGTCGCTCCCGGGGAGGCCCATGCCCACATGCAGACGGTGCTGCTCGTTGTGGTTCCCGGCTTGGTTCTGGGCGGGCCTTCTATTTTCTTGTGGGCCGAAGGCGGATGGCGAGCCCCCGGTCGCCCGGTCGGCCCATTACTCGCTCTACTTTTCAGGCTCCCTGGCCGGGGGTGGCTGGAGCCGGTCGGACCACTACGAAGCGTTCGTTGGGGTTGGCGCCCCGGCAAGCTGGAGCACCTCCGCCACGGTTCCGTATCGCCTGGCGGCCGGGTTTGTACCCGCGCTGAACGACCCGCCGGCTGCTCTGCCCGACACGATCGGCCGCGCGCGGGGACAAACGACCAAGGTCATCGCGCTCCGGCTCCTGAGCAACGACACGGACCCCGAGGGCGATCCGCTGGAATTCGTCAGCCACGCCGTCCGAAGCGCGTCCGGAGGCCGTCTGACATTCGACAACGGTTGGATCCTTTACGAGCCCCCGGTCGGTCAGCCGATGTTCGATACGTTTACATATGCGCTGCAGGACACCGCCGGCCACCAAAGCACGCAGACCGTATTTGTGGTGGTCTCGGAGCCGGACCCGGGCCCCTCTCTGAACCTTGTTCGCATTACGGTCCTACCCACCGGGCATCGGCAGCTGGTGTTCGCCGGTGTTCCCGGTCGGTCCTACACGTTGGAGTGGTCGGACATACTGCCGGCCACCCGCTGGCAGCCGCTCGCCGAAGTTGAAGCCGATGCCCGGGGCCTGATCCAGTGGGTGGACGCCACCGAGCCACCTCCGCCCACACGGTTTTATCGCACGGTCGCACGATGAATGCCGGGAATCCCAACCGATCCTGTCGCCGGCTCTGCTTGGTTGGAGGTGCCGCAGTGCTGCTGCTGGGCGGTGCGTGGCACGACATCGAGGCCGCAGAGGGTTTCCCGCCGCAAACGTTCACCTTTCCCGTGCAGGCGTGGATCCCCGATGGCGACGACTCCGGCCTGGCCGACGCCCGAAGCCTGCCGGCCGGACCCGCCCCCATTCTTTCGCTTGTGGTGACGTTGCAGCTCAGCCCGCATCCGGAAGGGGCCTTTCTGGGAGATCTATTTGTAAGCCTGGCCGGGCCCACAGCCGGATACAGTGTGCTGTTGAATCGGCCGGGGCGAGCCCCAGGGCGGCCCTTCGGCTACAGCGATGGCGTGAACGTCCATATCACGCTGAGCGACGCGGCCAGCGCCGACGTGCACAACTGTCGCCTGACGCTAACAGGCGATGAGAATATCCCCTTGAACATTCCCTTGACGGGTCTCTGGCAACCGGATGCTCGCGCCACGGATCCCGCCGACGTGCTCACGGACGATCCTCGCACCGCAGGGCTCGGTTCCTTTGCGGGCCTCGAGCCGGGCGGCACCTGGGTGTTGTTTGCTGCGGATGTCAGTGGCGGGGGCCAATATCGCCTGGACGCTTGGTCCCTCGAGGTCCATTACATTCCGGAACCCTCCACGGCGGGCCTGCTGATCATGGCCCTCCTCGTGGGCAGCGCTCGCATGGTGAGGCGCCGGTTCCTTCATCCCGGTGCCAACGCGTTGTCTGCCATGCCTTCCCCGGCTCCATTCCGGTAACGAGGAGTCGCTCCGCACAGGCTTTGCTGGTTTGCCGATCGGTTTGCGTTCCCGCCACCGCCCGGGGAGCGGTACCGTCGCGATTGGGCAATACCTGCCGCGGCAGCTTTCGGTCTCGGTGCGGAGCGACACGTGCCCCGGGGCGGCTCGGGTTGCCCGGGACCTGGCTCTCGTCCTCGCGGAAGCGATCACTAACACGCAGTCCGGCATTCAATCCGCGGCCCCGCGCCCATGGTGTACCGGGCTGGAACAGGGGCCATGGCGGGGTCTGCGGACCCGGAGCAAACTCGCGAGCCGAGGCCGGCCGCAGGGATTCCCGCGCGTCCGAGGGAGTTGGCTCGTTTGCCAACAGCGCGGCGGGTGCGAGTCAACCGCCCCGGTCACAAGACCTCGGTGCTGCCCGGCATCGCGATCGGGTACCGGCCCTGGGGATCGGCTTTCACAGGTGGATCGTCTTCGTCCCGGAGTTGATCCAGGCCGGGTGCCAGCTCACGGGTCGAGGCCATCGCTTCCTCCCAGGTGATTCGTTGCCCGGATTCGCAGGCCATTCGGCCCATGATGGCAGTCAGATTGGATTTAGCGCTGCGTTCGACTTCGTTGTAGGGCCGGTCCTGGCGGATGGCTTCGAAGAAGAGATCCATCTCGCGCTGGTAGGGATCACAGGGTTCACCCCGGTATCGCCACAGCACGCGATCGGCCGTCGGCTGATGACCGCGAAACAACATGGGGTTGGGTTGCCCTTCTCCCAGGACCGCACAACCCGAAGTGCCGTGGAGGACAACACCGAAGAAATCCCAGCACCGGGACATGTGCCGCCCTTGCACCACCATGCGCGTGCCGTCGGCGAAAGTGTATTCCGCCATGTAATGGTCATAGAGCTGGTCGGGCTCGCGTCGCACCTGGCGACCGCCCATTCCCTGCACGGAAACCGGCCAGCTGCGTTTGGCCCAGCAGCAGACGTCGATGTTGTGGATCAGCCAGTCCACAAAAAAGCTTCCGTTCAACCAGGTGAACCCACTGTAGTTGGCGATCTGCCAGGCCAGTTCGCTCATGTTCGCCGGGCGCGGGCCCAGACCCACGGGCCCGTGCATTCGGTACGCATAGAGCGTCACCAACTCGCCCAGCGCACCCTCGTGCACCCGTGCCATTGCCTCCTCCAGCGGGAGATAGTGACGGCTCATCAGCCCGGTCGCCACTTTTAAACCCTTGCGCGCCGCCTCCTCACCCGCACGCAAGACACGGCGAATGCCCGGCGCATCCACGGCGAACGACTTCTCCAGGAAGACATGGAGACCCCGCTGGACCGCGTATTCGAAGTGGATGGGCCGGAAGGCCGGCGGCGTGGCCAGGATCACCACGTTTCCCGGTTCCAGGCTGTCCATGGCACCGCGGTAGCCCCGCAGGCCGCCAAAAACGCGCTCCGGGGTGACGCGGATCCGATCGCCGAACCGCGGACGCAACTGCTCCACCAGGGCGCGGGCACGCTCGGGGAAAAAATCGGCCACCGCCCACAACTCGGTCGGGCCGGCCGTGGACAACGCCTGGGCCACCGCGCCACTGCCGCGGCCTCCGCAGCCGATCAGGGCGATGCGGAGCGTGTTCGATTCGGCGGCACGAGACTTGATTTCCACTGCCCGCACCAGAGCTGCGGCAGAAAGGAGACCGGCCGATTGACGCAGGAACTCTCTTCGGCTTGGCAGAGGACCCGCCCCATACGTACTCATGCGCGATACCCTGTTTGGGCGAGCCCCTCCTGTCAATGCAAGCCCGCCCGATTCAACCCCGCCCGAAGCCCGGGGAACCTGCAGGTCGTGGCCCTTGTCCGGGATCCAACCTCAGTCGGGTCGGCCCGCCGGCCCCCGACCACGCTGGGGACCTCCGGGGCCGCGCCAACGCGGCAGGTCCTTGTCCCAGGCCAACAGCGCGACCAGATGACTGGCGACCGGAATCGTGGCCACTTGAAAGAATATGGCCAGCAGGATTTTCAAGCCTGCGGCTTCGACGCCCAGGATCAGCCACAAGCCCAGCAACACCAAAAAGATTCCAAGCGTGCTGGCCTTGGCCACCGCATGCGAGCGGCAAAGCACGTCCGGCAACCGCAACAAACCCAACCCGGCGATCAAAATGAACGCCGTCCCAGTGAGCATCAACGCGCCTGCCAACCAAGGGATCATGGCACGAATTCTTCCGGCGACGCACGGTTCCCGGTCGGGGCTGCCGACCGACGCCGCGGCAAGGTCCGATGCAGGTAAAGGGTGAAACTCACGGTCCCCACGAATCCCAACAACGAGTACAACAGGACCAGCTCGAGGAACAGCGCCGTTTTCCACTCGACGCTCAGCAGCCCGATCATCCCCACGACCCCGGTGGCAATCAAGTCGAATGCCAAAATGCGGTCCAGGATCGTGGGCCCCCGGATGACGCGCACGAGGGCCAGGAGCACCGCCACGCCCAGTCCCAGGAAACAAACCGATGTCAGTGCACTGTTCATCGCGTGAATTGCAACAAGGGCGTCTTCAGGTTCCGATCCAGATTCTGCCGCAGCTCGTCCGGGTTCTCCACGTCCAGCGCGTGGATCACGAGCGTGCGCATGTCCTCGCTGATCTGGACCGTGGTCGTGCCCGGCGTCAGCGTAATGCAGTAGCTCATCACCAGGATCTCACCCGGAGTCAGTCCGGCAACATCGTAGTTCACAAAATCCGGCCGCAGGGACGAGGCGGAGCGAAAGAGAACCCGCACGGCCACGTTCAGATTCGCCTTCACGAACTCGCACAAGAATCCCCACAGAAACCGCGCCAACGCGACCACCTTGCGTGGATATGCCTGGACTCCGAGAACGGAGTGAAACAAAGCGATGACGCAGAAGCCCAGCAGGAGCCCGACGTAAAAATCGCCCAGGCTGCGCCCCGGACTGAGGAACAACCAGAGCGTGGCCAGAATCAGATGCAACGCCAACCCTTTCATCGCACGTCCACCCCTTTGGCGCGTACCGCAAACACCGCGGCAGCGTACCCGTCCCGGTCCCGCACCTGCTGGGCCGCGCGTGTCGCCACCTGAAAGACTCCCTCGGCGCCCAGACCGATTCCCAGCGAGACCGCCACCATCGCCAGGTTTACACGGTTCATCCGCACCCATCGCCAGTCCCACAGGCACACTTCGCGATCCTCCGCCGCATTCCAGAAGGCGCCATTCCAAATCTTCAGCATGCTCAACAGCGTCAAGATGCTGGCAACCAGCGAGATCCCGACCAGGACGTATTCTCCCAGACGAAGGCCCTCCATCGCGATCGCGAACTTTCCCCAGAACCCACTGAGCGGCGGCAAACCCGCCAGGGACAACGCCTGGAACAAGAAAGCCACACCCAACCCGGGCGCATGCCGCCATAGATTCCCCATCCGATCCAGATTATCCGTGCGGTTCAACAGCGCAGCCGTCCCTCCGATAAGGAACAGGGAGGACTTCACCACAATGTGGTGGATAATGTAAAAGATGCTGGCGGCGAATGCGAACTCGGTAAAGAAGCCGATCGCCAACATCATGAACCCCACCTGACTCAGGATGTGATAGCTCAGAATGCCCCGGACAAAATTCCGAGACAGGGCCCCCACCACGCCAAGGAGCATGGTGGCTCCGGCCAGCCATGCCAGCAGGGCGTGCACCCCGGACAACTCGTGCGGCAAGACGGTGCCAAAGATGCGCAGCAGGACATACACCCCCACCTTCGTCAGCATCCCCGCGTACAGCGCCGCCACGGGGGCCGGCAGAATCGGGTAGCTGTTGGGCAGCCAGTAATAGAGCGGAAACAGGCCGGCCTTCAACCCAAACACCGCCAGGAACAGCAGGGCCAGGCTCACCACACGCGGATCGTCGGCCATCCCCGCCACCCGTTGCGCCATGTCGGCAAAATTCAGCGTGCCGAAGAGCCGGTACGCCAACCCCGCCCCGCACAAGAACAGCGTGCTCCCCGCCAGATTCACCGCCACATAGGGAAAGCCCTGTTTGATGTCCCAGTCGTCCGCTTCCAGGGTGAGCAGGGCGTAGGAGGCAATCAACATGACCTCGAACGCGACAAACAAGTTGAACAAATCCCCCGTGAGAAAGGAAAGGTTGATCCCGGCCACGAGAAACTGCATCAGCGGGAGTCGCAGGGGATGTTCCACCCGAACGCTCAACTCGGCCGACCCGTACACAATGGCCATCAGCGCGGTCCACGAACCCAGGACAATCATGACGGCGCTCAGCAGATCCGCCACCAGCACGATGCCGAACGGCGCCGCCCAGTTCCCGACCGGCAGAACCCAGGGCCCCTCGTCATAGGTCCGGATTCCGAGGCCCAGGGCCACCACCAGCTGCCCAACCGCCGAGGCCGTCGCCATGGCCCGCCGCCCTCTCGAGGGTCGGCCCCAAAACAGAAGGAGCAGCGCCGTGCACAGGGGTACGACCAGGGGAAGCGTGACCAGATGCATGTCTTGCCTTCCAGAATCTAGGTCCGTTCCGTGGTGTCCTGCTCCGCGTACAATTCCGCCGCGTTCGTGGTTTTCTGATCCAGGAACAAGCGGTAGAGCAGGATCACCAGGTAGGCCGTCACCCCAAAGCCGATCACGATGGCCGTGAGAATCAGGGCCTGCGGCAGCGGGTCCACCATGGGCCCCGATCCCGCGCCTGCAATGGGCGGCACGCGATCCTCCGGTGAGCCGGACATTGCCAACAACAGCAGGTTGGCGGCATTCGACAGAATCAGGAACCCGAACAACATTCGCACGAAGCTCGTTTGCAGCACCAGGTAGGTGCCACAAGCAAACAACAACCCGATCAACAATGCAGTCTCAAGGGGCATGGCGATCATCCTCCCGATTGGCCGCCCGGGCCGACTCCTCCAGCGGCTGCTCCAGCGGCGAACTGTATCGTCGTTCTTCCTCCTCCACCAGGGCCCGGAGGCCCCGCGTGGACTGCATGAACACGAACAACATCTTGCTCACCACCCCGACCACAATGAGATACACACCCACATCGAACAGAAACGGGGTTCCCAGGTGCACCTCCCCAAACCAGGGCAGGCCGTGCACGTGCAGGTGAAAATGCTCCAGAAACGGCCTTCCGGCCACCATCGCCCCCAAACCGGTCCCCGTCGCCAGCCCCAGGCCGCCGGCGGCCAGCCGCATGGGGTCCATGCGCAGGATGCGTGGCATGGCCTCCACGCCGAGCGCCAGGCTCCGCAGGATCAGGGAGATGGCAGACGCCAACCCGGCGATGAATCCCCCGCCGGGCAGGTTGTGTCCCCGCCACAGCAGATAGAACGCCACCAGGTTCAACAGGTAAAACACCCCGCGCACCAGCCGATCGAAGATGTAGGAACGCACGTCCGTCATCGTTGTGCCTCCGGATGATGAACGCCCATGCCGGGAGCTCCCAGCGGACCCTGACGATACTCTTCGGGGGTGCGCTTGTATCTCATCAACAGGCCCAGCGCCCCCAAGGCTGCAATCACCAACACGGTGATTTCTCCCAGGGTGTCAAAACCACGAAAGTCGACCAGAATCGTGTTCACTGCGTTGTTTCCCTGTGCCAACTCGACCGTATGGTCTCCATACCACTCTCCCAGGCGCGGTCTGGGCCGGTTGCTGACCCATACCGCCAGCACGGTCATCATGGCGCCCACGCCCAATGACAGAGCGCCGTGGAACACCCGTTGTCCCAGCCCGCCCCGGTGGATCCATTCGCCCTGCTCT
>JAOADM010000109.1 GCA_026417315.1 Limisphaera sp.
GTGCGTAGTTGGGCGTTGTCGATCGATGGACGAAGGAAAAGGACGAAGTGCGGTGCAGGCGATCGCCCTGTTCCGTACAATGCGGGCAGTGGACCGGGATCGTGTGCGGGTTCCGCCGGCCGGGCTCGATTCCCTTTAGTTGGGCGTGGTTTCACTCGGGTACCAGTACATGCGGCGCTGGATTTTCCACTCTTCGGCCGCGCTGTTGGATTCGGCGGCCGTGCGCAGGAACTCGTTTGTGCGGGCTACGCGGCCACTGCCGTCCGCCATGGCGAAATTCCCCCGGTGATCATGCCGCGCCACGGCGTACTGCCCGGTCACGTTGGACTGGGCCGGGGCGGTGTTTTGCGGAGAGTTCGGGTCCACCTCCGCCACCAGGATGGTGTCAACGGGCTTCTTGATGCTGGAGAAGCGCGTGTTGACGATGCCCAGTTGCGCACGGGTGTTCCGGTTGATGCAGAGTCGGCCGTTCTCGCCGTACATGAAGAAGGCGCGCGTGTAGTTCGGCGGGTTGGCATAGGGTATGGCCGCCCGAGAGGGATCCGGAGTGCTGGGACAGGAAAAGACACTCTTGGTGGTGGGCAGCGGGGGCGCCGGTGGCGTCCGCATGTAGAGGTCCGCCAGGCGGGGTTGGTTGATGTAAACGGCAACGGTGTTGTACCAGGCCTCCGTGTTTTGCGGGTCGATGATGGAGACCGTGGTGTTGCCCTCTTCAGGCACGAAGTCGCTGTTGTCGTCGGCGTACATGCGGAACCCGAGGGACCATTGCCGCATGTTGTTGAGGCAACTGACCGCCTGGGCCTTGCTTTTGGCACGGCCGAGAGCGGGCAGCAGCATGGCCGCCAGAATCGCGATGATGGCGATGACCACCAGCAACTCGATCAGGGTAAATGCCCCCGGCCGGCGCAAGCCGTTCCGGTGACCTTCGGTTTTTTGGCGCATCCGTCCTCTCAAATACCATCCAGTGTGCGGAGCCGCGAATGCGGGTCGGATCCCCCGGATCCGCGCGGCGGTTGCGGCAACCGGCCCGAGGGTCGGGCCCGGCCCCGTGTCCGGGCCGCGACACCGTTCTACCCTAGCGCCTTTGCGGCCGGCGGGGCAAGCGCGACGGGCAGCTGCGGGTTGAAGTGTCACCCTCCCGTGACTATGCTGCCACACGCAGGCATGAAGACGTTTGCCCAACTCGGGTTCCCCGGACGCCTCATCGCGGTCGAGGGCATTGACGGTTCCGGGAAATCCACGCAGCTCCATCTGTTGAAGCGGTGGCTGGAGGACCAGGATCTCAAAGTTTTCCTGAGCGAGTGGAACTCCTCCGAACTGGTCAAGAGCGCCACCAGCCGGGGCAAGGCCCAGCAGTTGCTCACGCCCACGACGTTCTGCCTGATCCATGCCACCGATTTTGCCGACCGGTACGAGCGCCATCTGGTTCCGCTGTTGCGGGCCGGTTACCTGGTGCTGTGCGACCGCTACGTGTTCACCGCCTTTGCGCGCGACGTGGTCCGCGGCTGCCCGCCGGCCTGGGTGCGCGGCATCTACAGCTTCGCCGCCCTCCCGGACCTGACCTTTTTCTTCAAAGCCGATCTGGAGGTCTCCCTGGCGCGCATCCTCGACGGCCGGCCCCAGCTGAAGTTCTACGAGGCCGGCATGGATCTGCGGCTCTCCAGCGACATCTACGAGAGCTTTCGCATTTTCCAGGGACGGTTGTTGGAGCAGTACCTGGCCATGAGCACCGAGTTCCGGTTTCACGTGGTGGACGCCAACCAGACGATCGAAGCCCAACAACAGATCGTGCGCGCCATCGTCTCGGCGCGGCTGAACCTCGATGACTTCCGCCGCACGCGGCTGCCCCGGCGTTCCGCCGCGCGTTCGACCCGCACCTCTTGAGTCCCATGACAGGCAAGCCTGCTTCCCCCCGCCGGCCCTACGTCATCGTGCCCCGCCGCACGCCGCACCGTTTTTACGGGCACGGCATCCCCGGCGTGCAACCGGAGAAACTGATCGGTCACCTCATCGTGATCGAGGGGGCGGACGGCTCCGGCCGATCCACGCAGATCCGGTTGCTGGTCGATTGGTTGGAAAGCTGCGGGCATTCCACCGTACAGGTGGGGCTCAAACGCTCGCGGCTGGTCAGCGAGGAGCTGGAACGCGCCCAACAGGGCAACATCCTCAGCCATACCACGCTGAGCCTGTTTTACGCCACCGATTTTGCCGATCAGTTGGAGAACCAGATCCTGCCCGGGTTGCGCGCCGGCCAAATGGTGTTGGCCGATCGGTACATCTACACGCTCATGGCCCGGGACCTGGTCCGCGGCATGGACGAGGCCTGGCTGCGCAATCTGTACGGCATGGCGGTGGTGCCCGATGCGGTTTTTTACCTGAATGTCGCTCCGGAGGAACTGGTGCAGCGCACCTTCGCCAAATACGCCGCCCTGGATTACTGGGAAAGCGGGATGGACCTGGGCCTGTCCCGCGACATGTTCGACAGCTTCCTCAAGTATCAGACGTTGATGGCGGAACAGTTTCGGAGGCTTCAGAAGATCTACGGGTTTCACATCATCGACGGGCATCGGCCCATCGAGGTGATCAACGCGGAGCTGCGCCGCAAAATCCAGGCGGTCCTGTCGGGACGCCCCCTGAAGTGACGAGCCATGGCGAAACGGGACTCCGGTTGCTGGGTGGGGGTGGACCTGGGGGGAACGAAGATCCTGACGGGGGTGTTTGACGCGCAGCTTCGCTTGTTGGGCACGGCCAAGGTCAGTACGCGCGCCGAGCGCGGGGTGGAGGTGGTGCTGGAACGCATCGTGCGTTGCGTTCGGGAGGCGCTGGAAGCCGCGGGCAAAAGCACCGGCGACGTCGCGGCCATCGGCGTCGGCGCTCCCGGGGCCGTGGATGCCGCCCGCGGCACGGTCCGGTTTGCTCCCAACCTGCCGGGGTGGCGCAACATTCCGCTGGGTCGCAAACTGACCCGGGCCCTGGAGCGGCCCGTTGTGATCGGCAACGACGCCAACGTTTGCGCCCTGGGCGTGTACGAGGTGGAACTGCGGGCGCGTCCGCGTCATGTGGTGGGCGTCTTTGTGGGTACGGGTATCGGCGGTGGGTTGATTCTGGAGGGCCGGCTCTACGAGGGCTGCTCGCACACCGCCGGAGAGATCGGCCACATGATCGTCGAGGTCAACGGCCCCAGGTGCGGCTGCGGCAACCGCGGCTGTTGGGAGGCCGTGGCCAGTCGCACCGCGATTTTCCGCCGCATCCGCGAAGCCGTGGAAGGCGGGGAGAACACCGTCTTGACCGAGTGGCTGGGAGAGGATTTGGAGGACCTGCGGAGCAACGATCTGCGCAAGGCCTGGAAGCGGGGGGACAAACTCGTGCGCCGCATCCTGTTGCAGGCCGCCGATTATCTGGGCATCGGCGTGGCCAATCTGATCAATCTGCTCAACCCCGAAGTGGTGGTCCTGGGCGGCGGCCTCATGCAGGCGCTGGGGCCGGAACTGCTGCCCCGCATCAGTCGCACGGCTCGGGAACATGCCATGCCCGGAAGTTGCGCCCGACTCAAGATCATGGCCTCCCGGCTGGGCGACGACGCGGGGATCACCGGCGCAGCCGTTCTGGCCCGCCGGTGGGCCCTTTCCACTTCTTCCTCCTGAGACACGCGCCGTCACCGGCCGGCCATAGCGCCGGGACCTGTTGGCTCGGTCCCCGCCTGCCGTCCATGGCTCGCTTCTGCTGTTGCCCGGCCCCTCATGGGTTCGACTCCCCGGAAAGGTGGCCATGCATGCCGACCCCAAAAGGGGGCCTCAACAGCAGACCACCTTGCGGGCCGGGTGGAACAGGGGCCGGGTTTTCGAGGAGCTTCCAGCACGCCCCGGGCCGGACTGCGGCCGCCCGCAGGACACGCCGGGAACCGACCGTGAGGGTCGAGGCCTTAACGACGCTCCCGCTCCAGCCGCTGCACGAAGCGCGCCAGCCGCTCCATGGCTTCCTTCAGTTTGTCCATGCTCGTGGCATAGGCACACCGCAGGAACCCTTCGCCGCATTCTCCAAACGCCGTGCCCGGAACCGCGGCCACGTTCTCCTCGCGCAGCAGGCGCAGGGCGAAGTCCTTCGACGAAAGCCCGAACCGCGAAATGTTGGGGAAGGCGTAGAAAGCCCCCAACGGGCGCGTGCAGGGCAGACCGAGATCCGCCAACGCCGAGGCGATGAAATTTCGGCGGCGCCGGTATTCCTCCACCATCTCGGCCACGTCCTGTTCCGGCCGACTGAGCGCTTCCAGGGCCGCCTTCTGGCTGAGGGACGAGGCGCAGAGCATGGTGTATTGGTGGATCTTCATCATGGCCTCGGTCAGTTCCGCCGGAGCGCACGCGTAGCCGAGCCGGAAACCGGTCATGGCCCAGGCCTTGGAAAAGCCGTGCAGGAGGATCGTTCGATCCCGCATCCCGGGCAGGCTGACGATGCTGGTGTGGGGCTGATCGTAGGTCAGTTCGGCATAAATGTCGTCAGTGATCACCAACAGGTCGTGTTCCCGCACGAAAGCGGCGATTTCCTCCAGGTCCTGTCGGCTCATCACCGCGCCCGTGGGATTGTTGGGGAAGTTGAGCAGAAGCACCTTGGTGCGCGGGGTTACCCGGGCCTCCAGCATCGCGCGGGTGAGACGGAACCCGTCTTCGGCGCGGGTTTCCACGGCCACGGGCACGCCGTGGGCAAACAACACCAGGGCCCGATAGGACACGTAGCAGGGCTCGTGGTACAGGACCTCGTCACCGGGGTTGAGCAGGGCGCGCAGGGCCAGGTCGAGGGCCTCACTGACGCCCACGGTCACGAGGATCTCGGTCTCCGGGTTGTATTCGGCACCGAACTGCCGGGCCACGTACCGGGACAGGGCGCGCCGCAACTCCAGGTAGCCGAGGTTGCTGGTGTAATGGGTGGCCCCGCGTTCCAGCGCGAAAACCGTGTACTCTCGCACATGCCACGGGGTGTCGAAATCCGGCTCGCCGATGCTGAGACTGATCACGTCCCGCATCGTGCTGACGATGTCGAAGAAATCACGAATGCCGGAGCGCGGGATGTCGCGCACCTGCCGGGCCAGCCGGTCACGGAGAGACAGCGAGGCGTTCATCGGGGGTCTCCGGATGCATCAACACACCGAGGCGCTTGTACGTCTTGAGCATGAAATGCGTGGCCGTGGACAACACCCCCTCCAGCGGGGCCAGTTTTTCGCTCACGAAAGCGGCCACCTCCCGCAGATTGCGTCCCTCGACAAACAGCAGCAAATCGTAGGCCCCGCTCATGAGATACGCGGAGCGCACCTCGGGAAACCGGCTGATCCGCTCCGCGATCCGGTCGAAGCCGCCCTCCCGCTGCGGGGTCACCTTGACCTCGATCACGGCCGTGACCTTGTCCAGGTCCAGCTGGTCCTCGTTCAGAATCGCCTGATACCCGCGGATAATCCCTGCGCGCTCGTACTCGGCAATGCGGGCCTGAACCTCTTCCACCGACAGGTTCAGCATGCGGGCAATCGTCTCCCGCGATTCCAGCGCGTTGCTGGCCAGGATCTTCAACAGCTCGTCCATAGGCGTGTCTTTGTCCACATTGGGCAGCAACGTACCGACCGGTCCGGGACGCGTCGAGAAGGAAACGGCGATTCCCGCCCGCCCTGATCGCCCGGAGCCGGCAGGCCGCGGCCGTCGGGTCCAACCGCTCACTTTGCGGTTGCCTTGCTTCGGCGGGGGTTATTAGTTGGAGGTCAGCAAACTGGCAACCGCAACCAAACGAACCAGAGGACAACCATGGCACAGCAAGTCTTCCACCCGAGCATCGAAGGAGCCCAGCACGGGGCCAAGTCGTTGGCGGAGTTCCTCGCCTATGCCAAACGTTCCGGCGCCACCGGAGCCCAACCTTCCAACTACATGTTGCAGGGCGGCAAGCTCTTCAAGAGCGCCAAGGAAATCAAGGACACCTTCGAGGAAGCCGGCCTGACTCTGGACGGCATTTCCTGCCACTGCCCCTTCTGGGTGCACACCACGGCCTGGACGGGCAGCCCCACCATTCGCCCCTTTATCCCGGCCGACGTGGCCAAGAAATCCCCGCCCGAAATCGAAAAGTGGGCCGAGACCTATTTGCTGAAGCTCTTCGACCTGGCTGCCGAGCTGGGCGTCAAAACCCTGCCCATGTTCTGGGGCGTGGCCTTTGGTTGGGAAGTGGCCACCGGCTACCCGTGGGGCTTCTGGAAAGGGGCCGACTACGACCTCATCAAGGAAGGCCAGGAGCGGTTCGTGAAAAAGACCGCCAAACTGCGCAAGGCCGCCAATGAACGCGGGCTGTTCCTGTGCCATGAAATCCACCCGGGCACCGCGGCCATGTGCGCGGATGACTTCCTGATGCTGGTGGACATCTGCGACGGCGACAAATGCCTGGCGGTCAATGCCGACCCGTCTCACTGCTGGGAGGGCGAAAGCTGGGAGACGCGCTTCCTCAAAGTCGGTTCGCGCGTGTATGCCGCACACATCAAGAACTTCGTCATCCGCTCCGGCTTCCCGCTCCGCGCCATTCAGGCCGAATGGCCCAAACGGGCCATGCAGTTTGTGGACCTGCCCTCGGGGGACATCAACATGCAGCGCTACGCCGAATTGCTTCTGCACATCGGCTATCCGTCGCGTTACTGCCAGGTCACCGGCCGGTCCACCGCCCCGCTGGTCGTCGAGGCCGAGAGCGCGCACAAGGACCTCGACTGGACCAGCGCCAATGGCATCGCCTATGTGCGCGATCACCTGACCTGGCCGATGGCCGCGGCGTCCTTCGAGGAAGGCATGGGCGCTTGAAGGCCCGGACCCCGGCACCCTTGAAGGTACGCCGGGACCGGTTCATTTCCCTCGCGCCGTGCTGGCAGGCCAGCACGGCGTTCTTGTTTCCGAAGTGGCCGGAGAAGGCCGTAGCTCCTCTTCGCGGCCCGGCGCAGGGCAAGCTCGCTTGCCCATACCGCGCCCGGCCGAGCCCGGCGTTTCCGACATCCCTCCGCTCGGCGGACGCGCGCGGAGCCTGCCGGGGCCTCAGCCAGCCCCTGCCTTGTGCCCGCTTACCCCGTCCCGCGGCGCAGCAGCGCCCATGCCCCGAGGGCGTCTTACGGCCGGCGCACGTCAGGGTTTGGATGCCCACGGAAGCTCGGCGGAACTTTGGGCGTCCTCGGCACGTGGAAGCCGAGAGAAGACAGGATGCCGTATCCACGGCCCAAAGACGGAAATTTGCCCTCTGCTGTCCAAGGATTGCACGGGCCCATCAACGCGCCGAAGGCCCATCCCTTCCTCAGCCCGGGACAAACGCCTCGGGGACTCGGGCCGCTTAAAAGCCGCCGCGCCCTGAAAGGGCGCAACGCGTTGACACCCACGCAGGGCCCGGGCCTGTCAAAACGAATCCCGCCCCTTCAGGGCGGCGTGATTCTGGTTTGCCTGCCCGCTCTGGGCATTGCATTGGGCTGATGAATCCTCGCCCCGTTGGGGCGGACGCGCCACGACCCAAGGCGCAACCGTTGGTCCGTGATGGGCGCAATCTCGTTGTTCCAAGCGGGCCCTGCTCTGGCGAGTTTCCCCTCCCGACGGGCCAACGATAAGGCGCGGTGGAGACGCAACCCCTCGCGCAGCTTCTGGGCAGTCCGGTTGCTCGAGCGCCACCTCGGGCTCATACCCCGCGCCAATGTCGGACAAACTCGCGGGGCGCCGAGGGCGCGAACCTTACCGACCCCTGATGGGTTGGGTGGGAATCGATTGGTTGGGGTTGTTTTGGAGAATCGTCACCTGGATCCTTGCCGCAGGCAGGCTCGTCGGCGCAGCGAATCGGCTGTCCGACGCATTCCTGGTTTTTGGACACTCGTGAAACCCCGGTCGAATTTTGGGCCTCCCCGCCACCGGAGATTCGAAGGTAAACGACCGTTGCTTGAGAGTAGTTGAATCCGGAGCTCAGAAACGGAAGTGCGCCTTTTGCGTCCGGCGAAGCACGATTCGGCTTGAACCGCCCCTCCAAGTGCGATAGCAAGCTCTTCCAACGAGCAAGCAATCGAGGAACAAGACACCGTCACCATGAAAGCTGCCTTCCCCAAAATCGGTAAGATCCAATACGAGGGTCCCAAGTCCCGCAATCCGCTGGCCTTCAAACATTACAACCCCGACGAAATCGTCGAGGGCAAACCGATGCGCGAGCATTTCCGCTTCTCGGTGGTGTACTGGCACACCTTCCGCAATCCTTTGGCCGATCCCTTCGGGGTGGGAACGGCCATCCGGCCCTGGGACGACGGCACCAATTCCATCGCCAACGCCCAGCGCCGGGTCCGCGTGGCCTTCGAATTCATGGAAAAACTCGGCGTGCCGTTTTACGCCTTCCACGACCGGGACGTGGCCCCGGAGGGCCGCAACCTGCGCGAGACCAACAAGAATCTCGACGCCGTCGTCAAGGTGATGAAGGAGGAACAGGAACGCACCGGCATCAAGCCACTCTGGGGCACCGCCTCCCTCTTCACCCACCCCCGCTACGCCATGGGCGCCGCCACCAGCCCGAACGCCGACGTTTTCGCCTACGCCGCTGCCCAGGTGAAAAAGGCCATCGAAGTCACGCACGAACTCGGTGGCGCCGGTTATGTCTTCTGGGGCGGCCGCGAAGGTTACAGCACCCTGCTCAACACGGACATGAAACGGGAGCTGGACCATCTGGCGCTGTTCCTGCACATGGCGGTCGAGTTCAAGAAGGAACTCGGCTTCAAGGGCCAGTTCTACATCGAGCCCAAACCCAAGGAACCCACCAAACACCAATACGACTCCGACGCGGCCGCCTGCCTGAACTTCCTGCGGCAGTACGGCCTGCTGGAGCACTTCAAGCTCAACATCGAGACCAATCACGCCACCCTGGCGGGGCACACCATGCAGCATGAACTGGAAGTGGCCGGCGCCGCCGGTGCCCTCGGGTCCATCGACGCCAACACCGGCGATGAACTCCTCGGCTGGGACACCGACCAGTTCCCCACCAACATCTACCTGACCACCCAGATCATGCTCACCATCCTGAAGTACGGCGGGTTCACCACCGGCGGCGTGAACTTCGATGCCAAGGTCCGGCGCGAAAGCTTCGAGCCCATCGATCTCTTCTACGCCCACATCGGAGCCATGGACGCCTTTGCCCGCGGCCTCAAAATCGCCGCGGCGATCCGCAAGGACGGTCGTCTCGCCGAGTTCGTCAAACAGCGGTACTCGTCCTGGGACAGCGGAATCGGTGCCGAAATCGAGGCCGGTCGCATGAACTTCAAGAAACTCGAGGCCTACATGCTCAAGAAAGGCGAGGCGGCTCCCAACACCAGCGGCCGCCAAGAGCTGCTCGAAAACATCATCAACGAGTTCATCTGACGCCCGGCAACCGGCGCCGGGGAACCGGCCGCCGCAAACCTCAACTCCGGCTGCACGACTCCGGACTTCCCGTGGAGTCGGTGCGGCGAGTTGAACGTCGCAGTGCCGCCGATGCGGACACCTGCCGGGGAAGTACGAACGGTCGGGCAAACGCGCCTCTGCGCCGGCGCGACGGCGACGCCGGACAGCGCGGTGTAGCCCTGCGCCCGCGGCCCTGTCCGGGTGCCGGGAGAGTCCGTTGGCAGGGCGCCGCGGGCCCGGGCTGCTTTCGGATCGAAAGCGACGACACTTTGGGCCCCGCGTGCTGAAACGGCGGGCCCTTGGGGCGACCAAAGGTACCGGCCGTGCCCGGGCGTTCAGGACAGACCGTTGGACCGGAAGGTCACCGCCATGCCGCGGCCTTCCGTTGTGCGAATTCCCGGAAGGTCATCGGTTTTCGGCCGCTCACCTGTTCCACGTCCGGGGTGATCCGTGCTGCGTGACCCGCCCGCACCGCGCGGTACAAGTTGGCTGCATACTGGACCGCCCCTTCCGGCAGCCCGGCCCTGCGGAAGTTCTCCAGCATTTGCTCCTCTGTCAGGGCGTGATAGGTAATGGACCGACCGGTGACCCGGGACAGAATCGCGGCGACCTCGGCGTGATCGAGCGCCTCGGGTCCGGTGAGATTGCATTCCCGGGGCGGAGAGTCCTTGCGGAACACCGCCACGGCCACGGCCGCAATGTCCTCCACAGAGATGAAACTCGTTTTGCCATCCCCTGCGGCCAACCAGATGCCTCCCTGCCGTACCATGGGGGCCAGGAATCCGGTGGAGAAATTCTCCATGAAAAAGTTGGGCCGCAGGATGGTGAAGGGCAGTCCGCTGGCCATCAGGTGTCGCTCCACCCGTCGCAGCGGCGCCTCTTCCACCGCATCGACTCCCAACGCGGAGGTCAGCACTACGCGTCGCACTCCGGACCGGCGCGCAAGGTCGATCACCGGGTTCAGCTTCGCTGCCGCTTCCGGATCCAGGGGCGGCGCGATCAGAAACAGCCCGTCGACACCCGAGAGCGCAGGGGCGTGCGTGTCGGGTTGCTCATACACAAAGCGCACGGGCTCGACTCCGGGGTGAGAGCCCAATTTGCCGGGATCCCGCGCCGCCGCCCGGACTTGAAAACCCCCCGTCGCAAGCGCGGCTACAACCGCGCGACCGAGATTCCCCGTGGAACCAGTCACCAGGATCGTTTGCATGGCCGGGAGCCTACGTTAACCTGTTCCCGCGCGTAAGACGGCACTTTGAAGTTACCAAGTATGCCCGAAGTAACCGGACCGAACCGCGTCCGTCGCGACCAGTGCCCCGTCCGGCACGTGCTCGATCGAGTGGGCGACAAATGGAGTCTGTTGGTGCTGCTCACACTCCGGGGCCGGCGTCTGCGCTTCATGGAGCTCAAGCGCAGCATCGGCGACATCTCTCAACGGGTGCTGACACAGACCCTTCGCAACCTGGAGCGCGACGGTTACGTAGAGCGTCAGATTCACCCCTCTGTCCCGCCACGAGTTGAATACTTCCTCACCCCGTTGGGCCGCTCGCTCCTGGGGCCTGTGACCCGGCTGGTGGCCTGGGCCGACCAACACTTCGAGGCCGTAAGCGCCGCACGCCGACGTTTCGATGCGAAGTCCTGCCCACCCGCAGCGTCGCGAAGCGATGCCCCGCCGTCGAGCTGATCGGCCTCCGGTGCGCCTCCCCACTGACGACCGTGGCCACCGCGGGGACGCGCTGGAATGGATCCGCTGACTTTTTCGGCGGCTGCGGATCTGGTTGTGGGTAGCCGCCGTGAGGCGATGAACCCGGGACCCACATGAACCCTCGGCCCGGAGGGTTGCCCGTGCCGAAGCGGGGGACGACGCATGGACCCGTTGGCTGTCGCAGCGACTGCCTGACCGAATCTGCTCTCGCCCCTCGAGCGACTTCGGGCCGTTGGGATCGGCTCACGACCTTCATGCTCCCGGGCAGGTTGCCCGAGCTGGTCCAACCGGCGGCCCGGGTCCCGCTGACGGCAAGGGACCCGGTTGCGGATTTGCGGAACGAGCGGCTCGACGTTTCCAGGTCCGACAAAAACCCCGTTTTCCCAACGACCTCCGCGAGGCGTTGACAGTGAGAAGGCGTGTTTCGAGTGAACCGGTTTCAAGAGCTCGCGGCTGAATCGCGGCCTGAAACCTCCCTTCGCAGATCACCGGCCGGGGACGCCTTCGATCGGCTCCGGTTCGTTCGCGCGGCGACGGTCCCCTTTGTCCCTTGCAGGTCCCGCAGTCCGGCCCTATCGTGCGCGTCATGAAGGCGCGGACTTGGATGTTGGGGTGCGCAGCCCTGGTG
>JAOADM010000110.1 GCA_026417315.1 Limisphaera sp.
GGCCGCCCCTGGATCATCCCCGTCGCGAGGGCCCGGCCTGGCCCACCGAATTGCCTCCCGTTCAGGGCGCGATGGATTGCGCCAACCTGGGCACCCGGGTCCCTGCCCTGGGGGTTGCATTCTCGCCGCGTTGGCGCGCAGACAACACTCGGGAGGCGCGGCCATTCAGCCGCTGTTGAGGCAGCGGGGTTGCTCGAGGCGTCCCCCTGGCGGATGCGTCCGCGCCGCCTTCGGGGCAAAAGCCACCACGTGCCGAAGACGCGCGTTTGGTGGGGAGTTGCCGGGGCGGGGGGGGAAGGTTTTTGTCCGAGCGTGGGTGCAGGCAGGTCCGGCGGCCGCCGCAGATCCGCTGTCCGACGCATTTCTTGTGTTGGACAGCCCCGAAAACTCGGCAAGATTCGGGCCACCTCGATCAGGGGAAACCGAGCGGAAGCGGCATTGCCCCGGTTTTTTTTTTGGACCCGGGACCCAAAAAACGGAAATGCGCCCCTGCGGAGGCGCGCAGAGGCTTCGGTTGAATTGCGCAGGGGGATCCGTCATGCTGAGCGGCTGTGAGCCGTTGGATCATGGCCTGGACCGTGGTGGCGTTGGGATTGTGGGGCGTCGGAGCGGGTTGTGGGAAACCACCCGAGCCGGCGGGTTTGGCTCCAGAGGTGGACCCGGTGCACGGCCACCTGCTGCATGCTCAGCCGCCCCTGCCCACGGTGAAACTTTGGTTGGGCAGTCAGGAGCTGGTGGCCGAGGTGGCGCGGCGTCCGGTGGAGATCGCCACGGGTATGATGTTTCGGGAAAGCCTGCTGGAGGGCCACGGCATGTTGTTCGTGTTCCCGAATGCGGATCGGCGGAGTTTTTGGATGCGAAACTGTCGCGTGCCGCTGTCGGCCGCCTACATCGATCCTGAAGGGGTGATTTTGGAGGTGGTGGATTTGGAACCGATGGACGAGCGGCCGGTGCCCTCGCAGTCCGATCGGGTGCAATATGTTTTGGAGGTGCCGCGGAACTGGTTCCGGAAACACGGACTGGGGCCCGGGACGTTGATCCGCACGGAGCGGGGCAGTTTGCGCGAAACGTTTTTCGGGCTTCGATGAAGGGCGCTTTGGCGTTGAGGGGGCGACCTGTATGCGGCTGCTGCTGGCACAACTGAATCCCACCATCGGCGATTTCGCCGGCAACGTGCGCCGGCTGCTGGAAGTGTACCGGGAGGGGGCGGCCGCGGGCGTGGATTTGGTGGTGGCTCCGGAGCTGTATGTGACCGGGTATCCGCCGCGGGACCTTCTGTACGACCGCAGTTTTTTGGCTGCGAACCGTGCCGCATTGGAAGAACTGGCGGCGGCCACGGGCACGACGGCATTGCTGGTGGGCTTTGTGGATGAAAGCGCCTCGCGTCCGGGGCGGGGTCTGGCCAATGCGGCGGCCTTGTTGCAGTCGGGCCGCGTGGTGGCGGTGCGACACAAGACGCTTCTGCCGACGTACGATGTGTTCGACGAGGACCGGTATTTCGATCCGGCGCCCTCCAACCCGCCGGTGGACTTCCGCGGTCGGCGTCTGGGCATCACGATTTGCGAGGACATCTGGAACGACGAGGATTTCTGGCCCGAGCGACGGTACCGATCCAATCCGCCGGCGGACCTGGTGGCCGCGGGCGCAGAGATCCTGGTGAATTTGTCGGCGTCGCCGTGGTGGCTGGGCAAGACCCGGACGCGGTACGCCATGTTGCAGTCCCTGGCGCGCAAGCTCCAGCGGCCGGTGGTTTTCTGCAATCAGGTCGGTGGCAACGACGAGTTGGTCTTCGACGGGCACAGTCTGGTGTTCGACGCGCAGGGACGCCTGATCGCCGAGGGCCGCGCCTTCGAGGAGGATTTGCTCTGGGTGGATCTGGAGGACGCGCAGCCCCGGGCGTTTTGCGAGCCTTCCGAGGAGGCCATGGTGTGGGCGGCACTGGTGCTGGGCACGCGGGATTACTTTCGCAAGTGCGGCTTCCAGCGGGCGGTGCTGGGGCTCAGCGGAGGCATCGATTCGGCCCTGACGGCTTGCATCGCCGCGAGGGCCCTTGGTGCGGAGAATGTCCACGGCTTGTCGTTGCCTTCGCAATACTCTTCCCCCGGCAGTTTGCAGGACGCGCGGGAGCTGGCCCGGCGGCTGGGCATTCGTTATGACGTGCTGCCCATCCAGTCGGTGTTCGAAGCGTGCAGGGCCCAACTGGCACCCCTGTTTGCCGGGCTGGCGGAAGATGTCACCGAGGAAAACCTGCAGGCGCGGATTCGCGGACTGTTGCTGATGGCGCTTTCGAACAAGTTTGGCTCGCTGCTGCTGACGACGGGCAACAAGAGCGAGCTGGCGGTGGGGTACTGTACCTTGTATGGCGACATGAACGGTGGGCTGGCGGTGATCAGCGACGTGCCCAAGACGATGGTGTATCGCCTGGCGCGCTGGGTGAACCGGGAGCGCGAGATCATTCCGGAGGCCTGTTTGACCAAGCCGCCCTCGGCGGAGCTGCGGCCCAATCAAACCGATCAGGACACCCTGCCGCCCTACGAGGTGCTCGATGCGATCCTGGAGGCCTTTGTCGTACGCGGGCAGACGATGGAGGAGATGGTGGCGGCCGGGTTCGATCGCGTCACGGTGGAACAGGTGGTGCGGATGATCCAGCGCAGCGAGTACAAGCGACGGCAGGCACCGCCCGGATTGAAGGTGACCACGAAGGCCTTCGGCATCGGCCGACGGGTCCCGGTGGCCCATCGGTTCGATCCGGTGCAGGCCGCCCGGTTCCTGAAACCTGCCGGGGTGGGGACGGCGGCTGATTGGGTGCGGCCGGTCTGAGAAGGGCCGCCTTTTCTGATGCCATGGAATACGAAGCTGTCATCGGCCTGGAAACTCATGTGCAGCTGAAGACCCGGTCCAAGATGTGGTGTGGTTGTCCGAACCAGTTCGGTGCCCCGCCCAACACGCTGGTGTGCCCGGTCTGTCTGGGTTTGCCCGGTGTCCTGCCCGTGCCCAACGAAGAAGCCATCCGCCTGACCCTGCTGACGGGCATGCTGTTGAACTGTGAATTGCCGTCGTACGCCAAGTTCGACCGGAAAAGCTACTTCTATCCGGACATGCCGAAAAACTACCAAATCACCCAGTACGATCGTCCCTCCACGCGGAATGGTTATGTCGAGTTCGAGTTCGAGGGCCGGGTGGTGCGCGTGCGGATTGCCCGGGCGCATCTGGAGGAGGACGTGGGCAAAAGCTTTCACTTCGAGCGGCACAGTGGTGTGGATTTCAACCGCGCCGGGGTTCCCCTGCTGGAGATTGTGTCGGAGCCCGACATTACCAGCGCCGACATGGCCTATGCGTATTTGACCGCGCTCAAGGAGATTCTGGTGCAAGGCGGTGTGAGCGATTGCGACATGGAGAAGGGCATGGTGCGCTGCGACGTCAACGTGAGCGTGCGGCCGCGGGGCAGCGACCGGTTGGGGGCCAAGATCGAGATCAAGAACATGAACAGCTTCTCGGGGGTGCGTCGGGCGCTGGAGTACGAAATCCAACGGCAGATCGCCGTGCTGCGCTCCGGAGGCACGCTGGTGCAGTCCACGCGACGCTGGGACGAGGCCACCGGCACCACGGAAGAGATGCGCACCAAGGAGGAGGCGCACGATTACCGGTATTTCCCCGACCCGGATCTGTTGCCCCTGGTGCCGGAGCCGGCCTGGCTCGAATCCATCCGCGCCCGCTGCATCGAGCTGCCGCTGGCGCGCAAGCGTCGGTTGATGCAGCAGTACGGCCTGCCGGCCTCGGACGCGGAGGTGTTCAAGTCCGATCCCGCGTTGGCGGCGTATTTCGAGCATCTGGCATCGCGGACGCGGAATCCCAAGTTGCTGGCCAACTGGATCATCAACAATTTGCGGGCCAAACTGGCCGAGGCGCACGAGGCCCGGATCGCCGCGGCCCGCGCGGCCGATCCGGAGGCGCCCCTCCCGCCGCCGCCCGCCCTGGAGTCCCTGAAGTTCCCGCCGGAGGCGCTGTTGGAGCTGATCCATCTGATCGAGAACCAAACCCTCAGCAGCAGTGCGGCCCAACAGGTGTTTGCCGAGATGTTCGCCACCGGCCGATCCCCCGCGGCGATCGTCGAGGAGAGAGGACTGGCCCAGGTCAGCGACGCCACGCAGTTGGAGGCCCTGTGCGATCAGGTGCTGGCTGCGCATCCGGGGCCGGCGCAGGATTATCGCAACGGGAAAACTGCTGCGCTGAACTTCCTCAAGGGCCAGGTCATGAAGTTGAGCAAGGGAAAGGCCAATCCGGTGCTGGTGGGCGAAATCCTCGAGCGCAAGCTCCGGAGTTGAGGTCGGTCGCGACGGGCGGCTCGACCGAGGGCCGGTGGAAGAAGGTTTCCTTGACCGGCGAGGGAGTGCCGTGGATCGGGGGGCCGGGCCTGTCCGGGGCCCGTGGCGAAAAGGGCAGGCCCTTCAGGGCTGGATTGCCTTGCAGGATTCGACGGGCGGATTCGATGTGCGGGATTGTCGGCGGCGGGTCCGACGAAGCGAGGAGATCTTTTGCATGCGCAGCGGCCTGGTGCGGCCGTTGAGCTCGGGGACCGGGGAAACTCCAATCGACGGCGATGGCGAGGGCCTCGAGCTTGTCGCGGGTTGCGGAGGCGCGCGGAATCCATGATCTAGCTGCCAGCGGATCGGCCGCACCCGGGCCCTTGCCTGAGCCGACGCTTCCTGCCGATGGGCTCCCCAAGCGGCTCCTGCAAACCTTTCTCACCAAATCAGCAAGGGTCGGGACGATTTCGCGCCTTCGGCACGCCGTGGTTTTTGCTCCCAACGGGCCACAACGCGCCGGCCAAGGACGGCGGCCCCGGGCAACGACATTGTCCCAATACCGGCTGAATGGCCGCGCCCCCTGCGTTGTCTGGGCGCCCCAGCGGGGCGAGAATTCACCAGCCCAGGGCAACGCACTGGGTGCCTTGGTTCGCGCAATTCATCCCGCCCTGAAGGGGCGGAATTCGGCACGGCACACCCGACTCTCGAGAAGGGCGTCATCGGGTCGCGCCACTTCAGGGCGCGGTGGGTTGTTGGGCACCAAATTGCTCCGGGCGTTGCCCCGGGCTGGTGGATCGGATGCACCTTCGGCGCGTGGTCGGCCCTGTGTGCTCCGTGGGCGGCGATGGGCGCATAGCCGTTGTCAGCTCCGGTGCCGGCATTTCAAGGAAATGCCCTGCGCTCGGGCCTTCGCGTGCCGAAGGGGCGTGAATTTTCGCCGAGCTCGGCGGGGTGCAAACCCTGGAATGCGCCGGGGTGGTCAGTTCGGAGACTCGACCTTTTGATACACCCGGACGTAATCGATCTCGTAGCGCCGGGGGAAGATGGAGTCGTCCACGCCCTTTTGCCCGCCCCAGGTGCCGCCGATGGCGAGGTTCAGGATCAGGTACTGCGGTGCGTCGAAGGGCCAGGAGTCCGGGCCGGTGCCGTCGTTTTCCAGTGTGAAAAACTTGCGGTCGTCCACGAAGAAATCGAGACGTTGCGGAGTCCACTCGAGGGCGTACACGTGAAAAGTCTGTTCGGCATCGGGCACGCGTATGCGCGACCCGCGGCCGTTGCCGCGCGTGTGGTTGAAACCGCGGGTGTGCACGTTGGCGTGGATGACACCGGGTTCGTGGCCGACGTATTCCATGATGTCGATCTCGCCACAGGCGGGCCACCCCACCTGCCGGATGTTGGTGCCGAGCATCCAAATGGCGGGCCAGGTGCCGCGTCCGGAGGGAAGCCTGGCGCGGATCTCGAATCGACCGTAGGTCCAGGCGGCCCGGCCCTGGGTGGTCAGGCTGGCGGAGGTGTATTCGGCGTGCGGCCGGCGCTGCTGCCAGCGGCCTTCGGGGGCATCGGGTCGGTGCCGCGGATTGGGATGGCGTTCTTTGTGGGCCTCGATGATGAGGCGTCCGTTTTCCACGCGCGCATTGTTCGTGCGCGCCACGGTGTAGTACTGAAGTTCCTGATTGCGGATGAAGCCTTCTTCGTAAGTCCATCGGGAGGGATCGGGCAAGCCGTCCCGATCGAATTCGTCGGCCCAAACCAGTTTCCACGTGTTGCCCGGACTGGTGAGGGCACTGGCGAGGACGAGCAGAATGCACCACGCATTGCGCATGGGCCCTACTCAATCACAGAACCGACGCGAGGTAAAGGCCGGCTGGCGAAGCGGGCCCGGGCGGAGATTCCACGGGAGGGCGGGGTGCCAACCGACAAGCCGGACGCCGGCAACGTCAGGCCGGGGCGGCCCTCCGAGAACGGCCTGTGGCGCCGGCGAGACCGGATTCGATGGGTGAGGGCGTGTGATTCAGCAAGCGTGCGAGGTGGCCCGAGGGACGATCGCGCGGCCGGTGTCGCCACGGGGTGCACGCTTGACCGAGCTGCAGGCCCTGTTCCCAATGGTCGTTGTCATGGACAACGCGACTGGCACATCGAATCGCTTGCAGTTCGAGTTCGCTTCGGCGGGGCGCGTGTTGTTCGGATGCGGGGTGCGCGCGGAGTTGCCCGCAATGGCGCGTGCATTCGGGCTGCGTCCGTTGGTCGTCACGGGGCGGAATTACCGTCGCGCGGCCACGGTGCTGGAGATGTTGAGTGCCGCCGGTCTTCAGCCGGTTCGTTACGCGGTCGGGCAGGAACCCGAGGTGGCCACTGTTCGACAAGGGCTCGGGCTGGCGCGGCAGGAGCAATGTGATTTTGTCATCGGGTTCGGCGGCGGGAGTGCGCTGGACACGGCGAAGGCCATCGCGGGTTTGCTGCCGCAGAGCGGGGAAATCGAGGAACACCTCGAAGTGGTGGGGCCGGGTCGGCCGTTGCCGCGCCCCGGGGTTCCCTGGGTGGCGGTGCCGACCACGGCGGGCACCGGGGCGGAGGTGACGCGGAACGCGGTGCTGGCGGTGCCGGAGCAGCGGGTCAAGGTCAGCTTCCGGAGTCCTTTCCTGGTGGCGCGGGTCGCGTTGGTGGACCCCGAACTGACGATGGACTGTCCGCCGGAGGTCACTGCCGCGGCGGGGTTGGATGCTCTGACGCAGTTGTTGGAGGCCTGGGTTTCCCCGCGAGCCACGTTTTTGACAGATGCCCTTTGCGCGGAGGGCCTGCCGCGAGTGGCCCGCAGCTTGCAGAGGGCGTGGGCGGACGGACGGGATGTAGCGGCACGGGAAGACATGGCGTTGGCGGCGCTTTTGAGCGGATGGGCGCTCAGCAATGCCGGTTTGGGCGCCGTGCACGGGTTTGCGGGGCCGGTGGGCGGGCTTCTTCCGATTCCGCACGGTGTGGTTTGTGGCGCGCTGCTGGTGCCGGTGACGGAACGCAACGTGCGCGCGCTGCGGGAACGGGCCCCGGATCATCCGGCGCTCCAGCGTTATGCACGGGCCGCGCAGTGGCTAACCGGTCGTGCCGGGGCCCAACCGGAAGACGGGGTCGCCTGGTTGCGGGAGCTGACGCGGGCGTTGCAGATCCCGAGGCTGTCGCAGTTCGGGTTCACTGCGGAGCTCGTCCCGGAAGTGGTGCACCGGGCGGCACGCGCCAACAGCATGAAAACCAACCCTATTGCGCTGACCCCGGACGAACTCACCGGGGCTTTGATGGCGGCGCTTTAGGTGCCGGGCTTGAAAACGATCTCCGGGGACGAAGGCAGAATGCGTCCCTGTCGGGGCTGCCCGGGCTGCCTCACCGTCGCAAGGGCATCAGCCCCACGTGCAGCACCAACCAGGCCGGCAGAGCGAACAAGACGACGGCGCCCAGCCGTTCCCACGTCCAGGTGAGGTGACCGGCTTGAATGGGAAAGATGGCGATCATGAAGTAATTGGCGAACCGGCTATGCCCCAAGAACCGGGTTCCGCGAAAGAAGCGCCGGCGCAGCCCGCCTGCCAGCGCCAGGGCACCCAGCGTCGCCACGCCCGCGGTCACCAGCAGGTTGATGAGGGGCAACTGCTCCCACAGGTGCGTCAGTGTCCAGCTCCGCCCGGGACGGACGTACGGATAGAGCCAGTGAGCCGCCGACCAAAGGAAGCTGAACCCGGTCTGGATGGCGGTCCGGAAGTCTGCCTTCGCCGGCGTGGTCTCGTTCAAAAGCAGCCCGAAGTACAGGGGCACGATTCCCCACACCAGCTCCGTGTGCCGGAAGGGCGTGACGATCAACTCCTGGAAGCTCAACCAGAGGGCGTGCATGTGGGCGCGGACCCCGCGGGATTGCCGGTCTCGGAGTCAACGGCGGCGGGCAGGATGACACGGACGCGCGTGCCCCCGGCCGGAGGCGATTCCAGCCGGACGCGTCCCCGGTGGGCCTCGACGATCCGTCCCACGATGGCCAGACCGAGGCCCGTGCCGCCGGGGCGACCGGTTTGCAGGACGGTGCGGAAGGCCAGCCGGCGCTGTTCGGGACTCATGCCGGGACCGGTGTCCTGCACCGTCACAACGACGTGCTGCGCTTTGCGACGGGTGGCCAGCGTGAGAGTGCCACCCTCGCTCATGGCCTGGGTGGCGTTGAGCACCAAGTTCAGAAACACTTGTTCCAGTTGCCCGGCGTCGCCGTGGACCCTGGGATCGGTCGGGTCCGGCCGCCAAACCAGTTCGATGCGTTGTTGTCGCAGTTTGTGGCGCACGAGCCGGGCCAGTTCTTCCAACAGGGGGTTGATGGCCACGGGGGCGAAGCGCGGCTCGCCGGAGCGGGCCAGATCGAGGATCCGCTCCACATTGCGGTTGAGCTGCTCGATTTTGCGCCCGAGCACGGCGGCATCCTCGGCCCTCGGATCTCCGGGCGGAAACTTCAGGTCCAGGGAGTGATAAAGCATCTGGATGACCGTGAGCGGATTGCGCACTTCGTGGGCCACCTCGGCGGCCAACAGACCCAGGGCGGCCAGCCGTTCGTTGTGCCGCAGCTGTTCCTCCACCTGCAGCAGTCGCTCGTGCCATCGGGCACGTTCCAGCGCCTGGGCGGACAGATCCGCAAAGGCGCTGAGGACCGAGACCTCCAGGTCGGAAAACACATACGGCCGGTCCTTGTACACGTTGAGCACGCCCACGCAGCGTCCGGCGGAGATCAGGGGGACGCTGAGCAGCGCCACCAACCCTTCCTGTCGGGCCACGGCGGTGTGCTGGTATCGACCGGAGGTTTGCACGTTGGCGATCTGCATGGGTTGGCGACGTCGCACAACCACGCCGATGAAGCTTTCGGCGACGCTCAACCGGGGCTTGTTCCGGTAGGCCGGCCCGCCGCCCCAGGCCGCCTTCAGATCCAACCATTGCCCCTCGGCGTCCACAAGAAACAGAGAACAGAGTCGGGCTCCCATGAGCAGACCGGCTTCGCGGGTGATGGTGCCGAGAGCCTCCTCGAGGCTGTAGGCGGCATGCACCTTCGGGCTGACCCGGACGAGCGTCTCGAACATCTGCGCCTTGAGCTGGAGGCGTTCCAGGGCCCACAAGCGCCGGATTGTGCTGCTGACCTGCCCGGCGCATCCCTGCAACAGCGCTTCGTGCTCCGGGCCAAACGCCGCCGGGCGATCGGCCAGCATGGCCAGCACTCCCCGAACGGGATCGGCCACCTCCAGGGGCACGGCCAGCAGGGAGCGTGCGCGGGATCGCAACGGCTGGGCGCGCGGGTCGACGCGCAGGTCCGGGACCCACGCCGGCCGGCCGGTGCGCGTGACCCAGCCGAGGATGCCCTCGCTGACCCGCAAAGGCTGCTGCGTGACACGTCGCGGCAGACCCACGGCCGCCTGCCATTCCAGGAATCCCGTGGTCGGGTTCAACAGCACCACCAGTCCTGCTTCGGCCCGGGTGGCCTGCTGCAACACGCGCAGGACGGCCTCCAGTGCCGGTCCGGCGGTCTCGGCCTCGGCGGCGGCTGCCTGCACTGCGCGCAGCCACTCCAGCAACACCCGCCGACGCATCACCTCTGCGGGATCGCGCAGCAGCGGAGCGTCATCCGGCAACGGGGAGGCAGGGATGGACCCGGGAGAGTTCATCGAAAGCGCCAGATCATCCATGCGCCGGTGGCGGCAAAGACGAGGTTGGGCATCCAGGCGGCCAGCCAGGGGGGCAGGTGTCCTCCGGTGCCCAGGGCCAGACCCAGTTGTTGGGCCACGAAATAGGCGAAGGTCACAAAGATGCTGCCGGCCACGCCATGGAACACGTTGCGGCGACCCGGCGCGGCGCCGAAGGGCATCGCAATCAGCACAACCACCATGCAGGTGGCCGGCAGGGCCCATCGGCCGTGCAGCTGGGTCTCCAGCCAGGCACGCTCCTCCGCGGGCAGGTCCGGATGCAACCGCTCATACTCCCGCAGCGTGCGGATGGGCAGATCCAGCTTGCGCGCCACACGTCGTTGCAGTCGTCCGCTGACCACGTGTGCGCTGCGCAGCATCTCCGGGGTCTCGTTGAATTCCGGCATCGGCAGCACCGGGGCACGCCGAACCGGCGTCAGCCAGGGTTCTCCTCGCGGATCGCTGTCGTACTCGCGCGCCTCGTAGAAGACCCAAACGCCGTTTGTATACACGGCGCGCGTGGCGAACAGCCAGCGGCGTGTACCCTCCGCGGTCCGGTAGTCCACCTGGGGGGCGGTCATTTCGCCGGTCAACAGGTGGTAGGCGTCCATGTGCCAGGAGCGCTGTGCGCGCCGGTTCATGAACCCGAAGTTGCGGACGAGGCCGGGATCGGTTTGTTGCCCGCTGCCCGGTCGCAGCACCTGTTCCGCCTTTGTGGCGGCCTCGGGGGCCAGCTGTTCGTTCAGGACCCACAGCCCGGCGCTCGAGATTGTGCCGACGAGCAAATACGGAGCCGCGATGCGCCACAGGCTCCAGCCGGCCGCACGCATGGCGGTGATTTCATGATGGCGGCTGTGCCGGTGCAGGGCGTAAAGCAACGCCAGCAGCAGGGCCAGCGGCAGGACGACACCGAGGAATTCCGGCACGCGCCACAGGTAATACAGCGCGACCCGGCTCCAGGGGAGGCCCCGAGCCTGCAGATCCTCCATGCGCTCCAGAAGATCGGCGGTCACCCAAAAAATGAGAAACCCGGCCAGACAGGCCGCCCCGGGCCCCAGAAGTCCGCGCAACAGATACCGGTCCAACAAACACACGGGCCGGCAGGCTACGCAGTGGTTTGCAAGCGGCGCAAGTCCCGGGGGCGCCGCCGCCGGAAGGTTCGGGACCCGGCGAGCCGCGGGCGCTCCATGACCTGCGCGGCGCTCCGGCCGCGCGAAGCTCAGGAGCCGTGCTGAATCGCCTGCACCGTCGCGGCCAGCGAGGCCGTGTCGGAGACGTTCAGCACCTGCACGTCTTTGCGAATCCGCTTCAGAAACCCGCTCAGCACCGTGCCGGGGCCCAGCTCGATGAAGCGGTCGAAGCCGGTCTCCAGGAGATACCTCATCCCGGCCTCCCACAGCACCGGGGCCGTGACCTGTTCCACCAATCGGGCCCGGATGGTGGACACGTCTTCGTGAGGACGGGCCGTGACGTTGGAAAGGACGGGCATGGTGGGCGGCGCCATGGGCACGGACTCCAGGGCTTCCCGCAAGGCCGGCTGCGCCGCAGCCATGAGAGAGGAATG
>JAOADM010000010.1 GCA_026417315.1 Limisphaera sp.
GTCAGATGTGTATAAGAGACAGGCGCAGGGCGGCGATCTGACTCTCGATGCGCACGCCCGCCTCGTCACCAATTCCCATGAGTTTCATGGCTCTGTTGCACAGGGGTTGCGGCAGCGGTCTCGGCGACCCCGTGGGAACACCATGCGGGCCGCGCACCGCCGCGCGGGTTCAACGTCGAAAGGATGCGGTAAAATCGGCGGCCTCGACCTGCACGACCCTCTTCTCCTTTTTGGACTGGGCGATCAACTCCCGGAGTTTGGCTTCCCAGGCGGCGCCGTCCATGGGCAGGTCGAGCGTTCGATCCAGCAGGGCGGAGAACACGATGGCATTGGCCAGCTCGACCGAATGAATGCCCTCGGGGCCCGGGGCGATGAGGGGTTCCCCGTCCAGGATGGCATTGACGAAGTTCTGGACCATGATGGCATGGGGCAGCACGGCGTCCGTGAAGGGGATTTCGACATTCCAGACGTCCGGTCGTGCGAACGCTTGTTTGGCGGTGCGACTGAACTCGATCATGTCCACTTCGTTGCGGGTGAAAAACAGACGGTTGTTCTCCAGAACCACCTTGCCCCGCGTACCTGCAATTTCCAGCCGGTTGGTGCCGGGGCTCTCGCCGGTGGACCCCAGGAAAACGCCGGTGGCACGGTTCGGCCACTCCAGATAGGCGGTGACGTTGTCCTCGACTTCGATGTCATGGTAGCGGCCGAATTGACAGAAGCCGCGGACGCGGCTCGGCATGCCGCAGAGCCACTGCAGGGTGTCCAGATTGTGAAGGCACTGGTTCAAGAGAACGCCCCCACCCTCGCCTTTCCAGGTGGCGCGCCAGCCGCCGCTGGCGAAATAGATCTCCGTCCGATACCAGTCGGTGTTGATCCAGTTGACGCGGACGATTTCTCCCAGCTCGCCGCTGGTGATGAGCCTGCGCAGTTTCTGGTAGCGCGGCTCGGTGCGGAGCTGGAACATGCCGGCGAAGACCAGGTTCGGATGTTGCCGGCTGGCGGCGATGAGGCGTTCGGCGTCGGCCTTGTGCGCGGCGATGGGCTTTTCCACAAGAACGTGTAGGCCTGCATCCAAAGCGGCGATGCCCAGGGACACATGCTGATAATGCGGAGTGGCAATGATGACCGCATCGACTGCCCGGGACTTGAAGAGGTCGGCGGGATCAGAAAAGCGTAGCAATCCGGAGTAACGATCTGCGGCCGCGCTTCGGCTGCATACGGCCACCAGTTCACAGCGCTGGACCTTGCCCTGCAACAGATAGTCGGCATGGTAACGGCCGATGTTGCCCAATCCGATGATGCCCAACCGTACCTTCTCCATGTCGTGTACTGTAGGCCGGTGGGGCAACGAGCCCAAGCAAAAGCGTGGTCGGTGGGCCGGTCTGCCCCCAAAGAACAGGCTTGAGCTGCTGCCGCCAACCGGCCACTCTGACGCCGTTACAACCCCTGTCTCCGGATCGAGCTTGCGCGTGCCGATGTGGGACAGGCGTGCAGGAGCCGGGATGAAGCAAGAGTGACGCGGGCATGGTGGCGCAGCCCAGCAGCAACGAAGACCGGCGCCGGTTCGGGCCGCCCGATCGGGTGGGGGCCCTTGTAAGCGGTTTGGCTTTGGTGTTGGCGCTTGCCGTCGGGCTTTGGGCAGATCTTCGTCGTGCGCAGGTGGAAGGCGAGCTGCGTGAAGTGCAGCGCCTGGCACAACGCGTGCAGCTCTTGCAAACCCGGGTGGAGGCGGCCGGACGGGACCTGCTGCAGGGTGGGTCGCGTCCCGGGCCGGCGGTTTCCGAGGGGCCTGACTCGCAAGAGCTGGGGGCATTGCTGGCGCAATCGCAGGCGGAGTCGAACTCGGACCCGGCGGTGCGGGAGCGACTGCGCGCCGCGCTGGAATTGATCCGGGAATGGATCGCCTCCCAGGCGCGAGTGCTGGCGACCGTGGAGGCCGAAGGCCCGGCGGCTCGCGCGCGGTACGCCGAATTCCATGGCGCTGCCGTGGAACGGTGGAAACGACTGCTGCCCGAGTTGCAGTCGTGGGAGCAGATTCACGCGGCCGCCCAAGAGGCAAGGCTCCGGCGCTTGCGATGGACGGGTTGGGGCGCGCTGGGACTGGCTGCCCTGGCGGCAGGAGGCCTTTGGTGGTCGGGGCAACGGGTGTCCCGACGCATCGGCCGGGCACTCACCGGTTGGGCGGAGGCAGTGGAGCAGGGGCAATGGCGCACGCCCTGGCCTGTCGTGGGCAACGGGCTCTGGGTGCGTGTGGGAGACCGGTTGACCCGCGCGGTGGGGCGCGCGGCTGAAATCCATGAAGCGGTTTGCGGCGCAGGCCGCCGGGTCAGGGATTTGCGTGAGGAATGCGGGCTGCGGCTCCGGGAACTGGAGTCCCAGACAGCGGAGGTCCGCACGCTGAACGGGCAGGCGCGGCGGACGCTGGAGGCCCTGGCGGCCGAGTTGAAAAGGTGGGCTGAAGAACTGCAGGCCGCGGCGGAACCGGACAGCACACAGGTGGCTGTTGCCGCGCGCGCAGAGGGCCTTGGCGGAGACCGCGGGTTGCGGCGAGCCGGGGAAGACTGGATCCAGCTGCGCGGACGTCTGAACCGCCTGGTCCAGGCGGTCGAGTCGATGCACCGGGCCCTGGTGATGATCGCCAAGGCTGCTGACCAGTCCCAGTTACTGGCGGTCAATGCTGCCATCGAGGCGGAAAAGGCCGGTGAATATGGGCTGGGCTTTGCGGTCGTGGGGGCGGAGGTTCGGCGTCTGGCCGATCAAACGGCGGTGGCGGTGGGGGAAATCGAGCGGGCATTGCAGCAGGTGCGCGAGGACGCCGAAGCGGGGGCGCGGGCCTGCGAAAACGCGCTGCAGGCCGGCATATCCGACCTGTCCGGACCGGACGCGGGCCGGACCATGCCCGACGATTCGGTTTCCCGCGCCGAAGCCGCAAAACGACTGCGGCAACGGGGACAGGAGGCGACTCTGCTGGCCGAGCGGTTGCGCGGGTTGGTCGAGCTGTGCGAACGCAGCGCCGAAGCTTCGCTGCAGGCCGAACGGGCGGCCCGTGAAGCATGGCGCGTGGTGGGAGGGCTGGACGAGCTGGTCATGGTTTTGATCCGTTGTCCGAGCAGGGTCGACGAGCAGGAGGAGACAACAGGGACCCGGTGACGAGGTTTACCGGGGACGACTGGGGAGCGCGGGCGCTGGGCAGGTAGTGAAGCCGGCGCGAGGATCGGGAGTGGGCAGGCCCTGCGAGGGCGGGGAGTGCGCCATGGTGGGTTTGGAGTATCGGTTGGACGGGCACCGCTTTGTCGTCGAGGCAAAACGGATCGAGGGGGTGTTGCCCGGGTCGTGTCTGCTTCCGCAACCGGGGGCACCGGCGCCGTGGACGGGCTGGGTGCGTGTTCGCGACCGGTTTTGGCCGGTGGTGGACATGGGGGCCTGGTGGCTCGACCGTCCCACACCTGTGCGCTCACGCTCGCGCATCCTGGTCGCACTGGTTCCAGACGGCACGGGTCGCGAGCACAGAGCGGGCTTTTTGGTGGACTGTGTTTGGGGCGTGATTCGGTGTCGGGCGGAAGATTTCGTCGAGCGGGACTCGGGTCGGAAGGATTGGCCCCTGGTGCCGCGGGTGGTGTTGGACGAACAGGGCTTGCTTCACTGGGTGCGTTGGGAAGAGCTTTGGGGCGCAGGGCTGGGGCATACGGTTCGCAGGGCCATTGAAGCCGGCCCGACTCTGAGGCCCCGCTCGTTGCGGATCGAACTCTGCACGCAACCGCTCCACGGAGGTCGATCGGGGCTGCCCCTTTGCCGCGGGCAAGGCGATTCCGCGCAGGTGGTCGCCGCGCAGGCTGTCAGCCTGCCCGGTTGTTGGCGGACGGAGGGCTCGCTGGGCAGTGGCCAATGCCCGCAACTGGAACGCGTGCGGAACTGTACGGCGTGTGCGGTGTTTCAGGCGGCCGCCCAAGTGGTGTTGGATGCCCTGGCTCCGGCGGCGGAACCGGGGTGTTTCGAGGCGTGGCTGAGCCGGCCTTTGCGAGCCGGTCGCTCCCCCGCGACGGGCGTGGTGGTGTTTGCGTTGGACGGGGAATGGTGGGCCGTGCCTGCCCGCCATGTGGCCGAGATTACCGGGCCCTTGGCGATGCACCGGCTGCCCAGGTTGCGTCCGGGGGCGGTCTGCGGCTTGGTCCAATGGCGAGGGGCGGTGATCCCCTGCCTGTCGTTGCGATGGATGCTGGGTCGCGAGGACCCGGTGGTTCGTTGCGGCGGCGCGGCGGGCCCGTGGGTAATGATCGCGCAATCCGAGCGTGGCTCGTTCGCATGGCCCGTGGATCAGTTGGTGGACGTTGTGCGGGTGGGCATGGAGCAGATCCAAGAGGCGCCGGTCACATTGTCCGGTTCGATCGGGCGCTCCACTTGTGGCATGTTCCGCTACGCGGACCGGTGGGTGGGATTGTTGGACTGGGATCGGGCATCAGGGGAGCTGGAGATCGAATGGACCCAGGATCCACGAAGGCAGATTGGGCGATGAATCCCGAGGATCAGTCGCTGCTGGAACTGTTTGCCCGGGAAGCAGAGCCGCAGATGGCGCTGGTGGTGCAGCGTCTGCTGGAATTGGAGCAGGCGCCCGATTCCCAGCCGCTCGTGGACGAACTGTTACGAGCCTTGCATTCTCTGAAGGGAGCGGCGCGGGTCGTGGGATTGGATCCCATCGTGCGGGTGGTGCACGCCATGGAAGACTGTCTGGCTCTGGTGCGGGATCGGCGGTTGTCGGTGGGGTCGGGAGAAGTGGACGTGTTGCTGCGGGCGGCGGATGGCATCCAGGCCATGGCCCGGCAGGCGCCCAGGGATTTGGCGGCCTGGCTGGAAAGCCATCGTTCCGTGGTGCCGGACATTCTGGAAAGCCTGGCCCACCTGGTGGCGCAAGTGCGCGACCCGCTGAAGGTCCGCAAAACGAGCCCGCCCGGTGCCGGAGCGGCGGAGGCGGGCGCGGCGCAACCGCTAATGAGCGCCGGGACCGCCTCGATGCCGGCATCGTCTTCACTGCCGCAACCCTCCTCGGAACCGGATCCGGCGGGGATGGCCTGGAGCAAGCGCTGGGAGGCAGAGCGCCTCAATCGCCTGATGACTCTGGCCGGCCAGGCGCTTTCCGATGCTCGGTGGCTGGGACCGTTGGTCGACAAACTGCAGGCCTTGCGACGTCGTCACGCGGAGGGGGATCGTCTGCTCGGACAATTGCGCGGTGCAGAACCGGGGACGGCGCCGAGCCCGGTCCCCGGGCTGGTGGAAGACCTGTCGAAGCTGTGGGCGGATTGCGCGGATTCTCTGGGATCGTGCTGCGAGGCCCTGCGGGAGCACGACCGCCGTACGGCGCAATGGTCGCACCGGTTGTACTTGGAGGTTTTGCTGGCCCGAGTGCGGCCTTTTGCCGAGGCGGTACGCCGTCTGCCGCGGCTGGTTCGAGATCTGGCGCGCGCGACCGGCAAAGAGGTGCGGCTGGCGATCGAAGGACAAGGGACACGGATCGACTGCGAAATCCTGGAGCGCGTGGAACAGCTGCTGATGCACCTGGTGCGCAATGCAGTCGACCATGGTTGCGAACTCCCCGAAGAGCGTCGGCGGGCGGGCAAACCGCTGCCGGCGGTCGTCCGTGTCGAAGCGGGTGTGGAGGCGCATGAGCTGTGGATCCGTGTGGCGGACGACGGGCGCGGAGTGGATCTGGCGCGATTGCGGGACTGCGTGGTTCGCTCGGGTCGCGCTTCGGCCGAGGCTCTGGCCCGGATGAACGAGGCTGCGCTGCTGGAGTTCTTGTTCGAGCCCGGGTTCAGCTTGAAGGAATGTGTGACCTCGGATTCCGGACGGGGCGTGGGCTTGGACGTGGTGCGCGAGGCCGTGCATGCGATGCGGGGACGCATCCAGGTGTTCACGCAGCCGGGTTGTGGCACGTGTTTTGAACTGCGCTTGCCGCTGACGTTGTCCGTGGTACGGACCCTGGTCGTGGAGGTGGCCACGGAAGTCTACGCGTTTCCGTTGGACCAGGTGGAACGCGTCACGCGGGTCATGCCGGAAGACGTGGACGGTCTGGGGGAACAGCCCTTCGTCCGGGTGCAGGGACAGACGGTGGCCCTGGTCAGCCTGGAAAGTCTCCTGGGATTGGAGCCGCGACTGTCCAGCGCCGGTCCCTGGTGGGCCGTGATGGTGCGAACCGCTCAGGGCATGTACGGCTGGTTGGTGGACCGGTGCCTGGGCGAGCGAGAACTTCTGCTGCAGCCCCTGGATCCCCGACTGGGTCGCTTTCCCGGGTTGAGCGGAACGGCGGTTCTGGAGGACGGCCGGCCCGTGGTGGTCCTGGCGCCGCTCGAATTGGCGGCGGCAACGCAGGGCGCCCGGAACTGGCGAATTGAAATGCGGCCGGCCCGTGCCGCCCACCCGCCCGCGGGACAACGGCGCATTCTGGCCGTGGACGATTCGGCCACGGCGCGAGAGATGACACGCCGTCTGTTGACGCAGCGCGGCTACCAGGCGGACGTGGCGGGGGACGGGTGGGAGGCCTGGCAGGCCCTCCACCAGCATCCTTATGACCTGGTCCTCACGGATTTGGAAATGCCCGGGCTGGACGGGCTCGAACTGATTCGACGAATCCGACGGGATCCGCGACTGCTGCATCTGCCGGTCATCTTGATGACGTGGCGGGCTGACGAGGCGGGCCGACGGCGAGGATACGAGGCCGGCGCCAACGTTTACGTCGTCAAAGACGGACAGGTGGCGTCCATGCTGATGGCTGCGGTGGAACGGTTGCTGGCCCCGTCCTGACGGTCTTCACCGCCTCCTGCGGCCCCGCGCTGAAACGCGCCCTGCGATCCGGGGACTTGGCCCGGCGGCGGATCCCTGCTACAAATTTTCTTCTGGCGTCCGATGTTTTCTTTGGTACATTCGCCCACCCTCCATGGGGCGGGGGCCCCGGTGGAGGAAGGAGTGAAGCGAATTCAACGGCTGGGTGTGTCCGAACCGTGACGGCGAAAAAGAAAACCACCAACAAGGCGGCTGCCACCGGGAAGGTCCGGGGGGCAGCCACGGCAGATGCCATTCTGGGAACGTCGCCGGCCCGTGGGGCCAGGGCGGCGATGCCGAAGATCAAACCGGAATGGATGAAGTATTATCAGCGCCTGTTGGACCTGCGGGAACAGCTCATCAAGCAACGGGACGGGTTGGCCAAGGAATCCGCCCAGGAGCTGCCCACCTACAGCCTGCACATGGCGGATACCGGCACGGACAACTTCGATCGGGACTTTGCCCTGAGCCTTTTGAGCTCCGACCAGGACGCCCTCTATGAGATCGAGGCGGCCCTCAAGCGCATCGAGAAGAACACCTACGGCATTTGCGAATTGACCGGCAAGCCGATCCCGAAGGCGCGGCTGGACGCGATCCCCTGGGCCCGCTACACTGTCGAGGCGCAGGCCCAGTTGGAGCGCGAAGGCATGGTCAAGCAACGTCGCCTGGCCTCCCTGGGCGCATTGGACCTGGTGGCCCCGACGGAGACGGAGAACTCCGAGGAAGAGGGCGAGGACAAGTTGAAAGAGAAGGAGTGAGCCATGCCCCGTGAGATTATCATTTTGGAGTGCACCGAGGCGGCCAAGGAAGGCAAGCCGCCCTCGCGCTATACCACCACGAAAAACAAGAAGACCAAGACCGAGCGGCTGGAGCTGAGGAAGTACAATCCGTTCCTCCGCCGTCACACCCTGCACCGCGAGATCAAGTAACCCGTATGCCTCGCAAAACCCATTTGGAATCCGAACGCCGGGTGGATCCCCGGACGCTGGCCTTGTTGCAGGAGCGCCGGCAGGCGCGGCCGAAGCCCAAGATCGACTTCACCATCGAGGCCCTGGACTACAAGAACGTCAACCTGCTGAAGCAATTCGTCACCGAGCAGGGTCGGATTCTCCCGCGCAAGTACACCGGTCTGCCGGCCCATTACCAGCGGCGGCTGGCCCGGGCCATCAAGCGCGCCCGGCAGATGCTGCTCATGCGTTGATCACCCCCGCCACCTCCGGATGCGACCACCCGGGGCGGGGAGGGAACAACGCATCGTGACGCGGCAGCGCAGCACTGCGGGGCGAGGCCCTGCCAAGCTGCGATCGCAGCGGCTTTCTCACGTCTTCCCCGCCACCAGGGGGACATGCTGATAACGCCGGCCAGGAAGTTTGGCGGTCGGCGGTTTCCTTCTGTTCCGGCAGATTCGCGCGGGTCGTTGCGGCCATGTCCGACGATCGGGTTTTCGGGCGGGAGTCGGCATGCATCAGCGCGGAGGCGTCCTTCAACCCCGACTTGTGATTCTTTCGCAGTAGCATCAGCGTCAGGACAGCGCCATCCGACTCGATCCCGCCTGAGCCGGTTTCTCCTCGCTCCGCCAAAAGGGGCAGATCTCGAGCGTCGGGGGCTGCGAGTGCACGGACCCGCCACCCCAAGGGACAACCTGTCTTTGTGAAGTGGATCAGGGCACCGGCGCCGGCCGGCCCCCACGTGCCCCCGGGCCCCCCTCTCGGATCGATTTCCACGAACCGGGGTCGCGGGCCTGGGTTCTTGCCAGCGTGCACTCGACAGTTCTGCCCCGGCTGTGCTCTGATCGCAGCGGGCAGGCGACCAGAACATGAAACCGACCTGTGTGGCCCCGTTCGAAATGACCGTGCGGGTGAAACCCGAGGACATCGATCCTCTGGGCCATGTGAACAACGTGGTGTACCTGCGGTGGGCGCAAGAGGTGGCCGTGGCCCATTGGCAGGCCCATGCGCCGGCAGAGGCACAAGCGCGGCTGGTCTGGGTGGTCTTGCGTCATGAGGTGGATTACAAACATCCGGCGCGACCGGGCGACACCGTCAAGCTGCGCACGTGGGTGGGGGCAGCGTCGCGATTTCGGTTTGAACGCTTCACAGAGATGACGCGGGCGCCGGACGGCAGGCTGCTCGCTCACGTCCGTACCTTGTGGTGCCCGTTGGACCGGGCAACCGGACGACTGGCCGAGGTGGGTTCCGAAGTCCGGAGTTTGTTCTCCACGGGGGCGGGTCCGGTCCGGGTGCAGCGCGAACCGGTGTGAACGGTCGGTGGTTGGAGGGGGGAGCCACACCGCGGGCCGGGCGAAGGAAAACGCCGCTGCCGGGCCCGGGGCGGCCGCTATGGCCCGGACTCGACCGTGGTGGCGACGGCCCCGGCGAGTTGCCGGGCCAGCTGGCGCACCGCGCAGAGGTCGAGTTTGCCACTGCCCAACAGGGGAAACGCCTCGACGCGATAAAACTGGTCGGGGCGGGGCTTCCACAGGTTGGGCAGGGCCTGCGTGGTGGCCAGCTCCTGCAAGCACGCCCGCAGCCGGGATTCCTCCAGGCGATGCAACACCACAAGTCGTTCACCGCGCGACTCGTCGGGGACACTGGTCACGACAAAGCAACGCTCGGTTGCACCGGCCAGTTCGTGCAAGACCTCCTCCACGCGCAGGTGCGGAACCATTTCACCCCCGATTTTGCTGAAACGTGCCAGCCGATCGGTCAAGTACACGAACCCGTCCTCGTCCAACCGCGCGATGTCGGCCGTGACGTACCACCCGTCCCGAAAAGCCGCAGCGGTCAGGTCGGGCCGCTTCCAATAACCCTCCATCACGTTGGGGCCGCGGACCAGCAGCAGGCCGGGCTGGTTGGCGGGCAACGGCTCGAAACTGCCCGGATCCACCACGCGCACCGCCACCCCGGGCAGGGGCAGCCCCACGCTGCCGGGCTTGTGGCCCACTTGATGGAACCCCGGCGCCTGAAAGTCGGGCACGTTCACCGAGACCACCGGACCGCATTCGGTGCAGCCGTACCCCTCGAGGGGTTGGACGCCGAAGGCTTCTGTGAAAGCACGCGCCAGCCGCGCCGGCAGTTTTTCCGCGCCGGTGACCACCAACCGCAAGGTTTGAAAATCCGCGGGGTTCACACCCCGCAGGTAGAACTGCAAAAAGGTGGGCGTGGCGATCAGCAACGTGAGCTGCCAGCGCCGGACCAGCTCCCCGATCGCCCTGGCGTCGACGGGATTCGGATGAAACACCACCGGCACGCCCAGGAGCGCGGGGAGGGTCAGCCCCACGGTGAAGCCGAAGGAGTGAAAGAAAGGCAGGATTCCCAGCAGCCGATCGTTTCGATCCAGCGCGATCACCCGGGCCACCTGCTCGATATTGGCAAGGATGTTCGCCTGAGACAGCACCGCGGCCTTGGGTTCGCCCGTGGAGCCGGAGGAGAAAACGAGCGTGGCCATGCGCCGGGTCGCCGTGGATGTCCGCGGAAGCACCGGTTTCCCGCCCAGCCACCGTTCCAGCATCCTTGCCGGGAAAAACCACGCTGCGACCGCGGCGAGCATTTTTTCCCAGGGTCGGATCCCCGCCAGCACGGATTCCAGGCACACCACCGGCACGGAGAGTTGCACGGGCATTTTCTGGAGAAACCGCTCCGAGCTGATGACGAACCGCAGGCCCGCCTGCTGGACGCACGCGGCCAGCGTGTCGGCGGCCAGCGTGTAATTCAAGTGAACCGGGACCTTGCCCGCCAGGACCAGCGCCCAATGGACAAGGGCCGCGGGCACGCAGGGTGGCAGCAACACGCCGACCCGCTCCTGGCTGCCCCAGTGCCGGCGAAGACGCCGCGCCACGAGCACGGCCCCCGTCACGACACGTGCACAGCTCAGCGACCCGCTGCGTTCGTCTGCCATGGCCAATCGCCACGGATGCCGCCGCGCCCGGGCCAGGAAACGTTGCGAGAGAGACGACCCGTGTCGAAACCGCCACTGCCATGCCTCTGCCCAGGCTTCTTGCACGGCCAGCCGCACTTGAAAGGCTGTGGCATGGCCGGGTAATGGGCGACCGAACACAATCGTGACCGGCTGGAGGAGCCGACGCGGCCACTTCACCTCGGTGCGCCGGCGCTGGAAGCTGAACGGGCTCCCCCAAACGCCCTCGAGGGCCACGGGCAGAATCGGTGCGTCCAACCCTTCCATGATTTTTTCCAGACCTCTTCGGAACGGCAGCAAGTGGCCCGTCCGCGTCATCTGTCCCTCGGGAAAAATGCAGACCAGTTCCCCCGCACGAATGGCCGCTCGCGCCTGCTCGAGCGATGCTCGAAGTGCGCGGGGGCCCAACTGCGGTGCAACCGGAATGACCCCCAAAGCCCGGGCCCAAAACTTCAGCCAGGGCTGTTCGTAGTGCCCATGATACATCAGGAAGCGAATCGGCCGTCCCACCGCGGCCCGCAGCAGCATCCAGTCCACCAGCGATTGATGATTCGAGGCCAACAGGGCCCCGCCTGTCTGGGGCACGTTCGCCCGGCCGAGGACGTGAACCGGATGCAGGGTGTGCACCAGAATCTTCTCCGCCAGTCGAATGAAGCTTTCCGGCATGGCCCAGACGAAGGCCGCCAGCCCCGCAAAACTCAGGGTGGCGCCGACCAGGAAGACGCCGCGCGGCCCGAGTCCCAGACCCGCGGTGAGCACGTAGTACAGCGGGCCGCCGGCCAGGACGATGCCCGCCCAACTCAGCAGGGCTGAAACCGCCAGCACGCCCCCCCGCCGCTCCGGCACCGGACGCGCCTGCAACAACGCGTTCAGGGGAACCACGTACAAGCCCCCGGCGAATCCGAGCCCTCCCACGGCCGCCACCGCACCGTAAAAACTCAGATCGGACATGCCCAGCACGGCGCCCAAAGCAGCCAGGCCCAGTGCGCCCACGGGCACCAGCGCCAGTTCGATGCGCCGCCCCGACACGTATCCCGCGGCCGCGCTGCCCAGGCCGATGCCCAGGGCCAGACCGGCCTGCAACAAGCTGGTGTGCCATTCCGTTCCCCGCAGCACGTCCCGACAGTAAAAGATGAGTGCCGGTTGGAGCAGGGCCCCCAGAAACCACAAGTAATCCACCGCCAGCACACAGCTCAGTAACACCCGGTCCTTTCGCAACCATCGCCATTGCTGGAAGAACTCACTCCACGGATTCCACTGCAGCGGGCGTTCCGGGGCTGCCGCGGGCAGACGGCGAATCCCCAGACTGGCCACGGTCCCCACCGTGGCCAGCCCGACCAGGAGCCACCCGGACGCCGCCTGGTGCGTGCCCCAAAGGCTCATGAGCCCGCCCGCGGCCATCGTGCCCAGGATGATCGCCAAGAAGGTTCCCAACCCGAGCCATCCGTTGCCCCAGGAGAGTCGGGACTCGGGCAGCAGCTCGGGCAGCAGACCGTACTTGGTGGGGCCGAACAAGGCGCTCTGCGTGCTCATGAGAAAGACCGCCACCAGCATGAGCGGAATCGAAACCCAGCTCAGCGCCGCAGTGGCCAGCAGCATGACCCCGATTTCGGCCACTTTCACGCCCACGCAGACCGTCCGCTTGCTGAACCGGTCGGCCAACCACCCGCCGAGCATCGAGAACACCAGGAACGGCACGGCAAACAGGGCATTCACCAGGGGCACGAACGCCTGTTCCCGGGCCTGCGACAGCCCCATCCCCAGCGCCAGATACAGAACCAGGAACTTGTGCAGATTGTCGCTGAAAGCGCCTTGGAACTGCGCGATCCAGAGGCAAATGAAACTGCGGCGATCCTCTTGGGGACCCACGGAGGAAGAAGGCGACGCCAACGGGCTCGGGGGGTTCATGAGACCAGGGCTTCGGCGCCGGTGTTCCGGGTGCAGCAGCCCGTCTCCGGGACGTGCCGAGGGAAAGCCCGGCGAGGAGGCCGACGACTCCGGCCGTCCGGCGACGCTCCCGTTGGGGCTTTGACCACGCCTTTCATAGGGAGTTGTCGCCGCATACATTAGCCCAGGCCGGGGCGTTTGGAAACCCCGGAGGGCTGTTGTACCTCGAAAAAAGCAGGTTCTCCAACTGCCGCCAGCTCCCGGCATGAGCCGGCGCAGCATGCGGAGGCCGCGTCGCGGCGCCCCCGGTGCCGGGCTCGGAGCTCAAGGACGCTGCTGTTGGATGGTGGGCTCTCCGCCGGGGTTCGCCAGGACGCCGGAAGACGCCTGCCACCTCGAGTCCGTTGCGGAATTCGAGCTCTCCACTCAACCCCGGACGATCCCGCGGCCAACCGGCTCGCCCCCGGAGGTGCACGCTCGGGCTTTGCACGTGGTCGAGCGCGCCCCAAAGACGCCGGCCCTCGCAGGTGGTCGCAGGATCGAACCTGGCGGGGGATGCGAATTTCGGCACCTGCAGAAAACCGCGGCGTGTTGTGGAAAGAGGAGGCTCGGTGGGCTCCGGGCTGCGTGCGACCTTTGACCCGCCGAACCCCGGAGGCTGCAGGTCCGGAGGCTCACGTCGGACGCGGCAGCGGGTTGTCAGGGACGGCCCGTCTGCCTTCAACGAGATTCCGACGCGTCTTGAAACACACGTTTCAAGTACGCCACGTTCGCGCCAAAATTGGCTCGCACATCGCGCGGGTTGCGGGCGTCCCGCGATCGTTCCACGACCAACCAACCCCGCCAGCCCAACCGGTCGAGGGCGCGCTTGATCCGCGGCAGGTCGAGCCCGGGGTCATGCTCGAGAAGCACGCCATCTTCGTTGGTGGCGTGGATTTGCACGAGCCGCTCGGCTCCCAGCGTCTCCAGTTCCGTGACCACGTCCCGCCCGTGCTTGAGCGCCTGGGCGAAATTGAAATAGCTCCGCACGGCCGGGGAGCCGACCGCTTCCAGCAGGCGCACTTCGTCCGCAGCAGGCAGGGACGTCTCCACGCCAATCACCACCCCGGCCGGCTCGGCAAGGCGGGCGGCCAGCCGAAGTCGCTCCACCACGGCCGGGCGAAGGTGCGGATTCTGTTGCAGGTCGGACGGCACACCCAGGGGCAGGAACAGCACGCGGACCCCCAACGCCCGGGCGGTGCGAACCGCGTCTTCGAGCATGCGCGCCACGGTGGGACGCTCGGCGAAGGACTGGGCGTAGAAGCCCGACATGGCGATGGAACAGATGGCCACGCCGTGCTCCCGGGCGGCAGCGAGGAACTCGGCTTGCACTTCCGGCCGCGCCAGCGCGTTGTCAAAGGTCTCCCGCTGCCCCAGCGGGCCCATGTCCACCTCCAGCCCGTCAGCGCCCAATTCGCGGGCCAGGCTGAACGCGCGCACCTTTTGGCGCTGGAGGATCATCCAGTCACATACCGCCACGCGATAGCGGGGCTTTGAAGCCGCAGGGGATTCGCCCTGACCCCCGAGGCGCGAGGCGGTCCAGCCCAGCAGGGTCAGGCCGCCGAGCTGCTTGAGAAAACGCCGGCGGGATGGCCCATGCGCTTCGGGGGAGAGAGGCACGGATTGCGGTTGCGGGTTCATGGACGGCTGGGACTGGAGAAGGACGGTTGCGGGGAGGCCTCACCGCGTGGGGTGCATTCGCGGGTCCAGATTGTTGCGGAGGTCGGTCCAATCCCGGGCAGGGGCGCGGGGGTCCAGACCGTTGATGAAGTCTTCAATGTTGGTGTAGCCGTCGCCGTTGAGGTCGTTGGTCGCGTCGGCGGGATCGCGCGGGTCCAGGCCATGGGCCAGTTCCCATGCATCCGGCATTCCGTCGCCGTCCGTGTCGACATATGGTTCGCCGCGGTAGTTGGGGTAACCGCCGACTTCGTCCGGGTGAGTAATGATGCCGAGGGGCACGAGTCGCTCGATGTTGGCGATCGTCGCCTCCGTGTATCCCACCGTTCGCAACAGCTCGCGCAGTCCGGGCCAGGGCCGCGCCCCGGAGGCTTGTCCGGACCGCACCATCCCGATGATTCGTGCGTCCACGGCATCGCGCCGGGGCAGGGTGGCGCCCGCGTGGCGCAACACCTCCTCGAACGCCTCGGCGGCCGATTGCACCCGCAGCGGGGCATGGGGAAAGGGTTTCTCCGTCCGGATGCGCCGCAACACCTCGGGCAGCGGATCTCGAACCGGATCCGGTTGGACGCCCCCGTGCCAATTGTCCCGCGTCACGCGCGGGTTGTCCTCGACCACGTTGCCCTGCACGAAGGCGAGGCCGAAGTTGTCCAGATTGGTCCGGCTGCGTTCGGACTCGGGTTTGAGAATGCGCCAGGCCACCGGTTGGTCGCGCGGCGTGGCCGGGCCCGGCTTGAAGTAATTGTTGAGAATGGTGAAGTAGCTCCGGTGATCGCCGCCATCGATGGTGCGGTGGACCCAGTTGAAGAGCACGTTGTTGACGAAGGTAAAATCGCCGTACATTCCCACACTGGGGTTGCGCCCGCTGTTACAGGCCCAGAGGTTGTGGTGGAAGGTGCTGTTGAGACCTCCCAGGGTGCTGCCGAACGCGTGATTGTAGGTGTTGAGGGCCTCGCTGAAGATGGAATACTGGATGGTCAGATTGACCGTGGGCAGCTTCAGCTCCGGGGTGGTCGGGTCGCCGTCGTGGTCATACATGTGACGATACAAGGACATGTTCTCGTCCAGCCCCCAGCTGGCGGAGACATGGTCGAGGATGATGTTGCCCACCGGATTCCCGCCCAGGGCATCGTCCCGTTCTCCCACCCAGACCTGGCCGCGTCGAAACCGCATGTGCCGGATCACCACGTCGTGGGTGTCAATGTGAACACTGGCCCCGGCAATGCACACGCCATCGCCGGGTGCCGTGTTGCCGGCGATGGTGATGTACGGCGCCCGAATGCGGACGGGCGATTCCAACCGAATGATCCCTGCCACGTTGAACACCACGATCCGCGGACCGCCCGCCTCGCAGGCCTCCCGGAACGTTCCCGGACCGCGGTCGGCCAGATTCGTCACCACGAACACCCTTCCGCCGCGGCCGCCGAAACTGTACATGCCGCCGCCCCAGGCCCCCGGGAAGGCGGGAATCCTGGCCTGCGGCAAATCCGCCGGCACGGCTGCGCCGGGTCGATACGGTTTGCCCCTGGCCGCCCATTCTTGCACCTCCGGCAGGGCCCGCTGCCAGGCTGCGTCTGCGAGTCGGCGGGCCTCGGCCTGACGCCGCTGGGCCTCGGCGGCCACATCGGCAGGAATCCGCGGATACTGCGCCGCAGCCCAGAAGCCGCTCAAGCCCACTGCGAATCCCAGCAACCGGGCCGGTGACGCAAAGCGCCCTGGCTTCGGATGTGACTTCGTTTGGTTCAGACCGCAGAAGGAAGTTGACCGGTGCATGACTGGATCTGCTTACTCCGCAGGGGCCGGGGCGGACGCCGGTGCCTTCGAGGCCTCGCGCAGTCGGCGTTCGGCCGCCTTGAGGTCGTAGCCGGCCGCGGACAGGTAGTTGTTGATGCGGCCCTTGTAACGATTGAACACTGCGTGTTTTTCGCGGGCCGTGCCCTCGTCCATGGCCAGTTCGCGGGCTTCCAGCAGCCACGAACGAATCTGCTGCTTTTGCGACTCGCTCAGTTCCGGCAAAAGACGGAGATACGCCCGGTAGGTCACCTCGACCAGATTGTAGGTCATGCCGTCCTTCACCTGATCCACTTGTGCGGGGGTGAGCTCGCGGGCCAGCGCCTGGACGAAGTTCGTGTGCAACGCATCCAGTTGGTGCCGCGTGGCCTGCCGGATCCGACTTTCTTCTGCGGCCCGGTCGGGGGCGCCCGGGGAGGCGTCTTTGAGGGATCGGAGCGCTACGTCGCGCTGATCATGGAGGTCGCGCAGGTTTCGATAGTGACGCATCAGAAGGGCGTGGACGCGGTTGGAAGTGTCGAGGTCCTGCAACTGCAGCGGCCGCAGAATGCGCTCGGCCCGGGTTGCGATGGTCTGACGGTAGGCCTCCTCCTCCGGTGCACCGGGAGCAGACAGGCCGGGTTCGGCGGCCCCGGCTCCGGCAAGCAATCGGCCCAGCAGAAACACGAAGCCGAGGATTCTTCCAGACCGGTGGCCGGGCGGAATCCGGTTTCGGCGGGGTTGTTCGCGATCGGCGGATACGAGTTTCATTCGGGCCACAGGAAGATCGTCTCCGTCATTGGCACCAGACGGAGGCGGTCCGGATCCAGGACGACGTGTTTGATGCGTTGGCGCTTCCATGTGTAGGTGATGTGGACAAGACCGTCACGGGTCTGAATCACTGCGGGATAGGCGAACCCGTTGGGCGCCGCGGGATCGTTTTCCAACACGAGGGCGGCAAACCAGCGCCGACCATCCGGGGAGACGGCCACGTTCAACGGCGAGCGCAGGTTCGGTCGGGCCGCATGGTTGTACACCAGCAATTGACGACCGTCGCGCAGGGTCACGGCGTCGGTGCCGGCGTTGGGGTTGGGCAGTGCGGTCAGCCGCATGCGGTCCCAGGTCCGGCCGCCGTTGCGCGACCAGATTTCGAACAGGCGTCCCTGTCGAGTCCGCCCGAGGGCCTGCAGGCGATCCCGGGAATGGACAAGGATGCTGGGTTGGATGGCGGCGATGGTCTTGCCGTCGTTGAGCGGTGGTGTGCGAGTCCAGGTCCGTCCCAGGTCCGGCGTTCGCTCGAAATGCACCCGCCAACCTTCCCGTCCCTCGGTGCTTGAACCGCACAAGAGCTCGCCGTTGGGCAGTTGCACCGGCTTGTTCTTGATGGGACCGAGAATGCCCTCCGGCAGTCGCTCCGGTTCCGACCAGGTGCGCCCCCCGTCGAAGGACCGTTTGAGCATGCCCCACCAGGTGCTGGGGCTGGGTCCGACCTTGTAAAAGAGCAGCAGGGGCCCGTCGCGGGGCTGGAACAGCACGGGATTCCACGTGGGGTAACGAACCGTGGGCGACTCGACTCCATTGGCCACTTCCACCGGAGGCGTCCATTGGCCGTTCTCGTGTCGGGACACCCAGATGCCCACGTCCGGATGCCGTTCGTGCGTGCCGCCGAACCAGGCGGCCACCAGACCGAAGGGGGTCTCGACGATGGTGGAGGCGTGACACGACGGAAACGGGGCCGTCTCGAAGATGAACTCCGTGCGCACCACGCCGGGCGGCGGATCGCCGGAGGATGCAGCCCACACTTGCATACACCAGCATAGCATCATTGCCGGGATCCATCCGGGCGGGCGACCCGCCGGGTGCCGGGGCCGCGCAGAGCCAAGGACCGTTCGCCGACGGGTTCCCCGGGACGCGCCGGTGACCGATTTGCCGCAACCGGCCGGGGCAGCGGAGGAAGGGATGCTGGATTTCATGGACAAACAATATGGTAGCGACCGCTGCCCACGCGCAATTGCAGGGTTTGGGCCTCGGACGCCGACTGGAGCACACCCGGTGCTTCGTGAGGGGCGAGCCCGTTGACCCGCGCTTGTTCAGGCGCTCGAGTGGGCACCTCCAGACGCGCGAGGCTGTTGGGGGGCACCTCCACCTCCCATTCAAATCGGTCGGCGTGACGGCGCCACTCGCTGTGCACCCAGCCATACGGAGTGAGCCGGCGCGCCTTGACCCAGGCCAGACCGGGCACGGGATGCGGCCGCATGTGGAGCTCTTTGAAGCCGGGTGCGCCCTCGGCGGGAGCGATCCCGGCCAGGCATTCGTACAGCCACAGCACCAGGTCGCCCACCAGCATCACGTGATTGCCGGAGTTCATCGCCGGGTCGGCGGTGTCGCCATTCCACAGCTCCCAGATCGTGGTGGCTCCCTGGCGGACCATGTAACCCCAGCCGGGATACTCGGTCTGGGTGGCGATGCGAAATGCCAGGTCTGCACGTCCGAACCGGGTGAGCGTGCGCATCAGATGCTGGCCCCCGATCAGGCCGGTGCCGATGTGGCCCCGGGTCACCTCTTCGATGTTCCGGACCAGGCTGGCAAAAACCCGCGACCGCTCCCGCTCGGGCGCCAGGTCCAGGGCCAGGGGCAGCACGGATGAGGTTTGCGTGCCGTTGTCGTACTGCCCGCGCTCCGGATCGTAGAAGCGTTGATGGAAGGCCGCTTGCATCTGCCCGGCTTGATGGTCCCAGTCCCGGGCCTCGTCCTCGCGGCCCAGCATTCGGGCAAAGCGGGCCAGCAGCCGGAGATCGTGGATGAAATAGGCCGTGGCGATGAGCGTGGGATGGGTTCGACGCGCCGGGTCACGCGTATGAATCAGCGTGGGGTCCTCGGGTGGGACGCACCAGTCACCGTAACTGTCCCGATGAATCAATCCGTTCGTCACGAATTGGCTCATGTAACGGATCCATCGCACCGCCGCGGGATACGTCTCGGCAATGAAGCGCTCATCCGCGTACTGGCGGTACAACACGTGCGGCGCAATCAGCAGGGTGCTGGGCCAGGTGACGTTGTCGGAGTAGATGGGCCAGTAGGCGGGGGCCACATCCGGCACGCTGCCCGAGGGCCGTTGCGCATCCACGATGTCCTGCATCCATTTCCGGTAGAAGTTGGCCACATCGAAGAGATATGCCTCCCCGGCGCATTCCTCGGAACGATCCCCCAGCCAGCCCTGTCGCTCGTCCCGTTGCGGACAGTCGGTGGGGATGCTCCGGTAATTGCCGCGCACGCCCCAGACCACGTTTTGGTAGATTCGGTTGAGCAACGGATAGGAGCAGGCGAAATCCCCCGCCGGCCGGAGGTCGTCGTGAACCACACAAGCGGTCAGGGTTCGAAGGTCGGGTTGCCCCGGATACCCGGTCAGCTCGACGTATCGAAATCCGTGGTAGGTGAACCGTGGCTCGTAAACCTCCCATCCGCTGCCCCGCAACGTGTAGCGGTCGGTCTGACGTGCTCCGCGCAGATTGGCCATGTCGAGCAAACCGTCCGGACCCAGTCGCTCGGCGTGGCGCAACTGGACCGTGGTTCCCGCGGGGCCGCGGACGCGCAGGCGACACCATCCGACCAGGTTTTGCCCGAAATCGTAAATCCACACCCCGGGGCGTGGCTGGGTCAATCCCACCGGGGCCAGCTGCTGTGTGACGCGGATGGGCTCGATGGGCTGCGCCTGCAGCGTGCCCGGCCAGGGGGCGAGTCGTTGGGCAGGTTGCCAGCCGGTGTCGTCGAACCCCGGCTCGGTCCATCCGGGCCATTCGCGGCGGGCGTCATATGCTTCGCCGTCGAATTCGCTGTTGGCGCGGATCGGGCCCTGGTCGGTGATGCGCCACGTCTCGTCGCTGACGATTTCTGTGACCGAGTCGTCGGTGTGTTCGATCCGGAGATGCAACAAAAGTCTGGGGAACCCGAAACTGATGGTGCCCGCGTAAACCCGGCTCCGGTCGGCGTAGAACCGGCCGTTGCCCAAGATCACCACGAGGGCGTTCCGGCCGCGGCGCAACAGGTCGGTCACTTCATGAGAGACGTAATAGACACGGCGGTCGTACTGACTGAGCGCCGGTGAAAGCACGGCGTCGCCCACGCGGCGCCCGTTCAGGTAAACCTCGGACAGTCCCAACCCGGACCAGTGCAGCAGTGCACGTCGCACGGGGCGGTCCAGTGCGAACTCTTTGCGCAGGTAACGCGCCGGCAGGGTGCGATCTTCTGCTGTCCACACCGGGCCCCACGGGTCCATGCCCACCGGTCCCACAACCTGCGCATTTTGCCAGTGCCGGTCGTCGAAGTTCAGTTCCTGCCATCCGGGCTCCTCCCGGTCGCTGACCTTCCAATGCGCGTCGGTCGGTACGACCAGCGGCGGACCGGAATCGAACTCGACCACCAGGCGTCCCACGACGCCGGCGGGTTTGCCGTCCTGCTCGTTGCGTCCGGTCAGCCCGAGCACGTAGGTTTGGCCGGGGACGAGTCGCGTGGTCAGGTCGTTCCACTTGACGCGGCGGGGGTTGTTGCGCGCCCCCAGGTCACGACCATTCAGCCAACCCCGGCATTCGTTGTCGCCCGTGTACTCGAAGATCGCCCGGACAATACGGCGCCCGGCCGGCAGCGTGACCACTCGCCGGAACCAGTTGGTCCCGGCCGGAGCCTCGAGGGCGCGAGGCACCTGCGGGTGCCAGATCCAATGAGTTTCCGCCAGCCAGTTGGTCGTTTCCCGGCCCTCCAACCCGATCCAATGGGCGCGCCAACCGTCGGGGTCCAGGATTCCCATGGTCCAAGAGGCGGGTTGGCTCCAGGCCGAAGCACATCCGTGGTTGTCCCAGACGCGTACACGCCACCAAACGGTTTGATGCGAACCCAGGGGGCGGCCCTGATAGGGCAGATACAGGGATTGGTCGGAGGAGCACGGTCCCGTGTCCCACAAGTCCGGCCGGCCCGCAAGGAGCAGGTCCGGGCGCGAAGCCGCCTGGATGTGGTAGGCGGTTTGCAGCACGTTGGGATGGTCGGACTCGATGCGCCAGCTCAGTCGGGGCGCTTGTTGGTCCACACCGCAGGGGTTGCTGCGGCCTTCGCAGCGCAGGTCTACAACGCGCAGTGCTCCGGCGGCGCCCGGGGATGCCGACAGCCACACACCGGCGCAAACAAATCCGGCGTATCGAATCCACTTCCCCAGAGCCGACCGCCTTCCGGGAACGGCCGGAGTCCACGGCCCGGGCGCTGCGGGATCGGCGTCGGTACGGACGCTCCTCATGGGCTCATGAATAGGTCGGGACCACCCTTGGCCGCAACGCGCGATGGGCGTGGGCCGCTGCTATTTTTCATGCGGATTCTGCCACGTGCGCGCACGGGGCCCGGAGCCGGCAGCCCCCGGCAGCCCGCACAGCCCGGAGGGCGGGGAGTGCGCGGGACAAGGAGTTGTCTGCAGGCCGCCCGTTTGACAGCCGCGCCGATCTCCCGGACCATGAGAGGCATGGCAAGAAAGAAAGTCCCGGTGGCCCGCTTTACCGTCTCCGTGCCCGCGGAACTGCTGCGCGAGCTCGACCGGATGGCGGCCGAGAAAGGGTACAACAACCGTTCGCTGGCCGTGGCGGACATGATCCGTGACGAACTGGTCGAGCACCGTCAAAGAACCGGCCAGGGGGAAATTGTGGGGACCCTGACGCTGGTGTATGACCATCATACCCGGCACGTGCAGGAGACCCTGACCGAATTGCAGCACGAGCATCACGAGCGGATCATTTCCACCGTCCACGTGCATCTGGACGCGCACCATTGTCTGGAGGTCCTGCTCATGCGAGGACCGGCGCCACAAATCAAGCGCATCGCCGACGCCCTGATCGCCGCCCGCGGCGTGAAACACGGGAAACTCACGGTGACGACCACCGGACACGATCTGCCCGGCTGAACTCCGGTCCGGGGCGAGGGACACACAGGGAGTCCCCTGCCTGCCTCTGTTCCCGAGCCCAGCCGGCCTTCTCGCCCGGCCGTTCCGTCGCCCCGCGCCGGGATCGGTGGCGACCTCCCGCTGGTGAGCCGACCTGTCGGAGAGGTTGCCGAGCTGCCAGTGAACAGGCGCCCCCCGATTGAACACGAACCGCCCCGGTTTTTTTCCCGACCCGGGCGCCGGTGCTCCCCTCCGGGAGGGATTGGGCCGCTCTCGTCACGGGATTCGTCCGGCTGGAGGGGCTGGCAAGTCGAGGCAACCGGGCGTTCGGGTCAAAGCAGACCGGTAAACACCGGCCGTGCCCCGCCGGCGGTTTGCACCCGGGGCCGTTGTTTCAGACCGGGTCGTCGGACCGGGGAGCGTGCTCCGATCCGGCTTGCGCCCGGGCCGCCCGCGGCACCGAAGCGGCTTGTCGGGTGCAGGCGGGTCCTCTACAGTGCCGGTGGCCGCAGGACACAACACCGAGGTCGCCTATGCCGTACACCTCCAGACAATCCTACAATTCCAGCCAGGTGCTGGCCGTCGTCATGGGCGGCGGACAGGGTACGCGACTGTTTCCGCTGACCAAGTACCGGGCCAAACCGGCGGTGCCGTTGGCGGGGAAATACCGAATCGTGGACATCCCCATCTCGAACTGCATCAACTCGGGCATCCTCCGGATCTACGTGTTGACCCAGTTCAATTCCACCTCCCTGCACCGGCACCTGTCGCAGACCTACAAATTCGACCAGTTCAGCGGCGGCTTCGTCGAGGTGCTGGCCGCGCAACAGACTCTGACGGACAGTTCGTGGTACCAGGGGACCGCGGATGCCGTGCGGAAGAACCTCGTCCATTTCATGAACCACGAATGGGACTACCTGCTGATCCTGAGCGGGGATCAGTTGTACCGCATGGACTTCCGTGAACTGATCGCCCAGCATGTGGAGACGCGGGCCGACATCACCCTGGGCGTGGTGGCGGTGCCGAAGGAGGAGGCCCATCACTTCGGTATTCTGCAGGTGAGCGAGGACTGGCGGATCCACCGGTTCGTGGAAAAGCCGCGTGATCCGGCCGTGCAGGATTCACTGAAGCTGGACCCCGCCTGGCAGGCCCGGCTCAACCTTCAGACCCGCGGGGAGGTGTTGCTCGCCTCCATGGGCATCTACGTCTTCAACCGCGATGTCATCACGCGGGCGCTGGACAACACGCTGGTGGATTTTGGCAAGGATGTCATTCCGGCCATGATCAGCCAGTACCGCGTGTTTGCCTTCCTCCATAACGGGTACTGGGAGGATATCGGAACCATCCGCGCCTTTTTCGAGGCGAACCTGGACCTGACGGCGGACCTGCCGCGGTTCAACTTTTTCGACATGACGGCACCGATCTTCAGTCGGCCACGGTTCCTGCCGGGCTCGAAACTCAACAGTGCGCACGTGGATCACGCCGTGGTTTCGGACGGCTGCATCATCAACCATTCCCGCATTTCCCACAGCGTGATCGGGTTGCGCAGTCTGATTTCGGAGGGCTGCGAACTGCGTCGGGTCGTCCTGTTGGGCTGCGATTATTACGGGTCGGCCGAGTCGATTCGGGCTCATGAACAGGCCGGCATCCCGCGGATCGGCATCGGTCGCAACACGCGCATTGAAAACGCGATCATCGACAAGAATGCGCGAATCGGCGACAACGTGGTGATCTCGCCCGCCGGCAAGCCCGAAAACCTGGACCACGAGCTGTATTACATCCGGGACGGGATCGTGGTGATCCCGAAAAATGCCGTGATCCCGCACGGCACGGTCATTTGAGCGGACCTGTTTGCGGCGAGGGCGGCCGGTGTACCGACAGGTCCCTCGGCGCCGTCGCGGGCGCCGCGGTCAGGGGCTCCGCGGCGACCGCCCCGGGCAGCAGGATTTCCCGCAGGTCCGCCAGGAAACTGTCCACGTCCTCTTCCGTGGTGTCCCAGCTGCACATCAGCCGCGATTCTCCCGGGGAGATGACACCCGTGTAAAAGTGCCATCCCCGCCGGTGCATCGCCTCCACCACGCCGGGGGGAAATCGCACGAAGACGGCGTTGGACTCCACCGGGTAACAGATCTCCACGCCGGGAAGGGACCGCAGCCCTGCGGCCAGCCGTTGCGCCATGGCGTTGCTGTGACGTGCATTGCGCAGCCAGGTGTCCTGCTGGAGCAGGCCCAGCCATGGCGCGGACAGAAAGCGCATCTTGGAGGCCAGCTGCCCCCCTTGTTTGCAGCGGTAATCGAATTCCCGGGCCAGCTCCCGGTCGAAAAAGACCACGGCTCCCCCCACCGCCACCCCGTTCTTGGTCCCGCCAAAGCACAGCACGTCAACGCCCACCCGCAAGGTCAGACCGGCCGGCCGCACCCCCAGGTGCGCAACCGCATTGGCAAACCGTGCGCCGTCCATGTGCACCCGCAATCCAAATCGGTGTGCGGTCTCGCACAACGCCTGCAATTCCGCCACCGTGTACGCCGTCCCCAGCTCGGTGACCTGGGTGAGGCTGAGGGCCCGCGGCTTGGGGTAATGGATGTCGCTGCGCCGGGTCACGGCATGCGCCACGGCCTCGGGCTGCACCTTGCCCAGGGGGCCCGGCAACAGCAGGATCTTGCTGCCGTTGGCGAAAAACTCGGGTGCCCCGCACTCCGAGGTCTCCACATGCGCCAGCTCGTGGCACAGAATGCTGTGGTAGGACTGACACAGGGTGGCCAGCGCCAGCGAGTTGGCCGATGTCCCGTTGAACACGAAGAACACCTCGCAGTCCGTCTCGAACAACTCCCGGAGCCGGTCCGACACCCTGGCCGTCCAGGTGTCCTCCCCGTAACTGAATTCGTGACCGTGGTTGGCTTCCGCCATGGCCGCCCACGCCTCGGGACAAATCCCGGCATAGTTGTCGCTGGCGAACTGGCGGATCCGCCACGGACTGTTTTGGACCCTGCGTTGATTCGTCATGCGTACGTATGTACCGCCAGGGACGGTGTCCAAGAAAGCCTTATATTGTCGGCACTCTTCTGGAAAGCCGCCGTCCGGAACCACCTCGTCATCCCGGCAGGCCCGAACAGCTTCTCCCAATCAGGGGCGGAGAAATCGGTCGTGGGCACTGGTCTGCGGAAAAAAACGCGTTCTCCAGCGAGGGTGGGGAGAGGGATCTGAAAAGGGCCGCACCGGCCCCCTGTTTGACGGGGCGTCTCACTCGGCGCCACTGTTTCGCGACAGGGCGCGATCCCCTTTTTCCGCCCCGGTCGGGGCCGCGGCGTTCAAACGGGGCGGGCCGTCAGGGACGGGGTCCGACCGGGTTGGAGGGACGGGGCCCTCCGGCGGCCGGCCAAACCGAACCGGCGCGTCGCAGCATGTGGTAGATGTGGTCTTTCAGCTTGGCGCGACGCATCTTGAGCTCTTCCAGCTCCTGGTCGGTCGCGTATTCAATTTCTTCCTCGATCCGGTACACCGCGTCGTCGAGCCGATGATACTCCTCGTACATCTTCCGGAAGTGCTCGTCACAACCCTTGAGGTAGCGAATGGTGTCGCGGTACTCCGGGAACTCCTTGAGGATCGGATGGTGCAGGTCCATGGTACATCATCTCCGTTCCGGACCAATCGGTCGGCTTGTATCGTAACCGTTTCTCAACATTCGACAAGCCCGCATCGATTCGGTTCAAAAAGAAGGGCACATTTCAGGTTCCGGATACCCCCGACAGCTCGGCAGCGTTCTGGGCGTCGCCGGCACGGGAAGACACGGGAAAAGGGCATTGGCCCGGGTCCGTGAATTCGGGGCTCAAGAACGGAAATGAGCTCCATGAAGATGGTCGTTTGACTCCGAGGAACGTGGCGCAAAGCCCTCGGGTCAGGCTCACCCGCCCAAGAACGAGCGGGTCGGCCCGCAACCGGGTGCACTTCAGAGCGTTGCGTCCTCCACCCTGCCCGCCTCAGCCGCGCGGGCTCAAAAGACTTGCGGACCCTCCGTGAGGAGGACGTGCCTGTCCCTTTGAGCTCTGCAGACCGGCGTTCCTGCAAAGGGCGCTTCAACGAGAACTGCCGGGGTGGGCCCGGTCCGGCACGATTGCAGTTCCCGACCCCCCGCGACGGGGGCGTGCGGAAGCGGCCGGGCCCACTCTCGCGTTGCTCCCCGCCACAAAAGCCCGTTGAATGGAACGCGATGTTGGCAAAACGTGTCATCCCGTGCCTGGACGTGCACAACGGCCAGGTGACCCGTGGCGTCCGGTTCGGTCGGGCCGAAGCGGGCGAGCTGCGCAACGTGGGAGATCCGGTGGAGCTGGCCCTGCGCTACAACGAACAGGGTGCCGACGAGATGGTGTTCTTCGACATCACGGCCAGTGCTGAAGGGCGGGCGGCCATGGTGCAGGTCATCGAGCGGACAGCCGAACAGTGTTTCATGCCGCTGACGGTGGGCGGCGGCATCCGCACGGTGGAAGACATGTATGTCATGCTGCGGGCCGGGGCAGACAAGGTCAGCATCAACACCGCCGCGCTGGCTCAACCCGACCTCATCCGGGCCGGCGCAGAAAAGTTCGGCAGCCAGTGCATCGTGGTCTCCATCGATTGCAAACGGGTGGGACCCGACCAATGGAGGGTTTTTTCCCACGGCGGGCGCCGGCCCACCGAGTGGGAGGCGGTGGCCTGGGCCCGGGAGGCGGTCCGTCTCGGCGCGGGCGAAATCGTGCTCAACAGCATTGACGCCGACGGTACCCGCGCCGGCTACGACCTGGAAATCACCCGACGCGTCAGTGAGGCGGTCAACGTGCCGGTGGTGGCCAGCGGAGGCGCCGGTTCCCTGGAACACATGGCCCAAGTGCTCCTGGAGGGCCGGGCCGATGCCGTGCTGGCCGCCAGCATCTTCCACTTCGGCGATTACACCGTGGGCGAGGTCAAACGTTACCTGGCATCTCGCGGCATTCCCGTACGGTTGGAGCCGGAGATCGAACTCGCCCTGCCCCGATCGCCTCGCGGCTGAAGGGCGAGTCCCCGCCCCTGTGCCATTGGACTCCCCGCAACCGAGGTGCGTGGTTCCCGCCTCAGGCGGTGTTTGCCGCGCGCAGGGGTCGCACCACGACCGGATTGCCCACCGCGAGATGGCCGGCTGGAACGTCGCGTGTCACGACCGCTCCCGCCCCCACGACGGCGCCGTCCCCGATGGTCACCCCCTTGAGCACGATCGCCCGCGCGCCGATGAACACACCGCGGCCGATCCGAATCGGTTCCGCGGCTTCCGGCCCCGCCACCGCCCATGTCCCGGACGGGCCGGGCACGTGAAAATCGGTGTCCATCAGCATTGCTTCGGCGCCAATGATCGTGCCCTCTCCCACCCTGATGGACCGTGCTGCGCACAACACCGCCGCACTCAAACCGCTGCGCGGCGCCAGATGAATCTCCGCCCCCGCATACAGCGTTCGCAACGTGGCCGGGCGAGTGCTCCCCAGCGGATTGCTGCGAAGTGCACTGTTGAGCTGAACGCCGTCCCCGAGCACGATGCGTGAGCCGGGCGCCCGCGCCAGACACGGTCGTCCCCGAAACCGCACCGCCCGGCCCAGGTCGACCCCCCGGAGGCGGGCTTCCAGCTTCCACAGCCATTCCCACCCGCGCCAACGAAGCTCCAGTATCCACCGGGCCGCGGAACGCACGGCACTGCCCGAGTTCATGAGCCGGATTGTCCGGGCAGCCCGCCCCCGGAGCAAGGGGAACCGCGCTCGGGGGTTGGCCCGGACGGCCGGCAGGAGCGGTGGTGGTGGGTCGCAAACCGTTGGCCGGCCGGATTGCGAAACCTCCATGCGCAGGGCCGTCGCCCGCCCGAGACGTGTTCACCCCTGCACAGTTCACCCGCTCGGAAACCGGCGGGTCGGCCCCGAAAAACCCCTGAGCCGAGCTTTCGACCCCCATGGATCCCGCGACCGGGGCCCCGGGTTCCCGACCGACTCCTCAGGGCTCGGGCGCCGGTTCTGTGCCAGGCCCTGCCGATTTGGGCGCACGGGGCGCCGCGGAGGGGTGCGTGGACGGAAGGATCCGGGATCGGGACAGGCTCGAGGCTTCGCAACCACCAATTTTGACGCCTCGCGGGGCTGGCTGACGGAATCGGGGGCGCTTCAGCAGCTTCGGGGTTTCTGTCTTGCGAGGGGTTTCTTCGCCCCGGCTTGCGCGGACGGCGCCCAAAGAAACCTGGCCCTCGCCGTGGGCTCACAGGTCTGCGCGAAGAAACCGCAAAAAAAGCTCGTCCCCCACCCGCTGCCGGCGAACACAGCGCAGGGCCAGGGCCTCGGCCAGGCCGGGGAAGCCGAGGCCGTCGCAGATCGTGGGGGCGGCGCGGCCGCCGACGATCCATGGACAGATCGTGAGATAAAGCTCGTCCACCAACCGCGCGCGGAACAGTCCGTCATTGACCTGGCCGCCCCCCTCGCAAACCAGGCGTCGCACGCCCCATGCTCGGTGCAGCCACCGCAGGGCCGCCGGCCAGTCCAGTTCTTCCTTACCGAACACCTCCACGGCGTCGGCCACCCTGCGCAGGCGGGCCAACCGCTCCGGCTCGATCCGCTCCGTGGTCAAAATCAGAATCGGCGAAAAGCGCTTGCGGAAGAGGTGAGCCCGGGTGGAGAGGGAACCGGATCCGCTCACGACCACGCGGAGGTTGTACTCGGCCAGGCCCCGGCGCAGGCGCAGTTGCCGAAACCGCCGCGGCCCGGGACCGAGATCGATGGCGCCGGACTCCACCGTGCGTGCCCCGGCCAGGACGGCATCTGCCGTGGCGCGCAGCGCCAGCAAATGCTCGTGGTCGGTGGCGCTGCCGAAGCTGGCAATGCGGCGGTTGGCCGTGGCGATTTTCCCGTCGGCCGACATGGCCATGTTGACCACGACCCACGGTCGATCGGGCCATGCGTTCCGCCGGACAGGGGCATGCACAAGCCGCGTCACAGAATCAGCATCGCGTCGCCGTAGCTGAAAAATCGGTACCGCAATCGAATGGCCTCCGCATAGGTCTCCAAAATCAGGTCGCGCCCCTGGGTGCCCCCCGGAGCGGCGAAGGCGCTCACCAGCATCAGCAGGGTCGAACCGGGCAGGTGGAAGTTGGTGATCAGCGCGTCCACGACGCGAAAGGAATACGGCGGGTAAATGAACAGCCTCGTGCGCCCGCGGGTGGGCCGGATCTCGCCGTCATACCAGGAAGCCACGGTCTCCAGGACCCGCACGGTGGTGGTGCCCACGGCGACGATGCGACGTCCCTCCCGCCGGGCCGCAGCCACGGCCTCGGCCGTCGCCTCGGGCAGCTCGAAGCGCTCCTCGTGCATGACGTGCTGCTCGATCCGGGGCACACGCACCGGGGCAAACGTGCCCAAACCCACGTGCAGCGTCAGAAAATGAATCCGGACCCCCTGGCGCCGCAGCGTTTCCAGGAGCTCCGGCGTGAAATGCAACCCGGCCGTGGGCGCGGCCGCCGACCCGGGGACACGGGCGTACACGGTTTGATATCGCTCCCGATCCCCGGGCTCCTCGGCACCGTCCTGCCGCTGGATGTACGGCGGTAGCGGCATGTGCCCGAGACGATCGAGCTCCGCGAAGATGTCAGCGACACCGGAAAACCGAACCCGGTGCTCGCCGCCTTCGCCTTTCTCGACCACCTCGGCAACAATGGAAGTGGGCCGGGCATGCACGTCCAGCAGCTGGATGCAGGTGCCGGGCCGGGCGCGCTTGCCCGGACGCAACAGGGCCTGCCAGTCGTTGCAGGCGTTCTGCTCCAGCAACAGCAACTCGAACGCACCGCCGGTGCGACGGTTGCGCCCTTGCAATCGCGCGGGGATGACACGGCTGTCGTTCAGCACCAGTACATCTCCGGCCCGCAGATAGGCCGGCAAATCGGCGAACTGGCGGTGCTCGCGAATTCCGGTGTGCCGATGCAGGACCAGCAACCGCGATGCGTCGCGACGTTCCGCCGGGTGTTGCGCGATCAGCTCCGGCGGCAGTTCGTACTGGAAATCTTCCACCCGCATCGGCTCCGATGCTAACGCCCCGACGGCCGGTGGATCGATGCCAAAGCGCCGGGCCGGGGCGCGGGGCCGAACGGCTCGGGACAGAAGGTTCGCCGCCGGCGACCGAACCTCCGCCGCCTCTTCGGAAAGCAACCGTCCCTACAGGGTTCCGCCTCCGCAGGGACCGTTTCCCCGGCGACCCAGACCGTCAGGGGCGGTCGGCCTGGTGCCGGCTGTCCGGCGCGGGACGATGGGCCGCCGCCGCGAAAGGGTGCGACCGGCTCAGGCCACGGCTGCCGCCTCGGATTTGACGATCCAGTCGTAACCCTTGGCCTCCAGCTCCAAGGCCAGTTGGCGATCCCCGGACCTGACAATGCGCCCGTCCACCAACACGTGAACGAAATCGGGGATGATGTAGTTGAGCAGGCGCTGGTAGTGCGTGATGACCAGCTGGGCATTGTCCGGCCGGCGCAGCTTGTTGACGCCGCTGGCCACGATCTTGAGGGCGTCGATGTCGAGCCCCGAGTCGGTTTCGTCCAGGATGGCCAGTTTGGGTTCCAGGAGCGCCATCTGAAAAATCTCGGCGCGTTTTTTTTCACCGCCGGAAAAGCCCTCGTTGACCGAGCGCTTGAGCAGTTCCTCGGGCAGGTCGAGCAGCTTGACCTTCTCCTTGACGAGGTTGAGGAACTCCATGGCGTCCAGCTCCGGCAGACCGCGGTGTTTTCGAATCTCGTTCACCGCCGCTTTGAGGAAGTAGGTGGTGTTGACGCCGGGGATTTCCACCGGGTACTGGAACGCCAGGAACAGCCCTTCCCGGGCGCGCTCCTCCGGGTCCATTTCCAACAGATCGCGACCGCAGTACCGCACCTCGCCACCGGTGATTTCGTATCCCTCGCGTCCGGCCAGGATGGCCGCCAGCGTGCTCTTGCCGCTGCCGTTGGGACCCATGATGGCGTGCACCTCGCCGGCGTGAATCGTCAGCGTCACGCCTTTGAGAATCTGACGTCCTTCCACGCCCGCGCTCAGATTGATGATCTCGAGTATCGGTTCTTTTGCCATGTTCGTGAATGCTCCCCAAAGCAAACCGGGCGCCTCGAGGCCGGCGTCCGCCGGCTGGAGCGGCGGGTTCCGTCCGGCCCGGAGAACCCGGAACCGCGGCCCTGACTCCGCGTGGTCACCACGCAGGCGCCCCGTGCACAGCCGCCTCTGCGGACACCTGCCCGCCGGCCGGCCGGCGACGTGAGCCGCATTTTGTCACAACTCCCGCCGGTGTGCAAATCCACGCTCAACAGGGGAACGACCCGGATGTATTCCACCGGTGGCGCTGTCCGTGGTCCGATGCTCCGGACACCCACGCCGGGCCGGTGGGGCGCCCTTCAGTTCGGGGAGCGGGCCGGCATGAAACGGAGCCGGTCCCTTGGGCGACGGACGTCGGCGCGGGGAAAACCCCGGTTCGGATCCGGGCGCTTGCCGTCAGGATCGGGGAGGGCTGGCGGGATCAGCCGCGGGTCGGGCGGGCGCACCCGCTTCGTGCGGCGCAGCCGGCGAGCGGTCGCCGCAAAACGTGCCGACATGAGGGGGGTGGCCGCCGTTGTTGCCCGCCGCAACCTGGGTGCGCACCTCGGCCGCCTTGCGCGCCGCGGAAAGATGTCCCCGCCCGATGGAACAGCCGTTGAAAGCCTGCACCCTGGCCCCGTCGGGCGACGGTTTGGGCCGGGGCCGAATGTTGTAGAGAAAATTCTTCCAGTGATCACCGCGGCGATAACTGGTGCCCAGAGCGCCGCTGGGATCGTAGCCGCAGTGGACCATGCAGTTCTCGCACCTGGGATCCCGGGCCACGCCGTTGACCACGCCGTACTTCTCCCAGTTCACCTTTTCCAGCATTTCGGCGTAGGTCGGATAATGCGCGTCGGTAATCAGGTAGCAGGGCGCCTTCCAGCCCTTGATGTTGTAGGTCGGGATGGCCCAGGCGGTGCAGGTCAGTTCCCGCAGCCCGGCCAGGAATTCCTGGTACACGGGCGTGCCGAAGATGTTGAACTGCCGGCCCCACTCCAGGATGCGGGCGAATTTCTGGCGCGTCATGGCGCGCGTCAAAAAGAATTCTTTCGGGTCCTTCCCCAGGCGCTTGATCATGTCCTTCTTGGCCGCGTCGTAGTCGTAGCCGGGGGAAATGGTGTGTCCGTCCACGCCCAGCCAGGAGAAGAACCGGAACATGTCCTCGATCTCCTGCACGTCGGTCTCGCGGTAGACCGTCGTGTTCGTGGCGACCTGGAACCCGAGGCGTTTGGCCATTTTGATGGCCGCCACGCATTCGCGGAAAACCCCTTCACGCTCGACGATCAGATCGTGAGTGTATTCCAGGCCGTCGATGTGGACGTTCCAGTAGAACCAAAGGCTGGGCCGGATGACCGGGCGCCCGTCGCTCTTGCCCTTGCGGATGGTTTCGCGCTGCGCCGGGGTGATGAGTTCCTCGGCCAACAGTTGCTCCAGCAGGGGCTCCTGGGCCGGACTGTAGGTGGCGGCCAGGTAATCGCAAAGTTTGCGACGCATGAACACGCCGTTGGTGCAGAGATACACGATGCGCCCCTGCTGCAAGAGGCCCTCCACCAGTTCCTCGATTTTCGGATAGATGAGCGGTTCGCCCCCGCAAATGGACACCATGGGCGCATCGCATTCGGCTGCCGCGGCCAGGCACTTTTCCAGCGGCACCATGTCCTTCAGGCTGGTGGAGTATTCCCGGATGCGCCCGCAGCCGGTGCAGGTGAGGTTGCAAGTGTGCAGCGGTTCCAGCTGCAGCACCATGGCAAACTTGGGCGTGCGCCGCAGTTTGTGTTTCAGGATGTGACCGGCAATCTTGAGCGTCAGAGGCAGGGGAAAACGCATACGGGCTCCTTGGAGGGTTCAAGACACCAAAGGCGACACCCGCGGGGCCGACTCCGGGCTGTCGACGACCGGCTCCGTGCCCGGCGCGGGCTGCTGGATGAACCAGAGCGGGGAGACGGGAACATTGGCGTTGAATCCCCCGCAACCGGTACCCAACCAGGCCACCAACCCCAGAGCCAGGGCGGTGATGCTGCTGATGTTCGCTCGCTTCACGTGGTGGCAACTATAGAACGGGAACGCGGGCCTGCAACCCAGAACTCGGGACGCAGCCCCGGAGACGCCGGTTTTCAGTTGCTTTTTGGGGCGGTCGGCCCGCTTCATGATGCGGATGTCAATGAGCGAGGAACATCAGGCGCATCCCAACGGGGAAACCCACGGCGTGTCAGACAGCCCGAATCCTTCCGGCCGGCGACGGCGTGGAGGTCGCGGCCGGCGCGGGGGTCGCCGCCATCGCGATGTTCAGGGACAAGCGGACGCGGAATCTGCAGCGGCCTCAACAGCGGGGAATGAACCTCCCTCGACGGTGAGCCAGGAACCACCGCCTGCGCTCCGCGAAGTGCCGGGGGACCGGCCCCCGGAAACAGAAAGCGAGCCTGCGGTGGCCGCGGGGGAACCTCCCGCCCAGCCGAAGGAATCGGTCCCCGGTTCTCCCCGCGCGGCTGTTCCTGTGGCCCGTTCCGGGTCCTCCGCCGCGCCGGGGCCCACCGCGGAGGCCCGCCGACCCGCAGCCCTCGACGAGGCCCTGCGTCGGCTCAACGACATTGTCCGTCAGCTGCGCGAAGTCCTCGAGGACATGGAAGAAGCGGCAGATTTGCTGGACATGGCGGCCGACCAGAAGCAGGCCACGGAACAGGAACTGGAACGGCTGCACCGGGCGCTGAACCACTTGCAGCGCTCCCGATCCAACGAACGGGCCGGAGCCGCCCGTTGATTGGCTCAGCCCCGGGCAGATCGCCCCGGAGTGCAAGAGACCGCGCACCGCTCCGGCCACGGCCCCGCCGCTCCGGTCCCATGGACTCTCGGAGGGCGACATGTGTAGACGCCCTGGCGCTGGCAGGTGCCCCGCCCGTGGGGTCGCCTGCTTTTCGTGAAACGGACTGCTGCCGCCTCGACCTTTCCGGACGTGAAGCCGTGTTGGTTCCGAAGTTCGTTGAATCAGGCTGGAGAGACTCCACTCCGGCAGTGGCGGGGGACGCAAGGCCGCGCTGTCCCGCACACGAACGGCGCATGGCTGCGCGCACAGAGGTGGAACTGCGATGAATCCCCGCCCGAATGCCCGCGGGAACCGGCCCGAGCCCGCGGCCGCCGAGCTTGCCATTGGACAGCAGGCGCAACCTGGGTCATCATTCGGCACCGTTTGGTCCGGGGTGACCGGTTCGATGCAAAGCCAAAGGACAAGTGGGACACGGCTCGGTTCGCTGCACACGCTGACCATCGGCGTCGTGTTGCTGGGGCTGACTTTGATCCTGTTGCTGGCGCTGATGGTGATGAACCTGGGCAGCCGCCCGGCCCAACCGTTGCCCATCCTTTCCACCGTGCCGGACTTCGTGCTCACCAACCAGGCCGGCCAGGTGGTGCGGCGCGTTGACCTGCTCGGCCAGCCGTGGGTGGCGGACATCATCTTCACCCGCTGCGCCGGGCCCTGTCCCCTGATGACGCGCCGCATGAAATCGCTGCAGGATGCGCTCCCTCCGGATGCGCGGGTCCGATTGATCACCCTGACCACCGATCCCGCCTACGACACCCCCGCGGTGTTGCGGCAGTACGGAGAACGGTTCGGCGCGGACTTTCGGCGCTGGTGGTTCTTGACAGGGGCGCCCGACCAGATCGCGCGCCTGGCGATCGACGGCCTCAAGCTCACCGCCGTGCCCATCCCGGAATCCCAACGGACCAATCCGGCCGATCTTTTCATTCACAGCACCACCTTCGTCGTGGTGGACGCCGAGGGCCGTGTCCGCGCCAGCTTCGAAACGGTGGGAGAAGACTTCAACTTCACCCCGGTGCGCCGACAAATCGTCCGGACGCTGCGCCAGTTGGAACGGGAACCAGCGGACGCAGCCACAACAAATCGGCCTTGAGCCCATGAGTGTCCAGGACTTGCCGTGGGTCAATGCCCTGTTGAACGCCACCAGTGCCACGCTGGTGATTACCGGCCTGCGCATGATCCGGCACGGCCGCCGCGATGCGCACCGCGTCTGCATGCTGGCCGCGGTGGTGGTCTCGGCGCTCTTCCTGGTCAGTTACCTCTATTACCATGCACACGCGGGTCGAACGGTCTTCCGTGATCCCGCATGGTTTCGCCCCGTTTACCTCGGGATCCTCCTCTCCCACACCGTGCCGGCCGCAGCGATTGTGCCGATGGTCCTGATTACCGTGACCCTGGCGCTTCGACAG
>JAOADM010000111.1 GCA_026417315.1 Limisphaera sp.
AGATGTGTATAAGAGACAGGTGCAGCAGGTCCGTGGACATGCTCTTGGTGGGGTCCATGTGCGAGACCTTCATCCGAGCGACGTTACGCGTTTCCGGATCGTACACCAGGGCCGGCAGGTAGACGCCCCGGGCCACCAGTTCCAGCGTCGTCCGCTGGGGGTAGTAATTGAAGCCGCACCGGACGTTGTCGTCGCCCGAGTCTTTGGGCGTCGAGGGCCAGGGGAAATCCCGCGAATAGTATTCGTAGGTCCAGATGGGGCTCACCTTGGAACCACTGGGGCAGTAGAAGACTTTCGCGTCCGGTACCACCTTGGAGAAGAACAGGCTGCCCAGGGCGTAGGGCCCCCGGCTCAAGGTGGCCGTGCCCGGCACGACCCGGCAGGCCTCGTAGGTCTGCCACGGGTTCTGGCCCTGGGGCCAGTTGACCTGGGGCAGCAGGTCATCGTTGTCGCCAGCGTACATGTGCACGCCCATGCCGATCTGACGCAGGTTGTTGTTGCACGCGATGCGAACGGCCCGGTCCTTGGCCTTGCTCAGCGCCGGCAAAAGCATGCCGGCCAGAATGGCAATGATGGCAATGACCACCAGCAGTTCGATCAAGGTGAATCCCGGGGCGCCGGGACCTCCCGGACGGCCGGATGGACGGAGGAAACTGGTTCGCATATCGATTCGGCACATGGTGCTGGTTCTCTACAAAGTCACGTTTTCTGATAACACAGTACGCGGTTTCCCGCGCCGGGCCACCCTGAATTTGTGCATGGCAGCTTGAATTTTTTGCCGTCCGGCCGGGCCCTGGGCAAGAGCGGGGGCGACGATTGGGCCCGATCTGCGGGCTGCGGAGCAAGGACGGGGGCTGCGCAAGTCCGGGTCTCTCAAACACCGCGCAACCAACGGCGGGAGGGAGACGGATCTTTTCCGGGCCCTCACTCGCCATCGTGGGTGGAAGCGAACCCGACCCGGCACGCCCCTGCCGGTCCAACTGTTTTCGCGCACCCCTGGAGGCTCTTGTCCCGGGGTAATTCCATTTCTCCCAAACCCGTCCTTGTGGGATGGAGGTTGCCCACCGGAGACCCTTGTCCCTCCTGGAGTCCCGTCCCGGGCCCCGGCAGGACTACGGAGTCCGGCGCCACCGCAACGTGCGGCTCTCGAATGCGGGAGGGTCGGATGACTGCCTTTCTGTCCGCCAGCGGGGCCCTCGGAACCCAAACAGATCGCGCCAACTGTGCCGCAGGGGAGGCTGAAGGACACATTCTCGGAGCGGCGCTCTCACCGCACGTACCAGACACTGCTCGCTCCGTCTCCGGCGTCCCTCGACCTCATCCGCCTCGCCTGCGAGTCCCCATCGTCCCCTTTGATTCCGAGGGCTTGTTTCCCTGGGCTCCGCGGGGGTTGTCGTCGTGCCCTGCAGGCTTCTTCCCCGGGCGCCCCGGCGCCGGTCTGCGTCCCACGCGACCGCGGCGGGAGCCCGCCCGAAGCCTGCAGGTCCTCGACGCATGAAAGTCTGCGGTCCGGCAGGAAGTCTGAGTCCAAGGCCCGAATGTCCCCTCCTCAACGTCCTCCGGGCGGCGCGTTCCCCCGCGGCGGTGGCGTGGTCAGCGAGGGCCAACGGATTTCCGTGCTGCGGGCGGCTTCGGGGGGAAGTGCAGGCCGCGGCGTTGGCGCAGACAGAGTCGGTCCCGGGGGGAGAAGGACCGAGCAGAACAGGCAGTGGTTGCGAGAGAAGTCGACGTGGTTATGCGGCGTTTGTGGGTGCTGTTGAAGGTCTTGGACCACTGGGATTTGGAGGCACGCAGGCCGTTTGGCCGGGATCCATTCCAAGGTTGACGCGGCCCGTGCGTTGCCAAAGTCTGGGGCGCACGATGGGACGCATTCAACGCGCATTGCTTTCGGTTTGGGACAAGACGGGTCTGGTTCCGTTCGCCCGGACTCTGGCCGAGCTGGGCGTGGAGCTTGTCTCCACCGGCGGCACGGCCCGCGTGTTGCGCGAGGCGGGATTGAAGGTGACGGAGTTGAGCGAGTTCACCGGGTTTCCGGAGATGCTGGACGGCCGGGTGAAAACGCTTCACCCCAAGGTGCATGGGGGTCTGTTGTTCCTCCGTGGCCATCCGGAGCATGAAGCCACCGCGGCCCGGCATGGCATCGTTCCCATCGATCTGGTGGTGGTGAATCTCTACCCGTTCGAACAGACCGTGGCGCGTCCCGGCGTGACGTTCGCGGAGGCCATCGAGAACATTGACATCGGGGGTCCGGCGATGTTGCGCAGCGCCGCCAAGAACCATGCCAGCGTGACGGTGGTGGTGGACCCGGCGGATTACGACTGTGTGGCGGAACAGTTGCGCGCGAGGGGCGAGACCACTCCGGAGTTGCGACGGCAGTTGGCGGAGAAGGTGTTTGCGCGGACCGCCGCTTACGATGCCGCCATTGCCGCCTGGCTGGCCGAGCAAAACCGCGCGCCCGGAGCGCCCGCGGTCCCGCCAGAGCGTTTGGTGATCGCTGCCCCGCGGGTGCAAAGGCTCCGCTACGGGGAGAATCCGCATCAAGCCGCCGCCCTGTACGGACGGTTCTCCGAGTATTTCGCCCAACTTCACGGGCGAGAACTGTCGTACAACAACATTCTCGATCTCACTGCGGCTGCGGCGTTGATTGCCGAGTTTGCCGACGATCCACCCACGGTGGCGATTCTCAAGCACACCAACCCGTGCGGGGTGGGCCAGGGAGCCACGCTGCGCGAGGCCTGGGACAAGGCACTGGCCACGGACCGACAGGCCCCCTTCGGGGGCATCATCGCCGTAAACCGTCCTCTGGACGGGGATTGTGCCGCGGCGATTGCGGAGATTTTCAGCGAGGTCATCGTGGCGCCCGGCTTTACGGAGGAGGCTCTCGAGCTGCTCCAACGGAAGAAAAACCTGCGACTGCTCCGACAATTGCGACCGGCACCGGCCGGACAGGAATGGGAAACCCGCAGCGTTGGATTTGGTTCCTTCCTGCACCAGGAACGCGACACCTGCCCCACGCCCCCCGCGGAGATGCGAGTGGTGACACGCCGCGCTCCGACCGAGGAGGAATGGCGGGCGATGCGCTTCGGTTGGCGGGTGGTCAAGCACGTCAAGTCCAACGCCATCGTGTATGCCGGACCCGACCGCACGTTGGGTATCGGGGCCGGGCAAATGAGTCGGGTGGACGCCAGCCGCATTGCCGTCTGGAAGGCGCGCGAAGCCGGACTGTCGCTGACTGGCAGCGTGGTCTGCAGCGATGCGTTTTTCCCGTTCCCCGATGGTTTGGTGGCCGCCGCGGACGCCGGGGCCACCGCCGCCATCCAGCCGGGGGGCTCGGTGCGGGATGCCGAGGTCATTGCCGCTGCCGACGCCCGGGGCATGGCCATGGTGTTTACGGGCATCCGCCATTTCCGTCACTGAACGGTCGCTCGCCGGGAGACGGGCACTGCCGGACCTGTGCAGGGGCACCGCCCTGTCGAGCAGGCTCGGGGGCCGGGCTTCTGCGCGTCCGGAGGCCGTGGGCGGCCCGTTGAGACCACGTCCGATTTGAACGGGCACACGCGGGTCCGGGTCGAATGACTGAACCGGCGTCACAATCCCGGTCATGGGGGAGCCGAAACCAGGCCCGGAACCGATCGCTGACAACGCATGAACCAAGCTACGCCGCACCGCATCGTGGGGACCGGGTTGGTGCTCGGCCTGTTGGGCGACTGGTGGCTCCGGGGTCAACCCCCGGGTTGCGGCGTGTTCTTGTGGGGTCTGGCCCTGGCTGCTGCGGTGGTGCTGACGACGAATCGCCTTTCCCGACAAGGACTCCGCCTACCGGGGACATGGGTGTTGTTCGGTGGGCTGGCATGTCTGAGCATGTGGGCGTGGCGCGACGCCGAGCCGCTCCTGGTTTGGGGGACGCTGGGGTTTCTCGGGGCTCTGCTCCTGACGGGCATCGAAACCGCCCAGCGACCGCTTGCGCAGCTGCGTGTGCTGCCGGGGCTGGGCGGCGCGGCGGAATTGATCGCGGGCGTTCTCTTGCAACCCCTGCTGGTGTGGTTGCCTCCCGAGGAGCCCGAGCCGGGCCGGGCCCGGAGGATTCCGACGGCCCGCGTGGGAAGTTGGCTCGTGGGGGGCCTGCTCTCCGTTGCGGTGCTGCTGCTTTTCGGAGCGCTGCTGCGCGCCGGGGACCCCCTGTTCGCGAAGTTCACCGATCCCCTGTTGCAATGGCGCTGGGAGACGCTGGTTTCGCATCTGTTCGTGATTCTGTTCCTCGGCTGGCTGGCCACGGGCTATCTCGGCACTGCCAGATTCGGCCTCCCCGGGTGCGTGAAGCGGCAGGAACCCTGGTTGCCGCCGGTTCCCCGGCTGGGAACGGCCTCTTGGGCCTTGCCGCTGGTGACGTTAAATCTCCTGTTGCTGCTCCACGCGTGTGTGCAGGCACGGTTCTGGTTCGGCGGCAGGGAAACCGTGCTGGCGACCGCCGGTTTGACCCTGGCCGAATACGCGCGGCATGGGTTCTTCGAATTGGTGATCACTGCGGGCCTGGTGCTGGGTGTACTGTGGCTGGCCGACAGTGTACGGAGCCGGGATAGAACTCACGCGTTGCAGGTCTATCGCCGTCTGGCGCTACCGCTGATGTTGTGGGTCACGATCCTCATGATTTCAGCCGCGCTGCGTCTGGGTTTGTACATCCGGCATTTCGGGCTGACGGAGACCCGGTTGTATGCGGCCGCGGTCCTCGTCTGGATTGCCGCCGTGCTGGGATGGTTTGCCGTGACGGTGTTGCGGGATCGGGCGGAGCGGTTTCTGTTTGGCGCGATCGTGCTCGCGTATGCAACGTTCCTGGCCCTGGCGGTGATGAATCCCCACGCATGGGTGGCGCGGGTGAACCTGGCGCGGGCGACGCGGGGCCATTCCCTGGATCTGGAGCATCTCGCCCGCTTGAGCGCCGATGCCGTGCCCGCCATCGTGGCGTGCCTGGATCAACTGAGTCCCGGGGATCGGGAGTGGCTGTCCGGTCGTCTCTTGAAGCGAGGACAGCAACCGCAGGGCGACTGGCGGGCGTGGAATCTGGCCCGGCATCGAGCCGCTGCCGCCGTCGCGGCCCTGTCCACCGCGAAGCCCTGAGGCCCGGCTGCTGGAATCCTCCCGCGGGCAACCGCCGTTATTTCTTGTCGCTTTCCTTGCCGGCGTATTTGCGCGTGGCGGTGTCCACCCGCACCCGCTCCCCTTTGTCCAGGAACAAGGGGACCATGATCTCCAGGCCGGTTTCGAGGACGGCGGGCTTCCAAGTGGAATCGGATCCTCCGCGAATGGGGGGTGCCGTTTCCGTGATGGTGAGCGTGACCTGCGGCGGCAGGACGATGTCCACCAGCTTGCCGTCCAGAAACAGGGCGCGATACTCCTCGTTTTCCTTGAGAAAGACCTTGCGATCGCCCACCTGATCCGCGGTGAGAACCAGTTCCTCGAAGGTTTCCGAGTCGAGGAAAACGTACTGGTCCCCCTGCTGGTAGCTGTACTGGACGGTGCGGTGCTGGACTTCCGCGACGGGCACGCGTTCGATGTCCGTGAACGTGCGCTCGAGGAACCGGCCGGTACGGAGGTGGCGCAGCCGGGCATGCATTTTGTGCTTGGTCTGCGCCGTCCCAACGATGTGCAGGTCCTCGATCACATGCGGTGCCCCGTCGAGCATGAGCACCATGCCTTTCTTGAACTCGGATGGCAGCACGGTTTGCATAGGCGTCGCCCCCAATCTGGGCTGGCCGCTGGCGCCCGTCAATGGGCCAGCAACCAGGGCACGGGGTCGGTCATGAGGAGCCCGTAGAGGCGGGACCGCAGCGGTGACGTCCGGCCAAGGGCGCTGGAGATTTGGCGCGATCGCGAGATGTGGCTTTTTGAAGTCCGGCATCGGACGGAGGAACCACGGACGGGAAAGCCGGGAAACCGGCACAGGGAAGTAGAACGCGGCAAGCGGACTGTCGGCGGCGCATTCGGGTTTTGGACATCCCCGAAAGTTCGGCGCCATTCGCGACATGTTCGGCACCCAAAAGCGGAGAGAAAAGGGCATTTCGCTGCGATCCCTGAAGCCTGGGCGGTAAAGTGGAAATGCGCCCTTCGATGTCCCCCGATCCCGCGGGCCCATTCCACGGCCGAAGGCACAACCCATTCGCCAGCCCGGGGCCACGCCCCGGGAACTCATGGGTCCCCGAAACCCGCCGCGCCCTGAAAGGGCGCAATCCGAAACGCCCATCACGGAGGCCGAAGTCTGCCACACCGAATGCCGCCCCTTCAGGGCAGGATAATTGTGCGAACCCGGTTCCCCAGCGCGTTGCCCCGGGCTGGTGAATTTCCGCCCCGATCGGGGCAGCCATCGCAACGTGCCGAACGCGCAAACCCTTTACGACCCTCGATAGCGTGGGTCGGAATGAATCCTCCTGAAGCTCGCTCGAAGGGTGGTCGCCTGCGGCGTGGGCACGGGCACGGTCCCCGACACTGCAGGCCCGGTGTCAGGCCCCATGTTGTCGACACCCCAAAGCTCGCCGGCATTTCGGGCCTCCCCGGGGCTGGGGACCCCGGAGCGGCCGGGGTTTTCCCGGGATTCTCGAATCCCCGGGGCTCGAACACTGAAATGCTCCCGGTGGCGGTGCCGGTTGGAAGTTGTTTTGACGCGCCGCGGATTTCTGGCACACTGACCGGCTGGCGGGCCTGCACCCGGTCGAAAGGCCAAGGTTTTGTGAATTGTTGGGGCCCGCACAATCAAGGAAACTGAAGAACGAATATGGCGAACAGCGTGAAGCGAGGGAAACTCGGCATTTTGGTGGGCGGCGGCCCGGCCCCGGGGATCAACGGGGTAATCGCGGCGGCCACGATCGAAGGCATCAACCAGGGATTCGAGGTCATCGGCTTTCGCGACGGGTTCAAATACCTGGCCGAGGGCGACAGCCAGCGCTACACAAAACTGACCATCGACGACGTCAAGCACATCCACCTGCGCGGCGGCTCGATCCTCGGCACGGCGCGGACGAATCCGGCCAAGTCGGAAACCAGCATGCACAACGTGCTGGACGTGCTGAACAAGCTGGGGGTGACGGCGCTGGTGACCATCGGTGGGGACGACACCGCCTTTTCGGCCAGCCAGGTGTACCGTCGAGCCGAGGGCCGCATCCGGGTCGCCCATGTGCCCAAGACCATCGACAACGATCTGCCGCTGCCCGGGTCCACCCCCACGTTCGGCTTCGAAACGGCCCGGCATTACGGGGTGCAGATTGTCCGGAACCTGAGCGAGGACGCCCAAACCACTTCCCGGTGGTACATCGTGGTCAGCATGGGTCGGTCGGCCGGTCATCTGGCGCTGGGCATCGGCAAGGCGGCAGCCGCCACACTGACCATCATCCCGGAGGAATTCCGGGGTCGGCCGGTGACGGTGGAAGAGGTGTGCGACATCATCATCGGATCGATCATCAAGCGGCGCGCCATGGGCCGGCACTATGGTCTGGTGGTGCTGGCCGAGGGGCTCATCGAGGCCATGGGCGAAAAAGGGCTGATGCAGGCGGTCCCCGGCGGTCAGCTCGAACGCTACGGCAAGGTCATCCGCGATGACCACGGCCATCTGCGCCTGGGCGAAATCGCCTTCGGCCGCCTGATCAAGGACGTCCTTTCCTCGCGCCTGGGCGAGCTGGGGTTGAAGATGACCTTCATCGACAAGGACCTCGGCTACGAACTGCGTTGTGCCGATCCCATTCCCTTCGACGCCGAGTACACCCGCGACCTGGGCTACGGAGCCATCAAATTCATCCTTTCGCCCGAAGCGGCCAACTATGGCGCCATCATCAGTTTCATTGACGGCAAGATGGTGCCGCTGCCCTTCGACAAGATGCTCAATCCGGAAACCGGCCGGTTCAACGTGCGCAAGGTCAATGTGGACGGGGAAGCCTATGAGTGCGCCCTCCACTACATGATCCGGCTGGAGCGGGCCGACTTCGAAGATGTGGCCCAATTGGCGCGGTTGGCCGCCGTGGTGAAGATGAGCCCCGAACAATTCAAGCAGCGGTTCGGATATCTGGTGGGGCTTTCCTGACTCGGCTCACCTCCTTCGTTTCGCATCGCCGCGTGGTCGTCAGGGCCGCGCGGCGCTTTCTTTTTTCAGGACCCGGTGTGCCGCCGGAGGACCTGGTGCGAACTTTCAGCAAGTTCCAAGAACGGCCCCCGCGGCAACGCAGGGAAAGGGTTCGGCAATATTGGTTTGGCCGGTCTGCCGCAGCGGACTAGGCTCGCCGGTGAGTATGGTCGGGCTGGGACAAAAGGAGCGGCCGGCGCTCCGAAACCGTTCGTGCCATGGCCGGGGAACCGGCAACAAAAGGTGCGCAGCCTCTCCGGAGCGGGCAGAGGCACACCGCCAGGTCGGCCGTTCCATCGGGCCCGGCTGCCGAGCGGTGCTGCTGTGCGCCATCGGCTTGCTGGTTCCCACGGTGTTCGGCCAAACCCAGCCGCACTTGAACCGGCTGGTCCGCGGGGGAATGCCGGGTCTGCCCATCCTGACGGGGGTCGAGCTGACGACCAACGGGTTGCGACTGACCTGGGAGGGCCCGCCGGGCTATTACCGGATCGAGTATCGGACGGACCTGAACGGGGCCTGGCGGTCGTTGGGGCCGGCGACCCACCATCTGCGAGCGGCCACGATCACCGGTCTGACCAGTAATGCGTTCTTCCGCGTGGTCGGCCCGGCACCGCAGTATGCCGGGGCCGAGGCGTGCGCCGTTTGTCACGAGGAAATCCATGCGCAGGAACTGCAGACCCGCCATGCCGGCGCGCTGGCCACGCTGGAGCGCATCGGCCAAGCCAACAACCCCGCCTGTCTGCCCTGTCACACGGTGGGCCACGGGCTGCCGACCGGTTTTGTCAGCGCCACGCAGACGCCGCATCTCGGCGGGGTACAATGCGAAAGCTGTCACGGCCCCGCAGCGCAACACGCCGCCAACGAGACCGATCCCGTGTTTCGGCCGCGCGTGGAACTGGCCGCGCAAATGTGCGGCGGATGCCACAACCAGGACAGTCACAAGCCGCACTTCGAACAATGGGCCGAGTCCGGGCATGCCCTTGTCACAGAGGACATGAACCCGCCCGGCCGCATCAACAGCTGCGGCCGATGCCACTCCGGTGCGTCCCGGATGGCCCTGCTGCGCGGGGAAGATCCCGCCCTGACCGTCGCCGGGGACGCCAACCAACCGATCACGTGCGTCGTTTGCCACGACCCGCATCGAAAGACGCCGCATCCGGCCCAACTCCGCAATCCGCTCGTTTCCTTTGTGGATTATTCCCTGGCGCCCGGGGATGATTTTGGTCGCAGTTACAACCCCGACGTTCAGATTTGCGCGCAGTGCCACAACCAGCGCGGGGCCACATGGACGAGCAATGCGCGGCCGCCGCACTACTCGCCCCAGTACAACATGCTGCTCGGCACGGCGGGCCTGTGGGCCGGGTCGGAGGCACCGGTCCCCGCCACGCATGCGCGGCTGGAAAAACAATGCGTCAGCTGTCACATGGTCACGGAGGGCGGTACCGATGCGGCTCATCCGGCGTTCAGCGGGCATACGTTTGCGGTGCGTTCTTACGACGGTTGCCGCAGTTGTCATCCGGAGCCCGAAACCCTGGTGGAGTTCACGCAGCTTTCGGTGGCGCTTCACATTCAGCGGGTGAAGGCCGCGCTCGATTTCTGGGCCATCACGAGGGCACCGGAACCGCTCCGCAAGTACGGATCCCTGGCCTGGGAATATGCCGTTCCAGGGAAACTGTCGAATCCGACCGGGGCCGCTCAGGTGCAGGGTCCGCGCAGCAGCACCAACCCGGCCCAGGATGAGCAGCGCTGGATTCCCGAGCGGATTCGCAAGGCGCGATTCAATCTGTATCTGGTCGTGCAGGACGGCAGTTACGGAGTCCACCACGGACCCCACACCGCGGCGCTTTTGGACACGGCGCTGCAGTGGGTGGCGGAAGAACTGGGCATGACCCGTGCCGCCGTCGCCGCGGCCGTGAAGGTTGAAGACACGGGAAACCCACCATGACTACCCCGGGGCACCAGCAGTCAGGACAACATGGCGGGCCGGGTGTGGAACGGCCCTGGCGCCGGCTGATGCGCAGCTGGCTCTGGTTGCCGGTGGCCTTGAGCGGGCTGATGGCAGCCGGGCTGGCCTGTCGAACGGTCAACCGATCGGTGGTCGTGCTGCCGGAGGTGCCCGGGGCCACCTACGTGGGCAACAAGGAATGCGAAACCTGTCATGAAGAAATCGTGCGGGATTTCGTCACGGCGGATCATGCGCGGCTCATGGCCGAGGGACCACGCGCCTTGAGCGTGGGTTGCGAGTCCTGTCACGGTCCCGGCAGCTTGCACGTGGAATCCGGGGGCGAGGTGAAGCCTCCGTACAGTTTCAGCGCGGGTCGTCCCGCGCCGGCGGGGGATCATCCCTGGACGGCACGGCCGCAGGCACGAGCCGTGGAGGAAGCCTGTTACCGATGCCATGGCCACGTTCGTGCCCAGTTCAATCTGCCCTCGCATCACCCGCTGCCCGAGGGCCGCATGAGCTGTACCGACTGTCATCCGCCGCACAAGGGCCTGGCGCACAAGGGGGGCAGCACGCAGTTGCGGGCCGCGGAGGAGACCTGCCTGGAGTGCCACCCGGCCCAGCGCGGTCCGTTTGTCTTCGAACATGAGGCGTTGCGCGAGGGTTGCAGCGTTTGTCACACCCCGCACGGCAGCATTCATCCCAAGCTGCTGGTCACGCGGGATTCAAATCTCTGCCTGCGCTGCCACTTCCAGCAGGTCCAGGGAGGCGTGCTGCGGATCGGGGGTGTGGACCATACGACGCGCGTTCGCCAGGGGACGTGCTGGACGGCCGGCTGTCACGAGGCCGTGCATGGGTCGCGGGTGAATTCGTCGCTGCGGTTTTGAGGTGCCATGAGAACGTTCCGTGGGAAGCGTCGGCGTCCGGGGAGCTGGTCGTGGAGCACAGCCCTGGGCCTAAGCCTGGCGATGGTCCCGGCGGCTGCGTGGGGAGCCGCCTCCCGGGCGGAGGCCGACTCCGCCGCGGAGCCGGAGACCCCTGCGACCCAGCCATCCGGGACCAGCGAGGAGACCGGCGAGGCGGCCTCGGGAGAGACAACCACCTTGTCGCCGCAAGAGTGGTTCGAAGGCGGCACCGAGAGCTTGAACAACTGGATCGAGTTTGCCTTCGGCGGGTTGTTCACCCGGGGCAACCGCGGGGAAGCGCAAAGTCGCCACCAGTTGCGGGACGGCCTCTTCGGCGGCATCCAAGATCTGCATTACCAGACTGAGATCGCCAAGAACACGCAGCTGAGCCTCGACGGCCGCGCGTTGTTCGACGAGCGGGATTACCGACTGTCGCTGGCTTTGAGCCGGGAGGAGGTGTGGTCCCTGCGTCTGTAC
>JAOADM010000112.1 GCA_026417315.1 Limisphaera sp.
CGCCGGCACGCACTCCGCCGGCGGCGCCCCCTGTTTTCAGGCCGTGACCAGCGTGCCGACCTTCTCTCCCAGCACCACCCTGCGGAGGTTGTGAGGTTTGAACAGGTCGAACACGATGATCGGCATCTTGTTGTCCATGCAGAGGGTGAAGGCGGTCGAGTCCATCACCTTGAGCTGCCGTTGCAGGGCCTCGAGGTAGGTGATCTGATCGAACCGGCGGGCGTCGGGATACACGAGGGGATCGCGATCGTAGATGCCGTCCACCTTGGTGGCCTTGAGGATCACCTCGGCCCCGATTTCGTTGGCGCGCAGGGCCGCGGCGGTGTCGGTGGAAAAGTAGGGATTGCCGGTGCCGCCCCCGAAGATGACCACGCGCCCCTTCTCCAGGTGCCGCACCGCCCGGCGGCGAATAAACGGCTCGGCGATCTGGTGCATGGTGATGGCGCTTTGCACCCGGGTGGGCACGCCGAGTTGCTCCAGGGCATCTTGCAACGCCAGGGCATTGATGACCGTGGCCAACATGCCCATGTAATCGGCGGTGGCCCGTTCGATACCCTTCTGGCTGCCGGCGACGCCCCGAAAAATGTTACCGCCGCCCAATACGACCACGACCTGCACGCCCAGGTCCCGGACTTCCCGGATCTGTTCGGCCATTTCGTGGACCGCCGCCGGGTCAATGCCCTGGCCCTCGGCCCCGCCCAGGGCCTCGCCACTCAACTTCAGCAGAATGCGTCGATAGCGTGGTTTTTGGCGACGTTTCATGCGCTTGCCTGCCCCCGGTTGCATCGAGCCAACCCCATGGGTGCCCGCCGTTTTAGCAGGGTCCCCGTCGTGCGTCAAACGGAAGCCCCGAACGGTCTGCGCGGCGCGGGGCCCTCGCGAGGCTCATTTTCGCGTGGGCCGGGCTGGGAAGCGCCGAGGATGGCCAGGGGGCAGTGCAGGAAAACAGCGCATCTCTGTGCCGGCGAAGCAGCTGCGAACGACGCCGCCCCCGGCCGCTTGCCGTGTCACAACCTGAGAAACCTGTGACACTCAACGAGAACGGGAACTCCGCTCGTTCGTTTTGTCTTGCCCCGCGGCGGGAGTCTCGAGCCTCCATGGATCCGCAGCTTCTTCACTGGCCGACCCCACCGCAGTGATGGGCAGCGTGCCGGTCGGGAGCAGGCACGGGGGGACCAAAACGCTCGTGCCCGGCGTTGGACCGTCAAGGAAAGGTGGATTTCTCCGGAGCTTGGCCGCTCGGCTGCAGAATCAGCCGCGTGCGCGAGCCGGTTCGGCGGTGAATCATCTCCAGCTCGATGACCTCCCAGCGTCCTTCGATCTTGCGAAATACCCGGGGCAGGAACTCCTTCACCACCCTCCCCTGGCGGTCCTGAGCTTCTGCATACACCAGGCCGCCCGTGTCGCGATCGAACCAGGCGCGGACGCGCTGGTAACCCGTGGCCGGCCCGGTGGGGTCCTCGCTTTCCAAGACGTCACAAAACTGGCCGCGGCGCATTTCGGAGCGGATCAGCCGCTGCTGCGGCCAGTACAAGAAATGCATGCCCAGGTCTGCCAGCCAAAAGTCCGTGCCCGCAAATGGTTCCATCAAGGCTTCGACCGGAACAGCTTGGCCGGCAGCCGGCAGGGATTCTCCCGGGCCGGCCTCGGCCAAAAAGTATCGGGGAGGACTGTCGGGGAAACGCTCGATCCAGAGACGCAGCCGGCGTCCCTCTCGGGAGGGACCGGCTTCGTAGAGGGAGCTCCATCCCTGTGCAGTGGGGTAAAGCGCAATGAGCACGGGCAATTCGATCGGGAGACCGGCGCCCCGGGGCGGGCGCGTCACAAACGTGCCCTGGTTGGTTCGGGCTTCGGTGGGCACCATCGCCAACACGCGCTGGACCAGGGCCCGACCGGCGGTCTCCGCGGACGAATCGGGGCCGGCCGGGGCCGGGCGGGTTCCGAGGATCAAGGCCGCTGCGGCCAGCCAGGGGAGGGCTCGGGACCGGCGTGTTGTCGGGTTCATGGGTTGCGAAACACTCGCGGGAGCACCTCCGAGACGTGTCGCACAAAGTGAGCTCGAAGTTGTCGCCGAACCTCGGCAGGCATTTCGTCCCAGTCGTTGCGGTTGGCTTCGGGCAGGATGACGTGCCGCAATCCGTGTCGGACGGCCGCCAGGAGTTTTTCCTTGATACCCCCGACGCGCAGCACTCGTCCGCGCAAAGTGATCTCTCCGGTCAGCCCCAGGTCGGATCGCACGGGGCGTTGTTGCCAGAGCGAAGCGAGAGCAACCAGCACGGCCAATCCGGCACTTGGTCCGTCCTTGGGGGTGGCCCCTGCGGGCACGTGAACGTGAAGGTCTTCCCGGTCGTGGGCCACCGGGGCCAGGCCGAGCGGCTCGGCCTGACTGCGCAAGTAACTCAGCGCGGTCCGCACGCTCTCCTTCATGACCTCGCCCAGCGATCCGGTCAGCAGCAGCTCCCCTTTCCCGGGCATGCGGGTGGCCTCGATGAACAACACCTCTCCTCCGTAAGGGGTCCAGGCCAGGGCCAGGGCAATGCCGCAGTCCCGGATCCCTTCGGCCGGTTCGTCCGGGAACCGGGGTGCCCCGAGGTAGGCCGGCAGATCGTCCGGCTCGATTCGCACCCGGGATCCGGCCGCGCCGGCGCGGCCCTGACCCAGCCGCCGCGTGGCCTTGCGGGCCAGGGCTGCCAGGTCGCGCTCCAGTTGGCGCACACCGGCTTCGCGAGTGTATTCACGGATCAGACGCCGCAGGGTGGGCGTGGGCACAATGACTTCGCGCGGGCGAAGGGCATGCTCGCGCAGTTGGCGCGGCCACAAATGACGCCGCGCAATGTGGAGCTTTTCGGACTCGGTGTAGCTGGGCAACTCGATGACCTCGAGTCGGTCGCGCAGAGCGGGTGGCACGGGCTCCAGCCAGTTTGCCGTCGTCAAAAACAGCACCCGCGACAGGTCGAACGGCAGGTCCAAATAGTGATCCACAAAGGCATGGTTCTGCGCGGGGTCCAATACCTCCAGCAGGGCCGAAGCGGGATCGCCGCGCACGTCGGTGCCCAGTTTGTCCAGCTCATCCAAGACAATCACGGGGTTTCGGCTTTCCACCCGGCGCAGGGCCTGGAGGATGCGGCCCGGCAGGGCACCCACGTAGGTGCGACGATGACCGCGGATCTCGGCCTCGTCGCGTACGCCGCCCAGCGAGAGACGCGCGAACTTGCGGCCCAGGGCCCGCGCCACACTTTGGCCCAGGGAGGTTTTCCCGGTGCCGGGAGGCCCCACCAGACACAGGATGGGCCCTTTTAATTCGCGGCGGCGCTGGATGACGGCGATAAATTCGAGCAACCGTTCCTTCACCTTCTCCAGCCCGTAATGATCTTCGTCCAGAACCCGGGCGGCCCGATCCAGATCGAGATTGTCTTCCGTGACGCGTTGCCAGGGCAGCGCCAGGATCCAGTCCAGGTAACTCCGCGCCACGGCGTACTCGGGGGACGCCGGCGTCATTTGCTCCAGTCGGGTCAGCTCCTGTTGGGCAACCTGTCGCGCCTCGTCGGGCAGAGCGACCTGGTCCAGCCGGGCGCGCAGGGCGCGGAGGTCGGGCGATCCTCCTTCCTCCTCGCCCAGTTCGCGTCGGATGACCCGCAGCTGCTCCCGCAGGAAGTAATCGCGTTGGGACTTGGAGATCGAGGAAGCGACCTCGGCCTGAATCTTGGAACTCAGAGAGAGGACCTCCCGTTCGCGGTGCAGAAGCGGCAGCAGCAGGTCCAGCCGTTCACGCACCGAGGAGGCCTCGAGAAGCTTTTGCCGCTCCTCGAGCCCCAGGTTCAAATGCGCCGCCACCAGGTCGGTAAAATGCCCCGGATCCTCCGTGTTCAATGCCAGAGCCTTGACCTGCTCCGTCAGGGCCGGGGACATCTCGCTGATGTGTTGGAACTCCGCCTGGGCATTGCGGAAACGCGCCAGGGTTTCCACCGAGTCGTCCTTTTGATCGCGGCGCAACTCGTAACGCACCACGAGGTACGGCTTTTCGCGAACGGCCTCCCGGAGACCGATCCGCCAGAGGCCTTCGACCAGCACGCGGGCCGTGCCGTCCGGGAACTTCAACATTTTCAACAGCCGCGCCGCGCAGCCCACCGGATGAAGATCCTCCAGCCGCGGATTCTCCACGTCCGGCTTTCGCTGGAGGGCCACGCCCAACAACCGGTCTCCGGCCACCACGTCATCAATAAGGCGAATGCTCGCCTCTGACTCCACCATCAGCGGGGTGACCATCCCGGGGAAAATCACGATGTCCGACAGCCCCAGGATGGGCAGGGTTTCCGGCAAAACGCGGGAAGAAATGCGAGGAGGGGCTCCTGTGCTGCTGGCAACGTCCAGGATGCTGACGAATTCAGTGTCCGGCGATTCCGGCGAATGGGGCATCGGTGGGGATCAGAAGGCTCCGGCGGTGGGCCGGCTCAATCCGCAGACGGCCGGGGGCCGACCCTCAGGCGTTTTTTGCCCGGGCCGGGCGGGCGGGCCAGCGGTACATCGATGCGCAGGAACCCGTTCACGTAAATCGCCTTGGCACGATCCAAATCGTAACATTCCGGCAGCTCCAACACCCGCTCGAACGGCCCATACGTGATCTCCATGATGAGAAAATTACATCGGGCCGCCCGACAGCTGTCCGGCCGGTGCCCGCGAATGCAAAGGCGGTTGCCCTCCACCGTGATCTCCAGGTTTTCGCTGGACATCCCGGCCAGCTCAACTTTGATGACGAGCCCGTCTTCGGTGGTGTACAGGTCCGTGTTCGGTTGCCAGTGGGCTTGTTCTGCCGGATCGCGGCTTGTCAATGCGGATCGCCCCAGTAAATGCACGGATGAACTCATTTTGCCCATGTCTCCCTTGTCTTCCGTCGCGCGCCGTTGAGGTGTTGCGAATGGAAACGTCAGCCAAACCGGATGGTTACGCGGGGCCGCTCTCCTTTGCGTGCGTGGTAATGAATCGTGCCCGCCCGGCCGGCGGAGGCACCCGCACGGCAACCGCAGCCGATCGACCGCGCCCCGGACCCGCGACGCCGTCGCCACAGGCGCCAACCCATCCAAACCGCGGTGGCGGCCACGATGCCAAGTGAGGCTGCCTGCTGCCAGTCCACGATGCCAACATAACGCTTGCCTGCCAACCCGCAACCGAGAACTCCAACCAGAATTTCGAGCCTGAGCTCATTCCCAACGATTCTTGGGCGCTCCGCGAAAGGCGTTCGGGACGGCCTCTGCGCCGGATGCATGGTGCGCCGGTTTTGAACCTTGGATCTCACCCCCGGATCCCGATGCCCCGGGTGGAGCTGCCCGAGCCGGTTCGCGCCAGAGGGTTGTGCCATTTCCGGACACTGCATCCGGGACTTCGGGGGTCGGTTTGGGCACGGACGCCGTTCGTTCATGGGCCCGGCCAAGACTCGGCATTCTGTCATTTTTCCGGGACAAGCCGCGGACAATTGGAGCGGGTGTGGCGAAATCGGGCCACGAGCGAGGGGGCGCCGGTGGTGCGCCAGGGGCGGTACTGGTCCGGAGAGGCGCGGGCGAACAACCGGACCGGTGGGTGTGGGTGGTGGTGACGAACCTGGGGGTGGTGCGGGGCAATCCGGACCGGGTACAGTCGGAGGTGCGCCAGGACTTTGAAGCGTAGAGGTCCTGAACTCTGCATCCGGCCGCGTTTCAAATTGAACCCGGGATTCGTGTATCGGAGGAAATGCCGGTGTCCCTCAGCCTCCCGCGCCGGTGACGCCCGGCATTCCGCCGCGCTTTCGGGATTTTCGGAAAACCCGAAATGCGCCGCCTTGGTCCATGGCGGGTAACGCGAAACTTGTTCCGCTGGGGCCCCGGATGTACAGTTGGGATGCTGAGAACCGGCTGCTGCGGGGGATGATCTGTGGGGCGAGCGATCGGGCCGGTTGGCGTCGGGTGGACTGTACGTACGATGCATTGGGCCGGCGCACGAGGCAAACAAGCTATGTATTGAGCAACGGGGTCTGGGTGGTGACGGAAGACCTGAAATTCGTGAGCGATCCAATGCTGTTCGGCCGGCACATTGTGGAGCTGAACGCGACGAACAACGCGCTGGTGCGCAGCTACGTGTGGGGTTTGGATCTGAGCGGGACGATGGACGGTGCCGGTGGCGTGGGCAGTCTGCTCTGGGCTCGAATGACCAGCGGTCCTGCCTCGGGGACGCATTTTGTGACCTACGATGGCAACGGGAACGTGTGGCAGTTGGTGTCCGCCAGCACCGGCACGGAGGCGACGCGGTACGAATACGCGCCCATTGGCGAACCGATTCGTGTCACTGGGCCGATGTCCAAAGAGCATCCCTTCCGTTTCTCCACCAGGCGCACGTGTAAAACGACCCATCCGGTCCTTTATGAATACCGCGCCTGCAGCCCGGGTCTCGGCCGGTGGGTGAGCCCCGCTCCACGCTACGAGGGTGGGGGAAGCCATCTTTTCAGATTCCCCGCCAATGACCTCTTGGATTACGTTGACACTGACGGTCGCTTCACTGCAACCACATGTCCATTGTGTGGTCAGTGGTACCGAAAGTGCTATACTGCCACACCGCACCAGGATCCGCCTACTTTATCCACAGGGAAGAGTTGCAAGGGACTTTCGGCGGTAGAGAGTGCGATAGCTTTGGCGAATCGTGCAATCCAGAAAGGGGAATGTGCGAAATGGTTTCGGGACCATGGATCCCATGGTGAGGAGTATCCGGTGCGGTGCCATGGGAAATGCACATTGGTATGTCTTTTTGGCGGCTTGGCGTGGACCTATCCGGGTTTTGGGATTGGCCTATGTCCTGCGAACCTTACCGGTTATCGATCCGCCGGCATAGCTGCGCTTCTCATCCACGAGTTAGCTAATCATTGCTGTTGGATCGTGGGAGGGGAGAATTGTGCGAACGAGACCATGGGTGGTAGTGAATCGGTCCTGCTGGAGCAGTAAAGAAGCACATGGATATTAAGCGTACGAACAATCAAGGTTGTCAGGTAACACGGACAGAGCATTCACATTCCATAACAATGCAGAGTCTGCGTGTGCGGCTTCCACGACAGCAGGCGCGAGAGACGTTACTCGTAACAGTTGTTATCCAACTATTGATCATTGCGGGATTGAGCTTCGGTGAGTATCCAGAGGGGCGCTTCTCTCCTATTGGCGGCTTAATAGCTTGTTACATCGCCGTCGATATTGGGGTGCATGTCATTGGGAGTGCGACCGGTATCTTGTCTAGGCTTTGGGCGCGCGTTTTTGTATACCTGTTGCCGCTGGTGGTATGTATTGCCTATGGGTCATTACTGCGTATTCTTACCGCCCATTAGTTTCCTCCGTGTATAACGCATGTTCATGGCCAATGGCGCAATGCGAAGAGGGGGTTCCTGACTGAGACTACCAACAACACATCGCTCATGTATAACTGGAACAACCAGTTCTAATATATAGCGGTTCTTTCTGAGAACCAATGATTCTTTCTCATAAGCACATGGCTGGATTGATCGGCGCCAACAACTCGCTCGTGTCCACCTACGCCTGGGGCTTGGACCTAAATGCCACAATTGGCGGTACAGGCGGTGTTGGTGGATGGCTGTGGGTGCAGCTGGCCTGCGGTCCGCCTCCGGGGACGCATTTTGTGACCTGCGACGGCAACGGCAACGCAGGGCAATTGTTTTCCGCCAGCACCGGCACCGAGACCGGCCGCTCCGAATACGGTCCGTTTGGCGAGCCGATTCGGCTCACTGGCCCGATGGCCAGAGAAAACCTCTTCCGTTTCTCAACCAAGCGGACGCACGACACAATCGACCTGGTCCTGTACGAATACCGCGTTTACTCGCCCAGCACGGGGGTGGTGGCCAAACAGAGACCCCATTTATGAACCGGGCTTCCAGCTTTTCACGCGCCGGGTTCAGCCCTTCAACTTGCAGGAAGAAAACAACCTCTACCGCTTTGCACTTAACGATCCGGTCAACAAGTACGACCCGGATGGCAGAGTAGTTCCAGCCGCCCCCGTCGTCCTCATCATTGCAGGGTCAGTCGCTATCGAATTTGGCGTCAGGATTTATTCTGTTTGTGCGTTTAAGCGAGGTCAGGAGGCTTACATTCGGACGCCAACGGCGATCCTCGCGCACTTCAGTGCTGTAATCACTGCCACTATCGAAACGTATTGCAATGGGCCTGGCACAGTTCGATTGCATCTCTGGAAGGACCAAAACGGCGATTGCCACGACGAGCTTGTTGTCATCTGCACTGGCAAGAAGGGCGGCGCATGAAAAACCAACCACCCGAGAGCAATTGGAAACGCTTTTTTGGTTTGCGACCAGCTATTGCCGTTGAAGCGTTTATCATTGTGCTCGTGGTCTGTTTGCTTCTGTTCGGAAAGTTCGGAACGTGGTTGCTGAACGCGGTGAAGAATCTGGTTGGTCAATAAGCAAATCGCCTCGGCTGTCCCCCTAAGTGGTGTGAAAGAATTTAGCACCGCTCAGGCCGCGGTGAGCAAGTCGGCCACCCGCGCCTGCCGCACAGCCCCGGCACTGCGTCTTCGCGGCAGAGTGGGGGAGAAATGTGTTAACCGACATCAGATTGAACTTGAACTGTTCGTCAGCGCACGACGAGATCTGTCAGCCAACCTGGCAGCAAGACATTCCCTGGCTACATAATCATTTTCGGTGAGGCGACGAATGCAGCCAGCGTGTCGGTGAACACGAACCCGACCCATCTTATTTCCGGGCGGAGTTGGCGGTGGACAATTCGGCCAATCCCGTCTGGCTGGGGATCACGAATGTGGCGGTGCTGCCGGTTGGTTCTGGCCAATACGTGGTCAGCAACATCACGGGCAAGGTGTTTGTGCCCAAGACGCCGGAAGCCTTTACGTACGACGCGGATGGGAATCTGACCAGCAATGGGCGGCGGACCTGCACGTGGGACGCTGGGAATCGGTCGGTGAAGCTCGAGAGCCGATCCGACCCACGGGTGGGTTCATGCCCGACGCGCCAATGGGCGTTGGCGGCGTACGCGGCTTGCCGTGGCTGACGCGGCACGCCGGATCGAATGCGGGCACACACTTCTGCGCCTGCGACGGCAACGCGAACGTCTGGCAGTTGGTCTCTGCTTCCACCAGCACGGAGACCGCGCGGTGTGAATACGGTTTCTTCGGCGAGCCCTTGCGCGCCCCCGGCCCGCCGCTCTCTTCACGCCCTTCTGGTTCAGCACCGAACGCATCCACCCGGCCACTGGGTTGGCCTTTTACGAGTATCGTTCCTTCAGCCCGGCCCTTGGGTGCCGGATCGGCCGCGCCTTCACCAGGGAAAGGGGAGAAGAAAACCCTTACCCACTTGTGGACGATGGGGCCATCCAACCTTGGACTCCAAGGCCGGCAATAATACCCTGCGCGGTCCCGATCCTCCAGACCGCCCGGTCCGGGTCCCGAACCTCTCCCCGGCGCATAATGCCGAATCCAGGTGCGCTGTGTTCGTTTGAGGAGTTCGGGGACGGCGGTGTCCAAGCGGTCAGTTTGGGCCTGCTGGCCCGGGCCCGGGCGAAGGGCCGGATCCGGGCGGGGCTGAGCACGGTCAGGCGGATACCGGTCCGGTGGAAGGCGGCCACCGCGGGCCGTTCCCCACCGCCGGTGGCCTCGCAGTGGACAGGAGCTGCGGGGCCGGACCTTGGCAACTGGACCCGAAGGGAATGGTCGGTGGGGGTGTGGGGCAGGTCGGAGAAACGACCGACCCGAGGGAGCTGCGGATTTCTCGGGCAGGGTCGAGGCCTGCGGGGTGTTCCTGCCCTTTCTTGCGGATAGGAGCCGGCCCGGTGGGAACGCTCTGGCAACGGTCCGAGCCGGGGACGCGAGCGCCGAAGCTGCATCCTGCGACGGCGCGGAGGTAACGACTCCGCCAGGGTTTCCGCGAACCCGTCGGCACCCCGGCCCTTGCCGCGCGCGGGTGGGAAGCCCGTTTCCATCGCGCGCTCCAGACGGCTCCGCCCCAGGGTAGAAGGAGTCAGATCCCGGGTCTCCGGAGTGCCAGCGACTGCATTGCGGGCCAGCAGTCACGGGCGACCCTCGAGGGCTCTGCAGCGGCGGGATCCGTTCGCACCGATGGGACCCCGATTCGGTCAAGTGGGAATCGTTCCAACGATGGCCGGTGGCGCAGCGCTGGCGTATGAAGGCAGGGACGTACCTGAGACGGCGCATGGAGCATGCGTTCAGCAAAGTCCGGGGCGAACCGGACAGGGGAGCGGCACTTCGCGGGTCGAATCGGGACAAGGCGAGCGGTGGACCCGGTTGAGTGCCGGGACGATGCCCGGGGGCGTGTGCCGGGCTGGAGAACAGCGGCCTTGATGGTCCGGAGCAGGTTTTTGAACGTTAATCCTCTTGACCCCGCCGGAGGCGCAACCCTAGGTTGGACCCCAGTGGGCGACATTTCATGTTTGCGCAACTGAAAAGTCTGTTCTCCAACGACATCGGGATCGACCTGGGCAAAGCCAATTCCCTCGTTTACGTGCGTGACCGCGGCATTGTGTTGCGCGAGCCGTCGGTGGTGGCAATCGAGGCCGGGACCACGAATGTCCTGGCGGTGGGGGAGAAGGCCAAGCGGATGCTCGGGCGCACGCCGGGCAACATTGTGGCCATTCGCCCCATGAAGGACGGTGTGATTGCCGATTTTGAGATCACCGAGGCCATGTTGCGGCATTTCATTCAGCAGGTGCATCACCGCAAGCTGATTGCGCCGCGGGTGGTGGTGGCCGTGCCGTCGGGGATTACCGAGGTGGAGAGACGGGCGGTGAAGGACTCGGCCATGCACGCCGGGGCCCGGGAGGTGTACCTGATCGAGCAGCCGATGGCCTCGGCCATCGGGGTGGGCCTCCCGGTGGACGAGCCGGCCGGCAACATGATTGTGGACATCGGGGGTGGCACTTGTGAGATCGCCATCATCTCGCTGGCGGGCATCGTCTTCAGTCGCAGCCTTCGGGTGGGCGGCGATGAAATGGACGAGACGATCATTGCGCACATGAAGCGCGCCTACAACCTGTTGATCGGCGAGCGCACAGCGGAGGAGATCAAGATCCGAATCGGTTCGGCCTACCCGCTGGAACAGGAACTGACCATGGAAGTCAAGGGACGCGATTTGAGCACCGGATTGCCCAAGACCTTGACCATCCGCTCGGAAGAGATTCGGGAGGCCCTGCGCGAACCGCTGAACGCCATACTGGAATCCATCCGGCTCACCCTGGAGCGTTGTCCGCCCGAGCTGGCGGGTGACCTGGTGGACCGGGGCATTGTGATGGCGGGGGGCGGTTCCTTGCTGCGAGGCATTGACCGGCTGGTGGCCGAGGAGACCGGCCTGCCGGTGCACGTGGCCGAAGACCCCCTCAGTGCCGTGGCGGAGGGCACGGGTCGAGTCCTGCAG
>JAOADM010000113.1 GCA_026417315.1 Limisphaera sp.
GTGGAACCTTTACGAGCAGCTCTTGCTCTACCGTAGCCGCCGAGACGTCCGCCACGTCATGGTGGCCGGCCAGTGGCGCGTGCGGGACGGCGAGGTGTTGGGCGTAGACGAGGCCGCGTTGCGGGCCAGTTTGGTCTCCACCCGCATCGAGTAGGCAAAGCCGCCGGCCAGGATCGACAGCACCAGCACCGTGATCATGACGATGATCAGGGCGATGCCGCCACGGCCGTGTTCTTTTGCCAACGTCAGACGCATACCCTCAAGGAGTGGAAGGTCCACCGGGCACCGGACCGGGCCCACCGGGCGTGGGCGCAGGAATGACGGGCGGCTGACCCGGGCCCTGCGGAATCCCCGGCGTCCCCGGAGCGCCGGGCACCGGACCGCCCACGCGCGGCACCTGGAACTGCGGCGGCACCCCGCGGCTGGGCACGGCAACCACCCGGGTGACCACGCGTTCCTCACCGGAGCGCCGGGTGCCGGGTGGGTCCATTCGCAGCGTAACCCGAACCAGCGGCGGCAGTTGATTGGTCAGGGTCCATTCCTCCACCCAGTCCCCGGCACGCAGATCCCAGAATGCCAGCTCCAGCGACCTTACCTGCCGGGCCAGGATCAGGGGATGGTTCTCCTCGTCCTCGTCCAGATCGCGCACCAACGGGTGCTGTCGCAAGGTAAGCACGCGGTCATTGTCGGGTCCGGGTTCCACCCGGAAGATCACGCGGCGCACACTCAGGTCGCCGAATCGGCCGCTGCGCGGAAACGACGGGGGCAGCCGGGCCACAAAACTCAGCAAGGCTTCTTCGCCGCCCTGGGCGACAAAGCCGTAGTACTCCGCGTTGACCACCGAGAGCTGGGCCATCGTCAGGGCCTCTTCGAGGGTTTGCAAAGCGATGCGCGATCGCTGGGCCTGTGCCGCGGCCTCCAACCCTACTTTCGAGGCCCGCAGAATCGCCGTCCAACTCGAATAGATGGCCGCGACCACCAGACTCAGGATGGCCACCGCCAGCATCGCCTCCACCAACGTGAAGGCTCTGCACTTCCACCTGGCTCGCTGACGCCCCCTCATCGCCGCAACGGAGGAACGGCCGTCCCGGCCGGAGACGGGATCGGCGACTGGGTTTGGAAGAGCAACACGCTCATGGTGGAGACCTGACGGCCGCGGCCCTGTCGCGACCGCACCACCATGTCCACGCGCACCAGCCCGTTGGTGATGGGGATGACCTCAAAATCGAACTGCTCCTCCGGAAAGAGATCGCCAAAGTCCCCCGAAAACATCCCCTCCTCCAGACGATTGGACACGGTCAGAAACGCGGCCAGGGCCGAGGCATTCACGTGCTGCAGTTGCAGGGCTCGGGCATTGCGCAGCGAACTCGAGACCAGCGCCAGGATGGCGAACACGGCGGCAAAAAACATTGCCATCGCCAGCATCACCTCGATGAGGGTGAAGGCGGTGCGGCCCCCTTTCGAGGCTGTCCGTCGCAAAGTCGGGTGGCTGCAGACTGGCAGGTTCATCGGTTCCCCAGGGTTTCGACCCGGGCCAGGGCGGTGGTGACCTCCAGGGAGATCTTGCGATACTCGTTGCGGTCGGAGCGCAACACCAACGTCAGCTCATCGCAGGTGCCGTTGGGGAAGAAGCGCACGCGCGCCAGCTCGGCGTCTTTGAACTCCACGAAGTTCACATCCACCATTTCGAGGGCGATGCTATCCGGCAGCCGGGCCGACAGCCCGGAACGCTCCTCCAGCCGGTTCAGCGGGGAGCGAGCGACCGGCTCGGGCCCCGAACCCGCCTCCGCCTCCGCGGCCTCCTCCGTCCCGCCGGCCACCCACAACAGCTTCTCCTGCGGCCGGATCCACAACTCCACCGGGCGCCCCCCCAGAATGGCCCGCGCGCGCGCCGTGCTGCACACTTCCACCACGTCCGCCACCGCCTGGCGAAAATCGGCTTTCCGCCGCAACTGCGAAAACGCGGGGATGCTCATTGTCATTACGATCCCCAGGATGCCCACCACGATCATGATCTCGATGAGCGTCCAGGCCCCGGCGGACCGCCCCGGCCGAACCGCGACCGCCCCGTCCGCCTCCCGCTGTGCCCGGCCCCTGTGCATCACCGCCCTCCTCACCGTGCAATGTTCGAAGTAATGGCGAACATCGCCGACAAGACGCTGAGCAGGAGGAATCCGACCCCCAGGGCCATGACGATGATCAACACCGGTTCGATCAGATTGGTCATCACCCGCAGGGCAATGCTCAGCTCGTTCTCGTAGGTGTCGGCCAGGTTGCGCAGCGCCCCCGGCACGTCTCCGGTTTCCTCGCCAATTTTCACCAGGTCCACCATCAGTTGCGGGAACAACTTGCTGCGGGCCAGCGGCTGGGCCAGCGTCTTGCCGTCGGTGACGTCCTCCCGTGCCCGGGCAATGGCCTCCTTGACCAGGCGATTGGGAATCACCTGTTCGGTGATCTTGAGCGCCGTGAGCACCGGCACGCCGTTTTCGAGCAACGTGGACAGCGTGCGCGCGAACGTGGCGAACAGGTGCAGACGCACCACGCGCCCGAAAATCGGGGCGTTCATCTTCCACTGGTCGATCTTTCGTTTGCCCTCCTCGGTGGCCTGGAAGCGATTGAACACGATCCACACCGCCAGCACCACCAGCAACAGCAACCACCAGTATCCACTCAGGAAATGACTGATGCCCACCAGCAGCCGCGTCATCAGGGGCAATTCGACCTGCATGCCTTCGAACATGGTCAGGAACTTGGGCAGCATGTAGGTCATGAAGAAGAACATGATGGCCACGCCCACGAGCGCGACGAACGCCGGGTAGACCAGGGCGGAGCTGAACCTGGCCTGCACCTGGGCGAATCGCTCGAAATGCTCCGCCATGCGCCGGAGCACCTCCACGAGGGCGCCGCTCTGCTCGCCCGCCCGCACCATGTTCACGTACAGGTCCGAGAACACCACCGGCTGCTTCGCCATCGCATCCGAGAGACTCCGACCCTCCATGACCTCCTGCCGCAACTGGCGGGCCACGTCGGCCGGAATCCCGCGGCTTTCCAGGTGCGTCATGCTGTGGAGCGCCACCGTCAGGGGCATGCCTGCCTGCAGCAGGTTGGCCAGTTGCTGGGTGAAAGTGGCCAGCTCCTGCAGTCGGGGTTTGCGCGGCCGGCTGCGCCACGCCTGCCAACTGCTCGGCCACAATCGCCGCAACGTCGCCGCGGCCGATCCCCGCCCCCGGGCCGCGCCCTGCGCGCCGCCCTTGGTGGCGTCCACCGACACCGGGAACAGTCCCAGCCGCTCGATTTGAGCCAGCACCGCCGCGCGATCGGGCCCTTCCAAGACCCCTTCCACCACCTCGCCGGTTCGCCGGCGTGCTCTGTAGGCAAACTGAGGCATCGCTTCCTTGAAGCAAAAACCGCTGTCCCTGAAAAGTTTCGGCTGGATCGGGCGGCCCACCGGGGAACCGCAACCACGGCCCGGATGCGGGGCAACGTCGACCGGGCCACCCCGGGGCCGGGTCCGCGCCCGTCCCGACTAGCCGACGGGCTTTCGCCCGGGACCGGCCGCCGGCGTCCCCTCGTTCAGGCTGCCCCGGCGATATCCCTGCAGATCCACGGTGACGTGCGCGTAACCGATCTGCTTCAGGGCCTCGGCAACCCGGAGCGCCACCCCGTCGGCCAAAAACCTGGGCAACTCGTCGGGGCCCACCTCGATGCGGGCCAGCGCCGGGCCGGGCCGCCGCCCGGCAGTCTCCGCACTGACCGGGGTCGGCAACGCCCGGGCCTCTGGCGCGGCCCCCGGCAGCTCATGATGCCGGACCCGCACCTCGCGAAATCCCAATCCTCGCAAGACCGCTTCGGCAGCCTCGATCATCCGCAGTTTCTCCGGCGTGACCGCCTCGCCGTAGGGCACCCGCGAGCTCAAACACGCCATCTGGGGTTTGTCCGCCGTCGGCAACCCCATCGCGGCGGACAGGGCGCGGATCTCCGACTTGGTCAACCCGACCTCCTTGAGCGGGGCACGCACCTGATGTTCCGCCGCGGCTCGGGCCCCCGGCCGCCAATCGCCCACGTCGCTGGCATTCTCCCCGTACACGATGACGGCGAAACCCTCGGCTCGCGCCAGCGGCACCAACACATTGAACAACTCGGTCTTGCAGAAATAACAACGATCAATGGGGTTGGCCAGGTAGTTGGGGTTTTCGAACTCCCGCGTCCGCACCACGCGCACCGGGAAGCCAAACCGACGCCCCAGTTCCAGCGCCTCGGCCAGTTCCTGCCTTGGCAGGCTGGGAGAGTCCGCGATCACCGCCAGCGCCCGTTCCCCGAGGGTCTGATGTGCCACCACCGCCAAGAACACCGAGTCCACACCGCCCGAGTAGGCAATCAGACACGAGCCATACTCGCGCAGGCGCGCTCGCAACGCTTCCAGCTTCTCGTCCGGCACAGCCCCAAATTGGCACCATTCCCCACGTCTGTCGAGCCGCGGGCCCTTCCCCGGGCATGCGCGTCGGCCGCCGGCGGGGTTTCGGGCCCGGGCGCTGGCCTTGCCCTCCCCTGCCCGAACCTCCATGCTGCCGCCGATGCAACCGTCACGCCAACCCCAGGAACCGCCGCTGTTGCGACTGGCGCGACGCCTCCAGGCGATCGCGCAAACCGGTTTGACCTACACGGAGGGAATCTACGATCGGCAGCGATATCTCGAGCTGACGGAACTGGCAGCCGAGTTGATGCACTGCAGCACCGACCTCCCGGTGATCGAGCTGCGCGAACTGTTCGCACGTCAATCCGGCTATGCCACACCCAAGGTGGACGTCCGCGCCGCCGTCTTCCAGAACGACCAAATCCTGCTCGTGCAAGAGTCCGAAGATGGACTCTGGACACTGCCCGGGGGTTGGGCCGATGTGAACGACGCCCCCAGCGAGGCGGTGCGCCGAGAAGTGCGGGAAGAAGCCGGCCTCGAGGTGCGCGTCACGAAGCTGGCCATGCTGCTGGATCGCTCCCTGCATCCGCACGAGCCGCCCTTCCCCTTTCACGTGTACAAGCTGTTCTTCCTCTGCGAGCCCGTCGGAGGCACCCTCCAGCCGGGGCTGGAAACCCGCGCCGCCGCCTTCTTTGCCCGGCACGATCTGCCGCCGCTTTCCCGAACGCGCGTGCTGCCCGAGCAGATCCAGCGCTTGTTCGACCACGCGCGCCAGCCCGAGTTGCCGACCGATTTCGATTGACTCCGGCCCGCCCCACCCGCGCCGCGTACCGGCGGCCCTTCACTCCTCCAGAGTCGGATCCCAGCCCGCAGCCTCCCACCGCCGCAGTGCCTCCGCCACTCCCTCGCCGTGATCCAACCGGCTCACCAGGCCGCCCGCCCGCCGCACCGCCTTCTGCACCTCCGCCACGGCGTTGGCCGGTGCCGCCAGAAACCGCGCCACTTCCGGTCGCAGCATCGGCAGGTCATTGAAGTGGTCGCCGGCAGCAAAGACCCTCTCCGGACCAAACCCCAGCCGCCGCGCCAGTGCCGTCAGCGCCGTCCCCTTGTTGAACGCAGCATGGCAAACCCGCGCGTACACGTCGTTGCGAACGTAATCGAGGTCCGGGATTTCCCGGCAAAGCTGGCGCGCCCGCCGTTCGATGGCATCGGCCTCCGCCGGATGCGCCGCCACCACACAGAAGGGCGACCAGGCGTCGGCATAGACCGTGGCCCGGAATCGCTCCTCCACCCATGCGGCCAGCTCCGGCACCCGGGGCCGCAGCCGCTGGAACAGCTCCGCATGAGCCTGCTGACAGGCCCGATTCCACTCCTCCCAGGCCACGTATTCGGAATGCTTCCGCACGTAGATCTCCCGTTCCACCAGAACCAGAAAATCCGGCCAGACGTTCACCTCCGCCCGGGCCAGCGACTCCAACAGCGACGTCAGGTCCCGGCCGGTATTGATCACCCAGAACCCGCCCTGGCGCTGAAACCTTCCCACCCAGTCCAGCAACTCGGGCGCCAGAGGCGGCTGCTCGAACTCGGCGAAGATCGTCCCGTCAAAATCCGTTGAAACCAGCGCGATCTGTTGCTGTCCCACGTTTCCTCCTCCCATCCGTCCGCGCAAACGCCCTGCTTCCCTCGGCCGCTTGGCCCGTGCCGCGGGCCTGCGGGGGCTTGCAGTGGCTTCCCGATCCTGTCGGGCGGGATCGAACCCGGGCCATTTAGCCATGATCGTACCTGACAGCAAGCCCGGGCCCACCGCATTTCGGTTTTTGCGGCCCGGGTTCGGGGATCCCAAGGAAGTGAATGCCGTTTACCCGCCGGTTTTTCCGCGCCGATGACGCATGGAATTCGGCCGGGCTTTCGGAGGTGTGCAAAACCTGAAATGCGCCGGACAGCCGATTCGCGGCGCTAGGGCCCCTGTCTGCGCCAGCGCCGCTTGCGACAATCCGCCAAAATCTATTCCCACTCAAACCGTCAAGGGTCAGAAAGGTAATCGCGCCCTCGGGGCGTCGTGCGATTGACCCAACGGCGCGCAGGTGCGCCGCCCGAGGGGGCGGCACGGGGTGCCCGTTGCCGTGTGAATGGTTGTGCCTCCAGCACGCAACATGGTTGCCCCAGCGGGGCGTGAATTCGCCAGCCCAGGGCAACGCCCTGCGTAAACGGGCGCCGTCATTCATCCCGCCCCGGAGGGGCGGAATTCGGCGGGGCACGCCCGAGCCCCGCAACGGGGGTCGTCGGGTTGCGCCCTTTCAGGCCATGGTAAGTTGGGGAACTGAATCCCCGAGGCGTCGCCCTGGCCTTTCGAATGGAATGCGCCTTTGGCGCGTGGATCGGCCCGTGGGTTCCGATGGCCCCCGAAAGGGCATTTCCGTTTTTTGAGCCCGAATCGAGGATTCCGACAGAATGCCGTTTTGCCCCGGCCTTCCCGCGCCCGGTACCCCGAAATTGCGCCGGGCTCGCGGGGATGTCCAAAACCTGAAGGGCACCTGCGGGGGACGGAGGGCGGGTTTTTGGCCTTGCGCAGGCCCGGGACGGTCGTATGCTTGCCGATCGCCTGGACTCCGCGGGTGCGGATGTTCCGCAAGAGGCTGAGAAACGAGAAGTCAACGTGTAACCTAACTTGCGGTCCCCGGGGAAAACCCGGGACCGGCCCCGGCTCGAGGCCGGGGAGCAACCTCCGTTGCCGTTGCAACGACTGGTTCGTTAGGCAATGGAGCATTCGGCAGCGCCCCCCAGGGTGCGTTCCCAAACGCTCCACAGCATTCAGAGAAGGCAGAGAACTCTATGTTCACCATGGAAGACGCCATGAAGCAAAGCCCGATGCGCTTTGCGGTTGGCGAAATTGTCCCCGGCACCATCATCGAAGTCCGCCCCAAAGAGGTTTTGGTGGACATCGGCTACAAGAGCGAAGGGGTCATCCCCCTGAGCGAGTTCGAGGAACCCGAGTCCCTCCACCCCGGCATGCAGGTGGATGTCCTGATCGAGAAACTCGAGGACACGGACGGCATGGTGGTCCTGTCCCACGAAAAGGCCGTGTTCAAGAAGAACTGGGAACGCATCCTGTCGATCTGCAACGAGGGCGGACGCATCCAGGGCAAGGTCAAAGCCGTGGTCAAGGGCGGCCTGCTGGTCAACGTGGGGGTGGAGGCCTTCCTGCCCGCCTCCCAAGTGGACATCACGACGCCCAAGAACCTTTCCCAATACGTGGGCAACACGTACGAGTTCAAGGTGGTTCGCATCAACCCCGAACGGCAGAACATCGTGTTGTCCCGGCGCGAGGTCATTGAGGAGGAGCGGGCCCGGCGCCGCGCCCAACTGCTGCAGGAAATGATGCCGGGCGACATCCGCAAGGGCCGCGTCAAGAACCTCACTGATTTTGGTGCCTTCATCGATCTGGACGGCATCGACGGTCTGCTGCACATCACCGACATGAGCTGGGGGCGCATCGGGCACCCGTCGGAGCTGCTCAAGGTGGGCCAGGAAATCGATGTCGTGGTCCTCGACGTCAATCGCGAAAAGGAACGGGTGAGCCTCGGCCTCAAACAAAAGACGCCCAATCCCTGGGATCAGATCGAGACCAAGTACCCTGTGGGTTCGCGCGTCAAGGGCAAGGTGGTCAACCTCGTGCCCTACGGCGCCTTCGTCGAGCTGGAACCCGGCGTGGAGGGCCTCGTCCACGTCACCGAACTGTCCTGGACCAAGCGCATCGCCAAACCGTCGGACGTCCTCCAGCAGGGCCAGGAGATCGAAGCCGTCGTGCTCAGCATCAATCGCGAGGAACAAAAAATCTCGCTCGGTGTGCGCCAGCTGGAACCCAACCCGTGGGACACGATCGACCAGAAGTACCCACCGGGCACCCGCGTCAAGGGCAAGGTGCGCAACCTCACCAGCTACGGCGCCTTCATCGAACTCGAGGAAGGCATCGACGGGATGGTCCACGTCTCCGACCTGTCGTGGACGCGCAAGATCAATCACCCGTCCGAAGTGCTCAAAAAGGGCGACGAGGTCGAGGCGGTCGTTCTGGAAGTGGACCGCCCCAACCAGCGCATCGCCCTGGGGGTCAAACAACTCGGCCCCGACCCGTGGGAAAACATTGACCAGCTTTACAAGGTGGGCGACCTGGTCACGGGCAAGGTCACCAAGCTGGCCAGCTTCGGCGCCTTCGTCGGACTGCAGCACGACATCGACGGTCTGGTCCACATTTCCCAAATCAGCGAGGAACGCGTGGACAAGATCAAGAACGTGCTCAAGGTGGGCCAGGAGGTCACGGCGCGGGTCATCAAGATCGATCGCGCCGAGCGCCGGATCGGCCTCTCCATCAAGGCCGCCCACTACACCGAGGAACAACTGCGCGAAGAGCAGAAGCTGCTCGATCAGCTCAAGCCCGGCGAGGACCTGGTCGCCCTGCAACACGCCTTCGAAGCGGCCGAGGAAGAACGCGAACAGGAGGAAAGCGAGTCCGGACGCTAGGGCCTGCCCGTTCTCCAGCCGGGAGATTTCTCCCCACATTCACGCGGGCGGATCGGCACTGCACGGTCCGCCCGTTTTGTTTTGTTCCGGCCGGACCCCGCGCCCACCGGGTCAACGCTCCCACCGCCATTTCCCTTGGAGCCCGCGGACCCGGGCCTCGGGAGCTCATGCCATCGGCCCTCGGACATCGCGATGGACCGGGTCGTAAAACCGGATTGCCGGGTTGCGCCCCGCCGGGGCTTTCACTAGGTTGGCGCGGACTGGACATGAGCGATCGCAATTTCAAGGTCTATATCGACGGCAAATTCTATCCGGGGCCCCGGGCGAAGATTTCGGTTTACGATCACGGATTGCTCTACGGAGACGGGGTGTTCGAGGGGATCCGGGTGTACAACGGCCGGGTGTTTGCGCTCAGGGAGCACGTGGACCGGTTGTTCGCGTCGGCCAAGGCCATCCTGCTGAAGGTCCCGCTGACCCCCACGGAGATGGTGGAGGCGGTGGTCAAAACCTGCCGCGTCAACCGCATGCGCGAAGGGTACATCCGGTTGATTGTCACCCGGGGCGCCGGGACGTTGGGATTGAACCCGAACAACTGCGAGCGGGGCTCGGTGATCATCATCCCGGGGCCCATTCAGCTGTATCCCCGGGAAACGTACGAAAACGGGTTGGCGATCATCACCGTGCCCACGACGCGCAACCTGCACAATGCCATCAACCCGGCCATCAAGTCGCTGAACTACCTCAACAACATTCTGGCCAAGATCGAGGCCCTCAATGCCGGGTGCGACGAGGCGGTGATGTTAAATGCGGAGGGCTATGTGGCCGAATGCACCGGGGACAATCTGTTCATTGTCCGGGAGGGCGAGCTGCAGACGCCGCCCTTGTCGGCCGGCGCGCTGCGGGGCATCACGCGCCGGGTGGTGATGGATCTGGCGCGGCAGCAGGGTTGGCGCGTGACCGAACCGCACCTGACGCGGTACGACCTGTACACGGCCGACGAATGCTTCCTGACGGGCACGGCGGCGGAGATCGTGCCGGTGTCCCGGATTGACGGCCGGACCATCGGGAGCGGTCGCCCCGGGCCGGTCACCTTGAAACTCATGGAGTTATACCGGAATTTAACCCGGGAGACGGGCGAACCGATCTTTCCCGCACGGGTATGAAATGCTGTGTTTGCAAGGAACGCGAGGCCACGGTGCATCTGACCCAGATTGTGGGTGACAAGATGCAGAAGCTGGATCTTTGCGAGGAATGTGCCCGCAGCAAGGGGGTCAACGACCCCACCGGCTTTTCGCTGGCGGACCTGTTGCTCGGCCTGGGGTCCTCCCAGGAAGAGGAGCCGGCCACCAAGTCGGGCGAGCTCCGGTGTCCCCATTGCGGCTTCACCCAGACGGATTTCAAGAAGCTGGGGCGGTTCGGTTGCCCCGAATGCTATCAGACCTTCGCCGACGGCCTGGAAAACCTGCTCAAAACGATGCACAAAGGCACGCGGCACGTGGGCAAGGTGCCCGCCGCGTTTGCCGGACTGCACACGATGAAGGAACGCCTGGAGCGCCTGCAACAGGAGCTGGCCCGAGCCGTCCAGGAGGAGAACTTCGAACGAGCCGCCGTCTTGCGCGACGAGATCAAGCAGTTGCAGGCGCGCCTGACGGCGCCCGGGGGGCGTTGAGCCATGGAGTTGAAGGAGTTTCTTGCCCCCGCCTCCGAAGTGGCCCGCCGCACCGGGCCGCAGGACCGCATTGTGTTCTCCAGCCGGGTGCGTCTGGCGCGGAACCTGCGGGGATTCGCGTTTCCGGGATGGGCCAAAAAGCCGGATCGCCTGCAGGTGTACGAGCGGGTGGCCGCGGCCGTGACGGGATTGCCCGCTCTGCAGGGATGTTTTTGCGAGGCGCTGGACCGTCTCTCCACCCTGGACAAGCAGTTGCTGGTGGAGCGGCACCTGATCAGTCGGGAACATGCGGCCAAGAGCGCCGGCAGCGGCGTGGTCTTGAATCGCGAGGAGACCTTCTGCCTGATGATCAACGAAGAAGATCATCTGCGGATGCAATCCCTGCGGCCGGGGCTGCAACTGCGCGAGGCGTGGGCGGAGCTGGACGCGCTCGACACGGAGCTGGAATCGCGCCTGGAATATGCCTTCAGCCCGCAGTGGGGGTATCTGACGGCCTGCCCGACCAACGTGGGCACCGGCATCCGGTTCAGTGCGATGTTGCATCTGCCCGGCCTGGTGTTGTCGGAGCAGATCAACGGCGTGATTCAATCGGTGAACAAGCTCGGCCTGGCGGTGCGGGGTCTCTATGGCGAGGGCACCGAGGCCCTGGGGAACGTGTTCCAGGTGTCCAACCAGATGACACTGGGCGAGTCGGAGCAGACGATTCTCGAAAAGATCGACAAGGTACTGCGGCAAATCATCGAGCTGGAAGAGAACGCGCGCGCCACCCTGATCGAGAAGAACCCCAAGATGGTGTACAACCACATCG
>JAOADM010000114.1 GCA_026417315.1 Limisphaera sp.
ATGGTAAACTCAACCTCCTGTCCCACCAACGCCGTGTTCGGCGCCGCCGCAAAGGGACGCAAGCCGCTGTACGAAGCCTGCAGGTTGAACAGCAGGCCGATGTGATCCTGGCCGCCGAGCGCGGCCGGGTGGGCGAGCGTTACATCCTGGGTCACGCGGAGGGCAACTGGACACTGCGGCAAACCTTGCAGGTGTTGTCCGAACTTACGGGATTACCCGCACCCCGTTGGCGCATTCCCTGGTGGGTGGCCTTCCTGGTTGCTTGTGCAGAAGAGGTGCGCTCTCGTTTTACCGGCCAACCCCCGCGGGCTCCCCTGGCCGGCGTCCGCATGGCCCGGTACAAAATGTTTTTCAATCCGGCCAAGGCCATCCGGGAATTGGGACTGCCCCAAACACCCCCGCGCGAAGCCTTCGCCGAAGCCATTGACTGGTTTCGCGCCCACGGATACGTCCAGGCCCCATGAGGAGCGCGAACCGAGCCCCCATGCGGATCGCCGCCGCCGCCACGGCCCTTCTCCTCCTCGTCAGCGCGGCCGGATGTCAGACGTCCCGACCGCCCTTGGGCGGATCTGATCCGAGCGAAACTGCGCGACAGGAAGCCCGCCAAACCTTCGCCGAAGCCTGGCTGGTCAAGCCGGTCGAAGCCTCCAATGAAGGCGGTTTGCCGGGACTGTTCGCGCCACTTCTGGTGTTGGAAACGGACTCCGCGCGAGGCCGGCCCCCGAACCCGCCGCGCGTGCTCTGGGTCGAGGAACAGTCGCTGACGATTCATCAACGTCCCTGGCCGCAGCTCATCTATTTCTGGCAATCCCCCGGCCCGCGCAGCCGGGAAGGCGCCGGGAGACCCGCAACGGTCTGGCTGGCCTTTCGCATTCTCCTGGGCACACGTGGTCAGCCCGTGCTCTGGGAATTGCCCGGGACCGAAGACCAGCCCTCACGCCTCTTCGTGGCGCGTCACTGGGAAGAAGCCGCCCGGCAGTCGTTCGGCCCGGCCACCCCGCCGCGGCATTTTGCCGCAGAATCCGATATGCCTCTGTCCTCCCCGCCCCGGGCCGTGGTGGTGGAGACATTCGACGACGCGCCGATGCCGATGGGTCCGATCGTGCACGTGTCCCATCAGAACCGAATCACCGCGCTCATTTGCCGCTGCAGCCCCGTGCGCGTCCAGCGCCTGAGCGGACAAGCCTGGTACGAACTGCAACCCGCTTCTGCGTCCCCACGGGCCGCCGCCACGGGTAGCGCATCCTCGCCTCCGCATCTACGCTGGCTGACCCCCGACGAACTGGAAGCCCGCCTGCGGTGGCTGCCCGAGCTGTGAGGTTGGCCACCGTTCCGGACCGTCGCTCTCCCGCGATGCCTACGCGTCCACCGGAGCCGGCCTCTCATACACGTGCCGGTAGGCCATGTAGTAAAGCACCGGCACCGCCATGCGACTGACCAGCAGCGACGCAATCTCGCCCGCCATCAACGAGATCGCCAACCCCTGGAAAATCGGGTCCGCCAGAATCACGGCCGCGCCCACGACCACGGCCATCGCCGTCAACAGCATCGGCCGAAACCGCACGGCTCCGGCATCCACCACCGCCTCCGCCAGCGGCATGCCTTCCGCCAGCCGTTGCTCGATGAAATCCACCAGGATGATGGAGTTGCGCACCACGATGCCCGCCCCGGCCATGAACCCGATCATGGAGGTGGCCGTGAAAAACGCGCCCATGGCCCCGTGGGCCGGCAGGATCCCAATCAAAGAGAATGGAATGGCGGCCATCACCACCCAGGGAGTCAGGAAGGACCGGAACCAACCCACCATCAGGGCATAAATCAGCACCAGCACCGCGGCAAAGGCCAGGCCCAGATCCCGGAAGACCTCCAGGGTAATGTGCCATTCGCCGTCCCATTTGATCGCCGGTTGCTGGTCCGTGAACGGCAACGTCGCATTGTAGATGCGCAGCGGAGAACCGTCGCCGCCGAAGGCCCGAGTATCCAGCTGTCGCAGGGCCCGGTTCATCTTGAGAATGGCGTACACCGGGCTCTCCGCCTCGCCGGCCACGTCCCCGATCACGTACGTCACCGGCAACAGGTTTTTGTGATAAATGCTCTTGTCCGCCACGGTGGATTCGATCCGCACCAACTCCCGCAACGGAATCAACGGTGGCGGTCCGGCCGTGCCCCCGGGCTCCGGCAACGCGTTCGCGTCCCCCGAGCGCACCCACAACGCCAGCAGATCCTCCGGCGAGGTGCGGGCCGAACGCGGCAACTCCAACACCAGATTCACATCCTCCTTCTCCCGGGGTTGATGGACCAGGTCGATGGACAGCCCTCCCACCGCGATTTGCAGCGTTCGGGAAATCGTCTCGGCGCTGATGCCGTGAAGCGCGGCCTTCTCCTTGTCGATCACAAACCGCGCCTTCGGTTGGTCGGCCTCGATGTAGGCATCCACGTCCACCACCCCGGGCGTTTGCTTGAAAATGGCCCGCACCTCTTCCGCCAGCCGCAAACGGTCCTCCTCCGTGGGCCCGTAGATCTCCGCCACCAGGGTTTGCAACACCGGCGGCCCGGGGGGCACCTCCGTCACCGCCACCCGCGCACCGTATTGCTCGGCGATGGCCGCCACCCGGGGCCGCACCCGCTTCGCAATGTCATGGCTCTGCGCCTGGCGCCGGCCCTTCGGCAGAAGATTGATCTGCAGATCCGCAACGTGCGCCCCGCGGCGCATGAAGTAATGCCGTACCAGCCCGTTGAAATTGAAAGGCGCGGCAGTCCCGACATAGATCTGGTAATCGGTGACCTCCGGTTCGTTCCGGATCGCCGCGGCAATCTCCCGCGCCGCCCGGGCGGTCCGCTCCAGGGAGCTGCCCTCCGGCATGTTCAAAATGATCTGAAACTCACTTTTGTTGTCGAACGGCAGCATCTTCACCTTGACCCATCCCAGCGGCACCGTGGCCATGGCGGCCAGAAGCAACAGCACCACCAGCCCCAGAAACGCATGCCGCCACGAAGCGTGCGCAATCAGCGGCCCCATCCACCGCCGATAGAGCCGCGTGAACAGGTCCTCCGGATGCCCGGCATGCGACGCGGGCCCCGACCCCACGGGTGCGCCCTCGGTCAATTGCCGATACTTCCGCCCCCACCGCAAAATCCGCACGCTCGCCCACGGCGTCACCATGAAGGCGATGAGCAACGACCAAAACATCGCCGCACTCGAGCCGATCGGGATCGGGCGCATGTACGGCCCCATCAGCCCGCCGACGAACGCCATCGGCAGCACCGCCGCGATCACCGCAAAGGTCGCCAGGATCGTCGGATTCCCCACCTCCTGCACCGCCTCGATGGCAATGGCACTCCAGGAACGGCCCCGGTTCTGCGGCAAATGGAAGTGGCGAACGATGTTCTCCACCACCACGATCGCATCGTCCACCAGAATCCCGATGCTGAAGATCAACGCGAACAGCGTGATGCGATTCAGGGTGAAGCCGGTCAGATAAAACACCAGCAACGTCAACGCCAGCGTGGCCGGAATGGCGATTCCGACAATCCCCGCCTCCCGCCAGCCCAGCGTCAGCCAGATCAACAGCGACACGCCGAACACCGCGATGGCCATGTGCAGCAGCAGTTCATCGGACTTCTCCGCCGCGGTTTCCCCGTAGTGCCGCGTAATCGTGATGGACACATCGGACGGGATCAGCGTGCCCCGCAACGTTTCCACCTTCCGCAGCACCCGCCGGGCCACGGTGATGGCGTTGGCCCCCGGGCGCTTCGCCACCGTCAACGTCACCGCCGGTTCCTCTTCCGTCGAGGCCCCCGTCGGCTGCCCCGCCGCCCCGTACCCGAACAACACATACTGGCTCGGCTCCTCCGCACCGTCCACGATGTCCGCCACGTCGCGCAGGGACACCGGCTTGCCCCCCTGCACGCCCACCACCCCCCGCGCCACCTCCTCGGCGTTGCGCAGGAATCCACCCGTCTCGATCAGGATCTCCCGATCCTCCCCCGTCAGGCCGCCGGCCCGGTACTGCCGGTTTGCCTGCTGCAGCATCGGAATCAAACCCACCGGACTGAGATTCCGCGCCGCCAGCCGCACCGGATCCAACAGCACCCGCACCTGACGCCGCGCCCCGCCGATGATCATCGTCTCCGCCACCTGCTCCACCTGCTTGACAGCGTCATCCACCTGGGCCACCAACCGGCGCAGCGTCAGGTGGTCGTAATGCGGACTGTGGAACGTCAGCGCCAGAATCGGCACATCATCAATCGACTTCAACTTGATCAGCGGCTGCGTGACCCCGTGCGGAATCCGATCGAAATTCGACCGCAGCTTTTCCGTCAGTTTCACCAGACTCTCGGTCGGGTCGGACCCCACCTTGTACCGCACGATCACCAGGCTCTCCCCCTCCCGCGACGTCGAGTAGATGTATTCCACGCCGGGAATCTCCCAGAGCAGCTTCTCCATCGGCCGCGTGACGCGTTCCTCGATCTCCTTGGCTGAAGCGCCCGGCATGGAGACCATTACGTCGATCATCGGCACCTTGATCTGCGGCTCCTCCTCCCGCGGCAGCTGCACCACGGCAAACACGCCGAGGAACACCGACGTCAGCACCAACAGCGGCGTCAGTTTCGAATCAATGAAGGCCCGCGCCAGGCCGCCGGCCAGCCCCGGACCCGAGTGAACCGCAGGTGTGGGTTTGGATTGCTGCGTTGCCATGGCTCTACCCAGAACTCCGCCGACGCACTCCCCGCCTCCGCGATCGACCCCCTACTTGACCCTCACCGGCTGGCCGTCCCGCAAGGGCTGATCCGCCTCCACCACCAGGACCTCGCCCGGCGCCAGGCCCGAGACCACCTCGACCTCTTCCGCGAGGCGTTTGCCCGTCTTCACCAGCCGCAGTTCCGCACGCTCCCCGCGCACCACATACGCCAACTCCATCTGCCCTCGCACAAGGACCGCCCGCGCCGGCACCCGGATCGCCTCCACCTCCGCCACCGGAATCACCAGACGGCCGAAAAGACCGCTGCGCAACCCGGGCTGCGGCGGCAGGTCCACCTTCACCGGGAACGTCCGCGTCCGCGGATCCGCCACCGGCGTGATCTCGCTGACCGTTCCCTCCAGGGTCACCTGCGCCGCCGGGATGCGAACCTCCAGGCGCTGCCCCAACTGAACCTTCTCCAGCAAAGCCTCCGGCACATCCGCCTCCAGCCGCAGCGCCCGGGGATCCTCGATTTCCACCAGCGGCCGTCCCGGAACCGCCAGGTCCCCGACGTCGGCATGTTTGGCCGTGATCCGACCGTCAAAGGGCGCGACGATCCGGGTGTGGGCCAGTTGCGTCTCCGCCTCCTGCAGGGCCGCAACGGCCACCCGCAACTGTGCCTCCGCCGCATCATATTCGGCCCTTGAAATGGTCTGCTCCCGCCACAACGTCTCGCGCCGGCGAAAGTCCCGCTCGGCCTGCTCATGCAGTGCCCGCGCCTGTTCCAGTCGGGCTCGAATCTCCCGATCCTCCAAACGCACCAGCAACTCCCCCGCCCGAACCAACTGCCCCGGCACCACGCGCATCTCTTCGATCCGCCCGCTCACCTTGGCCTCCAGGACCGCGCGCAATCTGGGTCGGACCGTGCCCACCACCTCTTCCGTGGCCCAGCGTCGCTGGCGTTCCACCCGTTGCGTGCGCACCTCCACCACCGGCAGTTCCGTCGTTCCGTCGCCCGGGGCGGCCGGTGGCTTCTCGCATCCGACCCACGCCCCGACCAGGGCGAACAACAACAAAAGCCTCCGGGTTGACGTCGTTCGTTCCATAACTCTCGGGAATAATGTGCGGCCCAAGGATAATCTTGGGCCGCACGCGCGTCACTCCTTTTTATCGGCTGCAGCAGTCTCCGCCGGCGCCGGCCGAAGCCGTGGCGGTCGCCGGCGTGCCGGTCGAACCGGCCGGCTTTTCACTGCCCACGCCGAGCCGCCGCAGCAGCTTCTCCAACGGACAGAACCCCGTGAAGGAGCTCTGCAGCAGGTTCAGCCCCACGAAGGCAGTGAACCAGAGCCAGTACCGACTGTGGTAGTGCGCCAGCAGCAAACTCAGCAAAATGAAGCTGCCGGCAAACCGTCGAATGATTCGTTCCATAACCCGTTCCTCCCGTCTGAAGGGGTTGCTCAATGCAGGCTGGTGGCCACGAGGGCACCCAGCACTGCACCATAAACCGTGCTGATGACCGGGTGACTCGTCAAGGGGCAGGCCCCGGTGCTGCAGCCCACCAGCTTGTACCAGCCGTAGCCCAGCAGGGCCCCCACCCCCGCGCCCAGGAAAACACGCCAGATCATGGGGTTCTCCAAACCCACCTCACGACCGTGCCGCATGCGCCAACACGCCCTGAGCCAGCCACTGCTCCATGGCCCGCGGCGGGACCAGGCCCACGATCTGATCCACCGGGCGGCCGCCGGCAAACATCATCAGTGTGGGCACGCCAGTCACGCCGTACCGCATCGCCAGTTCGGGCGCCTCGTCCACGTTGACCTTGAGAAAGCGAATCCGGTCGGACCACTCGGCCGCCAAACGCTCCAAAACCGGGGCCAGCATCCGACACGGCCCACACCAGGGTGCATAGAAATCCACCACCACCGGCCGGTCGGCGCCCTGCACCTCGGCCTCGAACTCCATCTCATTCACTTCGCGCACCATACGCTTCATCCTTTCCTCGGTTTTTTTCTGCTCGAGTCACAGGGCTAGAGCCGCGAATCGGTCCCCGGTTACAAACCCATGGCGGCTCCGCGGTACAAATCTGATGAGCCGACCCTTGAAGCCCGAGTGAAGAACAGACTCCGGACAAGCGTCCCACGGGCTGCAAAACCCAGGTCCTCCCTGGTCAGGCCCCCGCGAAAGTCTCCGGGCAATGCTCCCCGCCCCGTCAGAGATCGATCCCGCCCCGCGCCCGTCCCGGCAACCGGCTCCCGCGCCGGCGGCCGTCACCGCGCCCGGTACACCAGGGCCTCCCGAATGGCCACTTCCCGGCCTTGCGAGCGCGGATCGACCGCGCCCGTGGTTACGATCCGCAGTGTGTGACGCCCGTTCCGCAAGCCGTGGATTTGCCACAGGGCATTGTCGTGCGTGTTCGGTACGATGTACGCGTCCAGGAGAAGATCCTGTTTCTTGCCGTCCAGATACACCTCCGCGCGACCTCCGCGTTGCGTCAGTCGGCCCAGAATCGCCACGGCCACGCCCTCGAACTGCAACACGGCTTCGTCGCCCGCCTCTACACTCACCCGGGCGCCGTCCCCGTCCCGCCACCCGCCCGACCAGGTCCACGCGGCATCCTGCACGGACAGGCGCCGATCCGGAATTCCCGGCGACCACTGCTCCAGCCGCGGGGCGCGCGGGCGCTGGGTTCGGATCACGACCTCGGTCTCCGTCACCCGCCCGCCCGTGCGGCGGATCAGCTCCAGTGCCCGCGCCTCGGTGGATCGAACAATGTCGTTGAAAGAGTAGTCCGTGAAGTCAAACTTCCGGTCCGCCAGCAACTCCAGCCCCGCCTTGAATTTCTCCGGAATGCGTTCATATCCGAGCATGACCCCGAGAATGCCTGCGGCGTTGGACGGATTGCAGTCCGAATCCTGCCCGCACCGGGTACTGATTTCCAACGTGCGTTCGAAGTCGGTTCCGCCGTACAACAGTCCCAGGGCGATGTACGCCCCGTTCAGCTTGGCGTCGATGTTGAAATCCCGCTGGAAGCCATCCGGGCAGGGATCGTCCCGGTTCCATTTCTCCTCGATCCGATGCCACACCCGGCGCCAATCCGCGGGATGTTCCGCATGCCAACGGAGGACGTCGGCAATCAGGCGGGCATACTCGCTCCGCGCCGGAAGACACCGAAGTCCGGCCTCCACCACGCGACGCGGGTCCTGCTCGAAGAAGGCCGCCGCGTACATCCCGCAAACGAACATCCCGCCGTACAAGCCGTCGCCGTAGTTCATGACCCGGCCCACGCGATCACAGTACCGGATCGCTTCCCGGGGCAAGCCCGGGCACATCAGCCCGATGAAGTCCGACTCGATCTGAAAATCGATGTCATTGGCGTGAAAGTTGTACCGGGGATGTCCCGACCAGGGCGCGGCGATCCCTTGATTCAGCGCGCGTCGGGCGCCAGCATTGGCATGCCAGAGGTGATACCGGGAAGTCTTGAAGGCCTCCGCAAAGTGCTGCAGAGTCGCGTCCAGCCCCACCTCGTCCAAGACCTTGGCAAATGTCATCTCCACGTAGAGATCATCCTGGTGGAGCGCGTTCTCCAGCATCCCCGGCTCCCATCGCAGTTCCCACTCGCCGATGCGCCCGCAGGACCGGAACTCGGTGGGCGCTCCGTAGGCCACACCAATCATCTGGCCCGCCCAGCCGCCGCGGATTTTGTCGAGCAAGGCAGCCCGGCTCAGCCGTTGCGCGGCTCCCGACGCGGTCAGGCTTGCATGTCCCCAGAAAAGGAGTGTCAGGACAACCGGAAGGGAGAGGACTCGGTTCATGACGCCAGACTGGGGCGCCCCCACTTCCCGGTCAATTCCCTTTCACGTTCGAAGCTCCCGGCCGATGCCTGTCGCCCCGCATCGCGTCGCCTGCTTCCTGGCAAAACCTTGGACCGTGGCGGACGGCGACTTCAGGGCCGTGGCCGGCGAGGGCGACCAGCTGCTGGCGGCGTCAGTGGCGGTCGGTGTGCATACGGGAAGGTTCAGACCAGGGCACACCCCGGCCGGAAGGATCGCCCAAGGGCTTTGGGACGTCGACGCCGGACCTGCAGGAGGTGTCGGAGCTGCGTTTTGTCTTGGGGCTCATGACCCCGAGGCTCCCAAGCCGGGCTCATGAGGCGCGCGGGCTTTCCCGGACTCCGGGACTAAAGATATTGACGATGGCGGAGAACGATTGAATGATCCCTGTCAGACACCTGGCCCGCGCCCGTTGGGGCACCAGGCCGCCTTGCGGGAAGTCGGCTCGAGTCCGACAGGGCGCGCCCGGGAGCTCATCAAATCCAAAAACTCATCCATGGACAAGGTCACCCGCTACGAATGGCACGGAAGCTGGCTGTTGCTAACGCTGCTGGGCTTCTTCGTGATTACGATCCCCATTGCGGTCGTTTACTTCATCACGCGCCTCCTGAAGATCGAGACCCAGGTGAGCGACGCACAGAAGTTGTCCGAGTTTCTGCGGTCCAAAAAGTAATCCGCCGGAGCAGACAAGCCTGCGCATTCGCTGACCTTGGTTCGCATGGAGTCGCTCGTTTGCGACCGCCGGGTGCCGCCGCGCCATCCTTGCCACCAGGCGGGGTCCCCGGCGCAACGGGCGCCACAGGTTCGAGATGTGGGCCACGGAACGCGGCGCAAGCGCGGATGGACGCATTGAAAGCGCCGCGCAGCCGTTCCGGCAGGAGCTCCGGCCGGGTCAAGAGTCAAGTGGCCCCGGCTCGATGTTGCGCCCTGTGCACCAGCCGGCCATCGGAAGCGTTTGAGAGGGGGCTTAGAGGTCGTGAATCACGAAGACAAGCAGGGACTCAGATCTTGATCCCGTAGGCCTTGATTTTGTTGTAGAGGGTCTGGCGGCCGATGCCGAGCCGCCGGGCGGCTTCGACCTTGTTCCCTCCCGTGGCCTTCAGCATTTGGATGATGGCGTTGCGCTCGACGCCCTCCAGAAGGGTGAAATTGGTGTCGGGGGAGGCGGCTGTGTCGTCCGGGGACCGTGCAATGGACAAATCGGCGGCGTCGATCATGGGGCCGTCGCTGAGCAGCACGGCGCGTTGAATCTCGTTCTGCAACTGACGGACGTTGCCGGGCCAGTCGAAGTTCAAGAGCCTGTCGATGGCCGCCGGAGTGAATCCATTGATGACACGGTTGGCCTGGGCACTGAACCGGCGCAGGAAAGCCTGCGCCAGCGGGAGAATATCGTCCCGGCGCTCCCGCAGGGGGGGCAGGTGAATGGAGACCGTGCTGATGCGGTAGTAGAGGTCCTCGCGCAGTTTGCCCTCTCTGATGGCCTCCTCGGGTTTGCGATTGGTGGCGGTGATGATGCGGCAGTTGGTTTTGTACGTGACCTTGCTTCCGATGGGCCGGACCTCCTGGTCCTGCAGGACCCGCAGGAGCTTGCTTTGCGTGTCCACGGGCATCTCGGAGATTTCGTCGAGGAAAAGGGTGCCGCCCTCGGCCTGGCGAAACAGGCCTTCGCGGTCCGTGTGAGCTCCGGTGTAGGCCCCTTTGACGGAGCCAAACAGTTCGCTTTCGATCAGTTCGCGCGGCAGGGCGGCGCAGTTGACCTTGATGATGCGGTTTTTGTTGCGCTTGCTGAGGCTGTGGAGCAGGTCGGCGATGACTTCCTTGCCCGTGCCGCTCTCGCCGGTGATGAGGACGGTCACATCGGTCGGGGCAATGCGTTCCACGGTGCGGATGACCGCCTGCATGGCGGCGCTCTTGAAGATGGGCGAATTGAGGCCGCTGAAGGTGGCCAGGGCATCGCGGAGGGCACTGTTTTCAGCCTGCTGCGCCTTGTGTTCCAGGGCGCACTGCAGGTCGGCCATCAACTTGCCCAGCTCGAACGGCTTGCTGATGAAGGTGTAGGCACCGAGGCGGCCGGCCTCGACGGCGACGTCGAGGGTGCCGTGACCGCTCAAGATGATGATTTCGGTTTCGGGCCAGCGCTGCCGGATGCCCGGCATGAGGGTGAGGCCGATGTCCTGGGGAACGGCTCCGGGCGTTTCCGGCAACTTGTAATCGAGCAGAACGACGTCCGGCGCCTCCCCGTCCAGCAGGCTGCGCAGGCCGGCGGCGCTGTCGGTGGTCTGGACCTCGTAATCGTTCTGGGACAGAAAGGAGCCGACCAGCTCCCGCATGTCCGGGTCGTCATCCACCAGGAGGATTCTTGCCTTCATAGCATCCGGTTTCCATTGGCCGCGCAGGCTTGCACAAAGGCCGTGAAGATCGCCCGGTGACCCGGGTAACGGTCCTGCAGCCGCTCGGGATGGAACTGGACCGAAAGAAGAAATGGCAGGGCATGGCGGTACGTCCCTGCCAGTTCCAAGCCCTCGATCACACCATCGGAGCTGGTGGCCGTTACCTGTAACAGGCCGGCGACGCGGTCCACGGCCTGGTGATGGGTGCTGTTAACCCCGAGCACCTGCGTACCGGTTATAGTGTGGAGCAGCGAGCCGGGTGTCAATTGCACGTCATGCGCCACATCGTTCTTGCGCCGGCTCTGGTAATGCCTCAACGCGCCCGGTCGCTGCGTGGGCAGGTCCAGCACCAACGTCCCCCCCAACGCCACGTTCAGCAGTTGGTGTCCCCGGCAAATGGCCAGCAAGGGTTTGCGCTGTCGAAAGACCTCGCGAATGACCAACAATTCCGCCCAGTCGCGCCG
>JAOADM010000115.1 GCA_026417315.1 Limisphaera sp.
GAGCCACTCACCCCGGTCACACAGGTCAACGTGCCCAGGGGAAACCGCACATCGAGGTTCTTGAGGTTGTTCTCCCGGGCCCCCAGCACCTCCAGCCAGCCGCGTTCCGCACTCGGCGCCACCCGCTGTTTCGGCACCGGAATGCTCAGCTCGCCCCGCAGATACTTGGCCGTCAGCGACCTCGGATGGGCCAGCACTTCTGCCAGCGTCCCCGCGGCGACCACCTGTCCGCCGTGCACCCCTGCCCCGGGCCCCATGTCGATGATATAGTCCGCACGTCGGATGGTCTCGGCGTCGTGCTCCACCACGATCACCGAGTTGCCCAGATCCCGGAGCCGTTCGAGCGTGCGCAACAGTTTCTCGTTGTCCCGCGGATGCAGTCCGATGCTCGGCTCGTCCAGGATGTAAAGGACGCCGACCAGACCGGCCCCGATCTGGGTGGCCAGCCGGATCCGCTGGGCTTCCCCACCGCTGAGGGTGCCGCTCTCGCGGTCCAGCGTGAGATACCCCAGGCCCACGTTCTTCAAAAATTCCAGACGCGACCGAATCTCCCGCACCACCTCGCCGGCGATCTTCCACTGGAATTCGCTCAACTGGAGGTTTGCCAGGAACGCATCGGCGTCCTCCACCGTCAAAGCGCAGAAGTCCATGATCGAGAGTCCCGGGATCTCGGGCCTGCCCGGCCCCAACCGGGTGCGTCGGTCGGGCCGCCCGTCCGTGAGGGTCACCGCCAACACCTCGGGTTTGAGTCGCTTGCCCTGACAGGCATCGCAGAAACGCGGACTCATGTAGGCCTTGAGACGATTGCGGGTGAATTCACTTTCCGTCTCGGCGTAGAGCCGTTCCAGGTTCGGGATCCCCCCTTCGAAGGGCCGCCGTACCACCTGCGGCGTGCCGGCCCGCCAGAATCGGAACTCGATTTCCTCCGAGCCCGAGCCGTGCATCAACACGCGCTTGAAGTGCTCCGGCAGCTCCTTGTACGGGGTCTCCAGGCTTTGGCCGTAGTGGGCTGCCACCCCGCGCAAAAGGGCCTTGTAATAGGTGATCATGCGCTTGCCCCCGCGGCGCCATGGCTGAATGGCCCCGGCTTCCAGGGACTTGTCAGGATCCGGCACCACCAGACCCTCATCGAAGACCATCTTCTGCCCCAAACCATGGCAGACGGGGCAGGCCCCCGCAGGGGCATTGAACGAAAAATGCTTGGGAGTCAGGGGTTCATAGCTCTTGCCCGTGGCCGGTGAAAAGCGCCGGTTCGAATGCAGCGTTTCGATCCACGAATCCTGGCTCCGCCCTGCGCCGGTGCCGCTGCCGGCGGGACGATCCTGGGCTCCGGGCAACTGGTGCAGGGTCCGCATCTGTCCATCGCCCCATCGCAGGGCGGTTTCCACCGAATCCTGCAACCGCACCCGCACCCGCTCGTCCACCACCAACCGGTCCACGACCACCTCGATGGTATGGGTTTGACGCGGATCCAGCCGGATCCGGTGCTGGGGATCCCCCAGCTCCACCATTTGTCCATCGACCCGCGCGCGGACGAAGCCCTCACGGGCCAGTCGCTCCAGCACGTCGCGGAACTCGCCCTTTTGCTGCGTGACCACCGGTGCCAGCAGCTGCAGTCGGGTCCCCCGCGGCAGTGCCAGCAGTCGGTCCACAATGTCGCTGGTCGTCTGGGTCACGATCGGCCCCCCTGTTTCCGGACAGTGGGGCTGGCCCACGTGGGCGTACAGCAGGCGGAGGTAATCGTAGATCTCCGTGGTGGTGGCGATGATGGAACGGGGATTGCCACCGGAACTGCGCTGTTCGATGGCGATGGCCGGCGAGAGCCCCTCGATGTAGTCCACGTCCGGCTTTTGCAACTGGCCGAGGAATTGCCGCGCGTAGGTGGAGAGACTCTCCACGTACTTGCGCTGGCCTTCGGCATACAGCGTATCGAAGGCCAGCGATGACTTGCCGCTGCCGCTCAGCCCCGTGATCACCACCAGTCGGTCGCGCGGAATCTCCAGGGTCAGATTCTTCAAGTTGTGCTCCCGCGCGCCGCCGATTCGTATGAAGCGTTCTGCCATGGCCTGCCCGTTTTTGTGATGGCCGGAACTTCGAAGCCTAAAAATCCACCCTCCCGCGCGCAAGGCCGGGAAGATGGCGGCCGGGCATGTCGGCCGGATTTCAAATTCGGAAGACCTTCGAAGGCTTCGCGGAATATCAACCATGCTGAATGTGGGAAAACGGAGGGAAAGGGGCGCTTCCCGGAAACCCTTGAATCCCGGGCGCAGACAGTGAAATGTGCCTCACCTGCGCCCATCTCCCCCGGGGCGGGGGGGCAGTTTATGCGGAGGCGCGACCCGGCGGATGCGAGCGAGCCGCACACGGGCCTGAGCCGAACGTGACTTGCAAAACCCCCGTTCCCTGTCCAAACTGCCCGCACGCCCGAATGACTGCCTCGACAGGTCACAATTGCGTGATCGAAACCGAGGGCCTGACCCGGATCTTTGGCTCGGTCTGCGCCGTGGACAATCTCAATCTCCGGGTGGAGCAAGGTCGGTTCTTCGGTTTCCTGGGCCCCAATGGCGCTGGCAAGTCCACCACGCTCAAGATGCTCACCGGCATGTTGGCCCCCAGCCGCGGGCGCATCCGACTCTTCGGCGCGGACACGAGCGACCCGGAATGTGCCCGTCAATTGCGCCGCCGCATTGGCGTGGTGCCCGAAAACCTGGCGCTCTTCGATTACCTCACCGCCCGCGAATACCTCCTGTTCATCGGCCGGATGTACGACCTGCCCCTGCCCGTGGTGGCCCAACGGACCGAGGAACTCCTGGCGCTCATGGGGCTGGCCAAGGAGGACAACAAGCTGACCCTGGACTTCTCCCACGGGATGAAGAAGAAGCTCGCACTCGCGGCCGCCCTCCTGCCCGGGCCCGACCTGCTCTTTCTGGATGAGCCCTTCGAGGGGGTGGATCCCGTCTCGTCCCGTCTGCTCAAAGACATTTTGCAACAATGCGTGGCGCGAGGGGCGACGGTGTTCCTGACGTCGCATGTGCTGGAAATTGTGGAGCGGCTCTGCACCGACGTGGCGATCATTCACCAGGGCCGGCTCGTCTTCCAGGGCACCATGGAGGAAATTCGACAGACCGGCTCACTGGAGGACCATTTCCTCGCCACCGTGGGTCGCGAGCATCTTCAGGCCCAACGACTCACCTGGCTGGAAGAGACATGAGCCGCGAACAATGGAAGGCGGTTCTCTGGTTGCGCTGGCGCCTCCTGTGGCGACGCCTTTACCGCGAGGGCCCACTGGCGCAGTTCCTCCACCTGTTCGGGACGGCCATGGTCCTGGTGGGCGGTCTCTTCTTCGCCGTCTGCGGCCTGGCCGTGGGCTGGCTCGTGCTTCCGCACGTCACCTCCACGGCACTCATGCTGGTCTGGGACCTCGTTTCCTTCTTCTTCACTTTCTATCTGGTGCTGGGGGTTTTGTTGGAGGTGCAAAAATCGGAGCCCTTCGATCTGAGCCGGTTTTTGTATCTTCCCCTCCGGGTGTGGGATGTCTTCCTGCTGAATTTCCTGGCCACGTTGGTATCGCCCGTTGCTCTCGTGTTCACCTCGGGATTGATCGGGCTGGCTCTGGGTTTGTGTCTGGCGCATGGCCCCCGCATGGCCCCGTTCCTGCTTCTGACGGTTGCTTACATTGTGCTGGTGCAGGCGTGGTTGTTTGCCCTGCGGGGGTGGCTCGCCCGACTGATGATGCGCGATGGGCGCCGGCGCCGGGCCGTGCTGGCGTACGCAGGGTTGAGCCTCCTGCTGGTCAGTCAACTGCCCAACCTCTGGGTCCTTGGTGGTCGGGTGGCAGAAAACGCATCCTCTCGGTCGGCAGCATCCGTGGATGCGGAGGGCTCGCCCCAACCCCACCCTGGGGGGCAAAGCCAACGGATGCGGGAGCAGGGCGATTCGCTGTTCTTGAACGAGTCGGCCGCTCGAGCGCTCGTCCCGTTGCATCGCTGGATTCCCCTGCTGTGGCCCGGCTACGGGGCACAGGCGGCCGCACGCAACGAGTTTGGGCCGGTGGCGGTGTTGCTGGTGGCGACGGCAGGGTTGGCGGGCTTGGGCCTGCGTTGGAGCTGGCGCTCGACTCTGCGAGCCTACCTGGCCGAGGAGCCGGTACGAGCTTCGCTGGGTCGATTCCGTTCCCGGACTTCGGGAGGTCCACAGCGTCGCACCTGGTTGGAGCGGCCGTTGCCGTGGCTCCCGGGTCCGGTGGCTGCCGTGGCGCTTGCCCAACTGCGTTCTTTGACCCGCGCCCCCGAGGTCCGGGCGAACACCATCACCCATCAGCTGCTCCTGCTCGGCCTGGTGGTCCTCGGCCTGTTCCGCGGCCGGTTCTCGCCGGATCCGGAACTCCAGCCATTCTTGTGTGCGGGTCTTGTGGCGTGGTTTTTGTTCGGGACCGTGCTTCTCTTGTCCAACCAGTTCGGCCTGGACCGCGACGGGTTTCGCGCACTGATGCTGTGTCCGGCGCCCCGTCCTGCAGTCCTGTTGGGGAAAAACCTGGGCTTTTTCGGCCTCCTGTTCCCGTTTGCGCTCGCCGTCCTGGCGCTGGTGAGCTGGCTCTTGCGCTTTCCGCCGGTCGTCGGGGCGGCGGGGGTCGCGTTGTTTGCTGCCGGGTTTCTGTTGCTGTGTGTGGTGGGCAACCTGGCATCGATTTTGGCTCCGTACCATGTGAGCCCGGGGACATTGCTCCCCTCCCGTCCGCCCGTGGTGAGCCGGTGGCTCTCGTTGTTTCTGCAACTGGTGGTGACCCCCGTGGCGTTGGGGGTTCTGTTTTTGCCGCCGTTAACGGCCACCGCGTGGCGTCGGATGGGTTGGCCCGCCGAAGATGCGGTGCTTCTTCTGGCGTCTCTGGTGTTGACCGGATTGGCAGCCGGCCTGTACGCGATCCTGCTGCCGGCCCTCGGGCGGATGTTGCACGCTCGCCAAGAGCGGATTTTGGAGGCCGTCACCACTCGCGCCGAATGAGTCGGGGTCGAACGAGGCACTCGGCTCGTGCTGCGTCGCGCAAGCGACGGCGGCATGCTTCAGCTTTCTTTTTTTCTTCGCAAAGACATGGCTTTCCGCGGGCAAACGGATTCCCCACCCTCAGAATCCCCGCGCCCACCCACCGCCGCGCAGGCCCCGGCTTGCATCCGGACCCCGGTTAGCCAGTTTGTCTCCTCGACCGATCCCACGGCCCCTCCTTGACCGCGGATTGACGAAAGCCTCAACCTCGGGTTCCGTCTCGGAACAACCGCATGAAAGCCTGGCAGTTGGTAGAGCATGGTCGGCCCGGACAGTTTTTGTGGCAGGAGTTGCCCGACCCTCAACCCGGTTCGGACGAGGTGGTGGTGCGCGTGCACGCCTGCGGGCTCAATCATTTGGATCTTTGGCTGGAACAGGGGGCCTTGCCGGTGTCGGTGTCCCTGCCCCGGGTCCCGGGGGCCGAGGTCAGTGGCGTGATCGAGTCCGTGGGGGCGAACGTCCGGGACTGGCACCCCGGGCAACGGGTGGCCATCCAATCCAACCTGTTTTGTGGTGAGTGCGAGTTCTGTCGGGCAGGAGAGGAATCAACCTGTCTGCGAGGCCGGCTGCTGGGGGTGGATGTGGATGGCGGTCTGGCCGAGCGGGTGCGCGTTCCGGCCCGGGCACTGGTGCCGCTGCCGGAGCGGCTGTCCTGCCGGGATGCGGCCGCCCTGACCCTTGCGGCCAGCACGGCCATGCACATGCTGACTCACCGGATTACAGTGCAACCCGGCCAATGGGTGCTGGTGATGGCCGCCGCCAGTGGGGTGGGATCGGCCGCCATTCAAATCGCGCGCGAGCTCGGCGCGCGCGTCATCACCACCGGCTCCACGGCCGCCAAACGGGAGCTGGGACTGCGGTTGGGAGCGGAACTGGCCGTGGACCCGGCGGAGCCCGACTGGCCGCGCACGGTGCGCAAACACACCGGCAACCGGGGCGTGGACGTGGTGGTCGAGCACCTCGGAGGGCCAATCCTGGAACAGGTGTTTCAATGCCTGGCCCGCAACGGCACGGTCGTCACTTGCGGAGCCACCCTGGGGCGGCAACCGACATTGGCCCTCTGGCCGTTTTTCGTGAAGCAGCACCGCCTGGTGGGCAGTTACGGCCGGAACCGTGCCTCGCTCTTGCGTACATTGGAGTGGGCGGCCGCCGGCCGGTTGCGACCGGTCGTGGACTCGGTGTTCGCCCTGTCCAGGGCCCTGGAGGGGTTGGACCGGCTGCGGAACCGGCGCGCCCTGGGCAAAATCTTGATCTGTCCCGAGTCCCCCCTGGCAGATGGCGGGTGACCCCTCAGTTCAGCCAGAAGCTGAAGTACAGGTACATCCCGCCCACCGCCAAAAGAATGATGGTCGCCATGGCGATGTTGCCGGCGTCCCAACTCTTGCGGATTTCGTCGGCCGCTTCCTTGTGGATGGAGCCATAGGTCAGGCCCCGGATTTTCTCTTCAGGTGGCGGCGGGGTCAGCAGGGAGGCCACCACCATGACGATGGCGGCAATGGCGAACAGGATGCCGGTGGCGTAGAGGAAGTTCAGCTCGCCGATCCAGACCAGCCAGGCCGGTTCCTGGAAGGTCTTGCCCTCGCCGAAGAAGACCTGGACGGTCAGTTTGAACATGCCCAGGATGAATCCCGTCGCCAGAGCCCAGGTGGCCCCGGCACTGTTCAAGCGCTTCCAGAACAAACCGAGGAAAAACACCGCCGTAATGGGCGGGGCCAGATACCCCTGCACGCTTTGCAAGTACTGGTAGAGGCCTCCCCCGGACACCTTGGCCATCACCGGAATCCAAATGATCCCCAGGACCACCACCGTGGCCGTGGCAATCCGGCCGACGGTCAACAGGTGCTGTTCCGACTGGCCGGGCCGAATCTTCTCGTAAATGTCCACCGTGAAGAGCGAGGCGCTCGAATTGAAGAGGGAGGCCAGCGAACTCATCAGGGCCGCCAACAGGCAGGCCACGATCAAGCCGCGAATCCCCGGCGGCAACAGCATCTTCACCAGGGAGGGGAAGACCTGATCCCCATCGATCGGTGCGACGATCTCGCCCCCCACGATCTTCGGCGGCAGCTGGATAATGCCCTTCTGATGCAGGGCCCAGCCGATCATCCCCGGAATCAGGAAGATCAGCACCGGCCAGACCTTCAGCAGACCGCCGAACAAAGCACCCCGTCGGGCCGTGGGCAAATCCCGCGCCGACAAAACGCGTTGCACGATGTACTGGTCCGTGCACCAGTACCACAATCCGATGATGGGGGAGGCGATCACGACGCCCAGCCACGGAAAGTCCGGGTCGCTCAGCGGACGCCACAGCGCAAAGTTGGCCGCGTTGGTCTTGCAGGTGGCCACCAACTCACCCCAGCCGCCCAGCTTGTGCAGGCCGATGGCGGTGATGATGAAGGAGCCGAGCAAGATGACCACCGCCTGGGGCGTGGCGGTGTGCAAAATGGCCCGAATGCCGCCAAACACCGTGTAAATGCCCGTGATGATCACCGTGGTGAACGCGCCCACCCAGAAGGCGTTCTGGGGACTGCCAAACGTGTCCGGCAACAGCGCCTGAAACACGATCGCTCCCGCATACACCGTCACGCTGACCTTCGTAAACACGTAGGCCACCAGGGACACACACGAAAGGATCCAGCGCGTCCGGGCACTGAAGCGCTTCTCCAAAAACTCCGGGATCGTGGCGACGCCGGATTTGTAGTAGAAGGGCACGAACAATCCCGCCAGCACGATCAAGCACCAGGCGTGCAACTCCCAGTGCGCCATCGCCATCCCCGTGGAAGCCCCCTGCCCGGCCAGCCCGACGATGTGTTCCGATCCGATGTTGGATGTGAAGATGGAAGCACCGATGACGACCCAACCGGCATTGCGTCCGGCCAGGAAGTAGTCAACCGTGTCACGCTGATGTCGACCGTACCACCACGCCAGCCAGCCGATCAGCACGAAGTACAGCGCGATGACAATCCAATCCAGCCAGTGCATAGGAGGTGCTCCGGTTGCAGGGTTTTATGGCCGGGATGATCAGCGCCCCGAAGGGGCCCCGGTGTCTGCCAGATGAGTCTGTGGAGAAGCGCTCCGCCCCCGGCCCGCAGGCGCAAGAACCACGTGCCCCGCTCCGCGCGGAACAGGCCAAGACTCGGTCGGAAGGCGATTTCTAAGCTTTCCACAGTAATGACCGCCCCAGTTCATCCACTCCCCGGCAGTCTGTCAATCCCGAATCCCGCGCGTCTTCCGCGGCGCCCGGATCCCCACGCCCGACCCGACGCCACAAGCTCGGGCTTCGACGCCTGAACCGGGGCCGCCCGACCTCCTTTGCCTGCCTCTCATGCGCTTCCGCGCTGTTCCACCGTGGGACCGCTCGGGCCGGTTTTCGTTCCCTCGCTGCTCCCCCATGCGCAGGAGCGTGGTGCATGGCGCAGGAGCGGAACTCTTGCCGGCCACTTCGGCTCCGAAGCCGGGTAGCACCGCGGCGGCGCCGAACCACCAGGAAAAAACGCATGCGCGGCCGGTCCGAACGTCCAGCCGCGCACGCAGAACTCACGGCCTTCGGGGCACCCCGAACGGAGCCCTGCGCTCAGGGCGCCACCAACCGGTAGAACCGCGTACCTTCGGGCACCGTGCTGAATTGCCGACGATCACCCTGTTGGCTGATCCCCTGCGTGACGTCTGTCCAAGCGGAGGGATCCAGCGTGGGGCTGCTTTGCAGCCGCCAAGGGCCGTCGGGCCAGGAGAGAAGCACCTGGTCTCCCTGGCGACGGATGTCCAGCGAAACCGGTTGAGGCAGCGCGGGCACCGGCACAAAGAGGAGGTAATTGAGGTACACTTTCCGGTTGTCCTGACCCGGCGTGCCCCTCATGGTCAGGCGCAGGGTTTCCCGCCCCCCGAGGGCCACCCTCGCCGGGCGATCGCCGTCCATCAACGGCACGTACGTGTAGTGGATGTGCATGAGGTTGTTGGGAATCGAGAACCGGCCCAACGGGACGACGGTTTGGTCCGGCTGGGTGGGATCGCTGGTTACGCGGCCCAGCTCGGCCTCGGTGGCGCCGAAACTGCCCACCCGCAAATAGACCAGGTAGTTCGTGGAAACGAAGGTTCGCGTGTAATTGAGCCATTCGCCCGGTTCGGTTCGCGCCACCACGTACTCCTGCAATCCCACCGCCGCATATTTGGAGCGGATCAGCTCGGGCGGCAAGGGGTCGCGGATGGCTCGCGTCAGGTCGCTGATGTCCTGATTGCCCGTGGAAGTGCCCACCGCATCCCAGAAGCGGTAATCGTTCCATCCTCCCTCGGGCGACGTGCGGTTGTCGAAATAATCCACGCCGGGCGTGCCGACCAGGTCCAGGTACCCCACTCCATCCCCGTTGACCTTGGATCCGTCGGATTTCCATCCGGACAACGGGATGGGCTCGGTCTGGGCCTGGCCGCTGTCGTAGTTGTAGTCCTCACACTCGACTGTTTTGAACGGCGGTGTCTCCAGAATCGTCTCGCTGAAAGTGTCGAACCAGAAGGTGTTGGTGGACCTTCGGGTGCCGGACACATCCTGCAACTCGATCCGCGCAGCGTAGACCTGGTTGGGCTGAAGCGTGCCGGGGGCAGTGGCAAAGGTCAGCGTGGGCCCGTTGGCGGGCAAGGGTTGCAGGGCGGCCGATACATCCTGCCCGTTCAGGTAGAGCCGGGTCGCCGCGGCATTGATGGCGTTGTCCGAGAGCGTGGACGCGGTAAACCGGATCCCCTGCGATGCCGGGTGGAAGTTGGTGAACCGATTGGTCGGGTTGCGGCTGATGACCTGGGGCGTGCCGGGCACCGGATGCGCCAGGGCCGGTTCCGGGGCCGTGTTGGGATCCGAGGGCCCACAGTAGAAATTGTCCCAGGTGGCATCCACCGTGCCGACCGTGCCCTGTCGGCTGAACCCCAGGAAACCGCATGCGCCCGAGGAGAACGAATAATCTTCGGCCTCCAACACCACCAGCGGCCGGGTCAAATCGTGATGATCATAGGCCTTGGCCACATATCGACCCGCCCGACCGCTGAAAGTGATCCGATACGATCGGCCCGGCTCGAACGTGACCTCGGCCACGGCCAGCGTACGCGTGGCGAAGCCCGCGTTCACCACGTTGATCTGGAATTGTCCCTGGCGACGGTCGGTCGGATTTTCTCCATACTGCGAAGCGTCATAGTTGCAGATGACACCTTGTGCCGTGGCGGGGTTGAGATTGGGCGGGATGGTGCCCGTGTTGGCGTCGGTCAGATGCCCAAACACCACCATGGCCTGGTTCTTATCCGTACCCGGCCAGTCCACCAGGTCCACGGCCACGAAGAACTCGGTGTACTCGTTGGTGCGATACCACATCCCTACGGCCGGCGCCGTGTTCGGGACGGGATTGGCCTGCAGTCGCAGAGCCTTCCCCTGACCCGATGCGGGAAAGGTGGTGGTCACCAGCGCCGGGTTCAGGGCGGACAGCCGCCAACCGGCAGCCACCATGTCGGAAACCGTGCCATAAGAGTCGAAGTTGTCCTGAATCACGGGCTGCCCCTGGAGCGGCGCGATGCCCCACCATACCAACCCCAGGCAACCCAGGGTGAAACCGATAAGCCGGCTCCGGCCCCGGAGGTTGTTCGCGGAGGATGCGCCCGTTGGACGGCAAGGAGGGATGGTTTTCATAGCATGGAGTTCGAAGGACTGGGTTCATTCAGGCTTGTCGAGGGGGGTTGTAGGCCCTTCCGGGTGCGGCGTCAAGCCTTGAACAGGCCCAACCTGGTGGGAGTGAGACCTGCCGAATCGCCCGAACGTTCCCATAACAAGCGGCGCACGCAGCGACCAATGACGACGATTCTGCCTCCCGCGCAGGTGGTTGAAAAACGGTAGCTCGAGGAAACGCCGCTTCCAGACCGACAGGCTGCGCAGGGACTTCCATGAACTCCGGCTCTTTTTCAACGCCCTGCAAAGCAATGGGCGGACATCTGTCGCGGGCTGGGACACCCGCCTCGGATCTCCGGGCTGTCTCAATGGACGCCGGTGGAAAGCTGACAACCACCGCATCAACGCCCGCAATGCCAACGCTGGCGGATGGATTGCGTGCTCCGGTGCCCCGGGTCAAAAGAAGGAATATTGGGGCGGCGCTACTCCCGTGGCGGGCCGACAGCTCGAGCATCGACACGATGCGAGGGGGAACGGGACGGCCGGGACCTGGGGCGGGGACGAACGGGGCCAGAG
>JAOADM010000116.1 GCA_026417315.1 Limisphaera sp.
CTACAGAACAACCTCCCCGCCCTCGGAGGTTTCAGAGTGCGTTGGGGGCAAGACCACTGACGCAGGTCAGCTGGAAGGATCAGGACCGCTGCTCAGGGCCAAAATATGCCGGGAGGCGGGCGCTGGACATCTGCACGGACAGGATGGCTCAGGTCGTCCCGCAATGCCCCCTGGAACCCGGAACCAGACGCTTCAATGCGAACGAGGAAGCCGGATGGTATGATGTCTCCTGCACAGTGCGAAAGCATACGGCGAAGCGACGTCGCGAATGAGCCGGAGCCAGATCGCGGGTGGGGCAAGTGTTACGAAGCTCCCAGCTTGCTTATGAGAAGGTTGATTCTGGAGATCCTGAGTTCGATCCTGCTGGCTGCAACCTGCTGGTCCCAGGGAGGGGAGACGAACCGCGACGGCGAGCCTGCGTCGTTCCACATCATCTCCGATTCGGAGGGCTTGCACGGTTACATCGGTTTCGCCCATGAACCGTTGCCGGCCGAAGGCGGCTATCACGCCGGCATGGGCTTCTACGTGGCGGTCTGGACCCTGGTGGACCAACCGCTGGCCCACTTCCAGATCGGTTTGCCGAGTTCCTGGATTCAACCGGACAACTCGGACAATAAAGACGTGCCGCTGTGCCCGGAGGGCACGCTCGCCCGCAGATGGAAGGACCGGGGGCCCACGTGGAGTACCGTCTTCCAGACCATCGAAGGTGGCCTGGGCTACTGGGCCGGCAACCACTTCCGCTACGGACCACCCAAGTTCAGCATGAACGGCACCCCGCAATGCTACGACTACGAAATCGGTTCGCCCGGCTGGTCGTTTTTCCAGAGCAACGAGGCCCTGCCGGACGACCGCCTCGGCATCGCCCAGCTCAGCAATCGCGTTCTTATCCCGCCCGACGGGCTGCCGTTCGATGGCAATCCGAACGGTGAGTTTTTCGGCTATTCCTGGATGGCATTGCCCTTGACCGATCCCTCCTCCGACGACCCGCCGACGGGTGACCAGAGCTGGACCTGCTTCCTGAGCACGGCCAACTTCAAAGGCCCCATCGCCTATTACATCCCCGAGACGTGGAGCAAGATTGGCAAGCTCTTCCGTTATCCCTTTCTTTACGGACGCGGCCTCGATACGCGACCTGCCGTCATGGGCGGAGGCGCAATGGAGATCAACACCGTTCCGCGCTTCGACGCCCGGGACGGCCGGGGAACGACCTACTCCAGGATTCCCGGGCTGCAGTGGCCCGTGGATGCTCAGGGCCGGGCGTATCTGGTCCAGGACGTCACTTACTACTCAAAGGCGGCGCTCTACGACGCGTTCAAAGCCTGGCGCGACGGAGGTGCCAACTGCCCGGGCCGCTTCGATCTCAAAGGCGCTTTCAAACCCCGCCTGACCGCGCGCACTCCTCGTTACACCCAGGCCGGCAAACGCGTGGCAGGCATCGAGCGCGTGTTCGACACACGCATCTTCGAGGGTAACGTTTGGGGCCTGCAATGGTTCACCAACGACATCGCCCCCGCTGGATCGTTCCCCCAATACTACAGGGAAACCGGCGACCAGCGCATCGCCATTCCGGCTGCAGAAGTGCCAGCGGAAAGCCGGCTGCATGCGCAGCGGTTCACGCTGGCCAGGGTGGGCGGACCCTACACTTCACCCGGCACGGGGGCCTGGGCCCGGCCCGGCCCGAAGCTCGGCCCTTTCACAGCCAGGCTCAGAGACGGTTCGGTGGTGACCTACTGGTGGTATCGTTTCGTCGATCAGCCCGCCTTCCAGCAATACAACTGGACTCGCGAGAAGAAGGAAAAACTCCAGGCGCTCGTCGAGAGAATCCATGCTTGCTGGCCCCCGGATCGCGATTACATGCCGCCGCCCACGCGCGGCAAACTGGTATCGCTGGATCCCGGCCTGCTGGTCACGCCGCCACCGGGTCTGGACGTGGGCTACGTGCCCATTGTCACGAGCCAAAGGGCACAATGAATCCCGACGACGGATCGAAGCGAGTCAGGGCAGACGTGGGCATGGCGCCTTGAGGCCCGGACGGCATCGCTCCAGTCGGTCGAGAAGCCACAAGCGACCCTGTCAGCAAAGAGAAACCACGATCCCAACAACCTCGCGGTTCGAGAACGATCAGGGATCCCCGTGCCCCCCGATCCGAACGACGCCGTGCGACAAGGGACGGGGAAGCGGTTCAGGCGTGCTCCAGCCAAAGAGGGCCGGCGCAGCGACTGCACCTCGGGTGGGCGCTGCGGCTCGAGCTGCTTCTACCGCGACGGCATGCCTTCCGCCGTCCCCGATCTTTGCGGCAGCCAACCGATTGACCCGCCGAGTCACCTCAGCGAACCTGACCCTCGCGAAGAAGATCGTAGGAAGAGCGTCTCCCGCCAGCCGCCTCCCAATGAATCGGGAAGTGAGCTCAATTCGCGCCAGTGAACCCGATGGCATCTCGCAATGCTCGGTTCCCGCTCCGCATGACCATCCCGCTCGCCGCGTCGAATTCCCAAGCTCGAAGGCCTTCGGTGGACGGAACATCCGAGATTACGCTCCCGACCGGTCGCCCGATGAACCAACGTCTTCTTCTCCGGATGCCAAACCGGGGACGTGACCCGGGCCAGAGATGAACCGGAGCCTCAAATGCCCGGTGGGGATCCATGACTCGACCTCCCTCGGCATGGGATTCGTCATGGTTCCAGTGATCAACCGTCCCCGACCCCGCTCCTTCGATAACTCTGGACCCCACAAAATCTCTCCACAAGTGCCGAAAGGACTGGACCACACCGCACCCTGGTGTTCCCGGCCGCTTTGCGCCAGTCGCATCACGATCACAAAACACATCCATCCCTCGCTCTCTCTGCATAAGCCACAAGCTCCGGGCGCAGGTCCGGAGTCCGTGCCAGGAAATCGTCCACGACCCGGCCAAGCTCGGGATAATAGATGCACCAGTGGCCGATGCCATGGAGGGCGCTCTCGCGACAGGCGTCGTGGGGAATGGCGAGGAGTCGCGCAAGTACGAGAAGAACCTCGGCATCGAAGGCTCTGCGCTCCGGCAGATCGGGACGACCATGGATCGGGAGAATATCCCACCACATGTAACAAACGTCATTGAGCGGTTTTGCGCCGGGCTCGTCCAGATGACACAAAACGTGCGAGCAACGCAGAGCCATCACTTGCTCGAAGAGGGGAACAAAGGATCGAAGCGCGCGGACCCGTACCGCCAGAGGAACCTTTTCTTCTACCAATGAGAACATGAACCCGGAGCCGTCCCCGCTCACCACGAACCACAGCCCCTGGTCGAGCTGCGCATCGGAGAAGCGCTCCAGAAGCCAGCCGGAGTTTTCGAACATTTCCGCGATCAGGAGGGCGATCTGCTCCGGCTCGCGCGGGTATGCGTCCCTTTCCCCAGGCCATTCATACGGTACGGGCCGGTCAAAAAGGAACTCGATGAAGCTACGCACTGAATTGTCTGCTCGCATAACGTGCGGCCTTCGTCCCACAGCCCACGCGGCCCGGCTGTCGGGAAAACAAGTCCTGCGATCTCCATGTGAGCCCGGTCGGCCTCTCCGTTCAAGACAACATCGCCCGGGGCGTCGGGAACCATCAAGACATCATGCCAGCCGTTGTGAACCCCAACCTCATTAAGTCCCCAGTGCAAAGCGCAGCGCCGGTGCCTCCTGCATGCCCGGGGTCCGCCCGGCAGTGGAAGGACCTGTTCTGAAGCCGACGGTCCTTCCAGGGCCGGGACTTGCGGGATGCTTTTCGGAAAGGCGGCGTTGTCTGAACACACCCGGAACCGGATCTGCGCGCCTTCTGGCAAAGCGGAAGTCGAGTGTCATGTGCACGGCGGACCTCTGGGAAGCAGGCCGGGTCCACTTGGGCAGCTTCCCCTTGGCTGAGAAGGTTAAGAACCAATTCTACCGGTCTTCGGGCGGAATCCAGAGCCCGGTGCGAATTCAACACCGTAGCCGCCGACGGAAGTCGGCGGATCTCCTACCGATCCGCCTCGTTGCCCCAAGGGCTGCCATTCGGTGCAATCCTCTCTCTTGGGATCCTCGGCCCTTGGTCTTGTGGCAACGGATTCCAGTTCCAGCCCCGTGGCCGCCGGCGGAAGTCGGCGCATTTCAATGAACCAGCCGCGTCGGGCGCTCGGCCAAAGGTCTCCCTCCGGATTATCCGCCCCCTTGCGGCAGCGGCCACAGAATGTCGTCGGATCGAGCCACGATCCACGGCGTGGCTACGCTCGTCGCAAGCTGGAGTGTGCGGCTGTGAGCGGATCGAGGGGCTCCCGCCCTGGGCGACCCCGCCTCGTGACCGGCAGAAGCCGGCCAACCTGGAGTTGAGAGAAGCGGGCTGTCTATCCGCGTCACTCATCATGTTCGCTGAAACCCTCCCACCACGAACTCCGAAGCTGCCGCGGGAGCAGTAACGCCACTGCCGCAGTGCTCAGCAAAGGGCCCATCGGTAAATACCCAAGCGTCGCAATGCCGCAGCAAAGAACAACCCACCAGCCCGTCCGCGGGCATATCACGAAAGCGGCCAAGCCTAAGAGCCACGCGATGCCCGGGTAAAGGGGGAGGCACTTGATCGAAGTGCTCCGCGGCTCAAACCCAACCGCAGATCCAATCCGTGACCGAGGGCCAGGCTGGCCCGCACGTGGTCCGGAGGTCGGCGTCACGTGATCTGCGATGACCAACGCACGACCGCCATCAAACATGAACCACCCGCCTTGGAACAGGGCACTCCCGAGAACAATCCACTGATCAGGTGCGTGTTGGTCTTGCCGCGTCGCGTCGCCGAACAGTTTGTATCGAGCCAAACCCGCATTTTATGAGTCGGGGAAAACTGGCTTACACGCGCAACTCAGGGGCTCAGCCGGGCGTGGCAGGCTGGATACCCGGTTTTTCTTCGCCGGAAAGGCGGGGCTCGTGGGCACGGCGGGCTTGCGTGGCGAAAGAGGCAAGAAAAGACTGACCAGGTTTTTGTGCGACGTGAGTCTCTTCTCCCTGACCCGGCCGGAAAGGCCCTGGTGGTCCCGCCCGAGGCGCGCGGGTACCAGGGATGAACCACCACGCCCCCAACGGGTGACTGGTAGCGGCTTCCACCCGCGTGCAGGGCTCGGCCTGAAGATGGATCAGCCGGGCGCGCAGAACATCACGACGGAGGATGGCCCGAATTTGGCGCAGCACACGGGGCGGCGGTTGTAGCGGGCCGCCCACTCCGGTCCGCAAGAATCTTGCAGGGATTCCAGACCACATTCGGCGGCGGGGCGTTGGCCATGTAATCCATGTTCCCTGTGGCCAGGCCATGGGATCGACGGGGCCGCGGCGCCCATTGTAGTCGCGGCCAGGACAGAGGTCAGGATCCGGTCCAAGCTGGGCACGGCGTGTGCGGCTCGGTTCAGGACGGGTGGCCTGCGCGGCGTGGCCGCCGGCACCCAGGTGCCATCAGACCCCATCCCTCGCAGCGGGGATGACGCCCAAGCCGCTCGATCCCCCAGGGGCCGGGTCCGCGCGCTAGTCCACCGCCACTGAAAGGCGGGAATCTGGAGGCCGTCGCGACGTGCAGGACCGGGGAGCTGCTTTGTCCCACACGGTTCAGCGGCCCGGAGCCGGCCCGAGCAACTCGCCGGATCGCAGAAGGAGCGGGCGCGCCCGACCGCCGACCGTGTCCGTGCAGGGTCGTGGCTTCGGCACACTCGATCACCCGTGCTCCGGCTGCGATCAGAAAGCAACGACGGCGAACCATCAGAATTACGGCTGACGTCGTGCACCATGGAGGCTTCCGTTCCCTGCAGGCATTCGACCGTCTCGTGTGGGATGCGCGCATTTCCGATTTGGAGCCCGCACCCAAGAATCCCGAGGAAATGCACTTTTCCCGCGGCGTTCCCGTGCCGGGAAGCCCGGAATGCCGCGGAGCTTTCGGGGGTGCCCAAAGCGCGACACGCGTCTGCGTCCGTTGGGATGCATCGCTCCCGCTTTACTGGTTGCCAGAGAAGACCTAGAGTCACGGGCATGGCAGCGGCGTTTGATCCTTCCGAATTCGTGGACCCGGACATGCAGGTGGGGCGTCCGGGCGCTGGCACGGCCGCGACGTTTCGGGCAGGGGCGGACCGTCCCCTGAAGCGCGAGGAGGTGGAAGCGCGGGTCCTGGAGACCCAACAGCGGCTGGCCGAGTTGAAACAGCAGCAGGAAGCACTCGAACGAGAGCGGGCGGCCCTCGAGGAGCTGCGTCGGCGGCAGACCGAATGGCACACCGGCCGCGAGGAAATGCTTCAAAACCTCACCCGGGGCATCGGGCTGCTGGAAGAAGCCGAACAGGAAGCCCGACAACAAGCCGAACAAATGGCGAGGTCGCTGGCGGCCTTCCGCGATGCGTTGGAAAAAATCCGTGCCATTCGGGAAGAAGATTGGACACCGGAGGATTTGAACCTGCAGCTGACGCGGGCCCTGACGGTGCTCGAAAACGCCCGGATGGAATGGAACAGTGCCCGCCTCAAGTTTCCGATCCTCAACTCTTCGGGTGCCCCTTCGCGGGCCGACTCTGCGTCCGGCAGGCCGCCCACCTGGGTCGAAAGCCTGGACGAGCTCGGCTGGGGCCGATTGGCGCGCCTGGGGTTGGCGCTCACGTGGCCCGTGGCGGCGGTCTTGCTCTTGTTGGGCCTGGGCTGGATGGTCGCTCAGTGGCTGCGATAGACCTGCGCGGTTCGGCAAGATATGCGCAACCGTCTGATCCGGCTGGTTACGGGTTGGCTCTTGATGGCCTCCGGCGCGGCCATCCTGTTGGAGGCCGGCCTTCCCTCCTCAGCCTGGCCGCGTTCGCAAATGTTCCTGAATTTTCAAGGCCTGGCGGGTTTTTGCCTGCTTGCGCTCGGCATGTGGCTGCGACGCGCCGCCTTGAAGTCGTCGGAACCCATGACCTAGTGTAAGCTCCGCGCAGGAACGGTCCTGGGATGCGGAAGGTCCCCATGTCTTGGTGGAGATTCAAGCGGGATCCGTGGAAGGCGCGCGAGCGCGAGCTGAAAAGCCGCATCCTCACCCTGGAGCAGGAAATTCGCCTGCTGGAGCAGCGCCTCAGCAACGCTGCGGGTGGGGTCGGAAGTGATTCCGGTGCGTCGTCTTCGGCCGAGGATGCCCCTCCGGGAGATCCGGGCGCGAGATTCGGGGAGGTCAAACGAGCCCTACCTGCCGTCGGCGAAAAGGAGCCGGCGTTGGTTGAGATTCGTCCGGTGCGCCCCCGGTTGGGGCCCTCCTCTCCACCGCCCCCTGAACTGTACAATGAGTTCGGGGTACGGCGCTATGACCTGCCCGCCGCGTGGCGTCGGTGGCGGGAGAGACTGCGCGGTGCCCGGGCGTCCAGCCCGGAACTGGTTCAGTTGCTGGCCGCTGGCGGAGCGCCAGGGTTGCGTTCTCTCCGCGTGGAACAACGAATTGCGCGAAACCGGGCCCTTGCCCTGTTGATCGGGCTGGCCCTGGTGGTCGCGGGGATTCTGCTGGCCATTTTCCGGAGCCCGTGAGTCATCGAACGCATTGTCTTGCATGAAAACATCTCGGACCGCGGATTCATCGAACCCGCCCTTCTGGGAGCTGCCGGTGGTGACGGAGCAGGGGGTGTTCCGGGCCCGGTACTCGCCGAGCGGGCTGGCCAGGTTGGAGTTCCCCCAGGGACGGGTGAGCTCTCCAGCGTCGGATGTGCGTCGGATTCCCGAACAGGTCCGGCGCTGGCATGGGCAGACCGTTTCGGCCGTGCGGGCCGTCTTGCAGGGTAAAAGGCCCCGCGGCCTCCCCCCGCTGGACTGGACGGGCCATCCGGTCTTCCACCAACGAGTGTGGCAAGCGCTTCAGGCGATTCCGCGCGGCGAGGTGCGCACCTATGGGCAAGTCGCCCGGGCCCTCGGCAAGCCGGGGGCGGCCCGGGCCGTGGGGCAGGCCTGTGCGGCCAATCCGATCCCCCTGCTGGTGCCGTGTCATCGTGTGGTGCGGGCGGGCGGAGGACTTGGAGGCTTCAGCGCGGGGGCGGTGTGGAAACAATTGTTGCTGGCGATGGAAGGTGTTCCGGGTGCCGTGCCCGGGCCGTCCTGAGGTGGCGCTTCCAGCGCCATCGCCGCCGGAAGGTCGGGGCGCGCGGCCCGCGCCGGCGAAGGATCGCCTTTGTCCGCCCGGCGCGGCACGGCTGCCTGCTACACGATCTCCGGGTGCGCCTTCTCCGGGTCCACGTCCAGATCTTTGATGGCCTGCTCGACCAACGAAGGTTTGACCATGCCCTTTTTCGCCAGCGCCCACAACGTGGCGATGACGGTGCACTCTGCATCCACCTCGAAGAAACGACGCAGCCGCGGTCGCGTGTCGCTGCGACCAAACCCGTCCGTGCCGAGCGTGGTCAATCCGCCGGGCACCCACGGCGCGATCTGGTCGGGTACCATCTTCATGTTGTCCGAGACCGCGACGAAGGGACCCTGTTCGCGTTCGAGCAGCTCCACCACGTACGGTTTGCGCGGCGGCTGCGTGGGATGGAGCATGTTCCAGCGCTCGCACCGGAGTGCGTCCGTCCGCAGGGCCTTGTAACTGGTGGCGCTCCAGACGTCGGCCGACACGCCGTATTTCTCGGCCAGGATTTCCTGGGCCCGCAGCGCGGAGCGGATGAGCGTGCCGCTGCCGAGGATGTGGGCCCTGAGTTTCAGCCCGTCCGGGCCGGGCTTGTACTTGTAAAGCCCTTTCAGAATGCCCTCTTCCACGCCGGCGGGCATGGGCGGCATGGCCATGTTCTCGTTGTAGAGCGTGATGAAGTAGAAGATGTCCTCGTTGTTCACGTACATGCGCCGCAGGCCGTCGGCAATGATGATGGCCAGCTCGTAGGCGAAGGCGGGGTCGTAGGCCAGCAACGTGGGAATGGTGGTCGCCAGCAACAAACTGTGACCGTCCTGGTGCTGCAGGCCTTCGCCGTTGAGCGTGGTGCGGCCGTAAGTGGCCCCCAGCAAGAAACCGCGGGCCCGGATGTCGCCCGCCAGCCACATGAGGTCGCCCACGCGCTGGAACCCGAACATCGAGTAGTAGATGTAGAACGGGATCATGGGCAGGCGGAGCGTGGCATATGAGGTCCCGGCGGCAATGAACGACGACATGGCGCCGGCCTCGGTAATGCCCTCCTCCAGAATCTGGCCGTCTTTCTTTTCCAGGTAGTAGAGCAGCGATTTCTTGTCCACCGGCTCGTACAACTGGCCCTTGGAAGAGTAAATGCCCACTTCGCGGAACAGCGCGTCCAAACCGAACGTCCGCGCCTCGTCCGGGATGATCGGGACGATGCGACGGCCGATCTCCTTGTGCCGGAGCAACAGACTCAGGATGCGCACAAACGCCATGGTGGTGGAGACCTCGAGATTCCCCGAGCCTTTGAAAAACTCGGCAAAGAACTCCCGCGGGGGCACGGGCAGCGTCTGGGGCACGACGCGGCGCTGGGGCAGGTATCCGCCCAGGGCCCGGCGCCGCTCGTGGAGGTAGCGCATTTCGGGGCTGTCCTCCGGCGGCTTGTAGAAGGGCATCTCGGCGATCTCTTCGTCGCTGATGGGGATGCCGAAACGGGTGCGGAACTCGCGCAGTTCCTTTTCGTTCAGTTTTTTCTGTTGATGGGTGATGTTCCGGCCCTCGCCCGCCTCGCCCAGGCCGTAGCCCTTGATGGTTTTGGCCAGGATGACCGTGGGCTGGCCCTTGTGCGCGAAAGCAGCGGCGTAGGCGGCGTAAACCTTCACGGGATCGTGACCGCCCCGCATCAGTTTGCGGATCTGCTCGTCGGTCAGATGATTGACGAGCTCGAGCAGCTCGGGGTAGCGGCCGAAGAAATGTCGGCGGGGGTAACTGCCGGGCTCGACCGAATACTTCTGGTAATCGCCGTCGACGGCTTCTTCCATCCGTTTCAGCAGGAGCCCGGACTTGTCGGCGGCCAGCAGCGGATCCCAGTCCGACCCCCAGATGACCTTGATGACGTTCCAGCCCGCCCCGGAGAAGACGGCTTCCAGTTCCTGGATGATCTTGCCGTTGCCCCGGACCGGGCCGTCGAGGCGTTGCAGGTTGCAATTGACCACCCAGAGCAGGTTGTCGAGCTGCTCGCGGGCCGCCAGGGAGATCGAACCGAGCGTTTCCGGCTCGTCGGTCTCGCCGTCACCCACAAAGCACACCACCTTCGGTTCCTGGCCGGTGAACAGGCCCCGGTCGCGCAAATAGCGGATGAACCGGGCGGTGTAAATCGACACGATGGGCCCCAGCCCCATCGAGACGGTGGGAAACTGCCAAAAATCCGGCATCAAATAGGGATGCGGATACGACGAGAGCCCCCCGCCCGGGGCCAGTTCCTGACGGAAGTTCCGCAGTTGGGTCTCGGTCAGGCGACCCTCCAGGAACGCCCGCGCGTAGACGCCCGGTGCGGAATGCCCCTGGAAGAACACCAGGTCGCCCACGAAGTCTTCCGTGGGGCCGCGCAGGAAGTGGTTAAAGGCCACCTCGTACAACGTGGCGCTGGAGGCAAAGCTGGAGATGTGCCCGCCCACGTTGGTGCGCATGTTGGCCTGAACCACCATGGCCATGGCGTTCCAGCGCACGATGCTCTTGATGCGTCGCTCCAGTTCGCGATCTCCGGGTTAGGCGCGCTGTTCCTCGTGCGGGATCGTGTTGATGTAGGGGGGGCTTACCGGGCGGAATCCGCTCTGCCCCGGGGGGATCAACCGCCGGGTCAGACTCTGGAGGAAACGACCGGCCACCTCGGGCCCGTACGGTTCGAGGGCCTTTTCCACCACGGTGTCGAGCGACTCGTACCATTGCCGCGGGCGGCCCGCCGCCGCCCGCGCACCGGCCATCTGAACTTTGTCTGGCGTTTTCACGTTGTACGATGCATTCCCTTGCTGCTCCGCGCGCAAACGCCGCGCAGTCCGGCCGTCGCGGCGTCCACGCAGGAGCGGACTGATAGGCAAACCCAAATCGGGCGCCTTGTCAGCCCCAAACGTAGCACAGTCCCGGGCCCATGAAACATCTGGATTGGACGCTGCCCACCCCGGAGGCCAACCTGGCCGCCGACGAGGCGCTGCTGGAGTGGGCCGAGGCCCACGCCGGCACGGAGGCCGACGTCGAGCGGCTGCGGTTCTGGATCCCCGATCGACCCTTCGTCGTCGTGGGCTACGGGCAACAGCCCGAGCGGGAGGTGAACCTGGAGGCCTGCCGGCGCCTGAACCTGCCCGTGTACAAACGCTGCTCCGGGGGCGGTACCGTGCTGCAGTC
>JAOADM010000117.1 GCA_026417315.1 Limisphaera sp.
CGCTGCAGCGCCTCGGGCAACTGTCGGGAGGACACCGCCGTCAGAAACCCCAGTCCTCCGATGTTGATGCCCAACATGGGGGTGGATCGGCCGGCGATCTCCCGGGCCACGCGCAGCATGGTGCCGTCGCCCCCGCACACCAGCAGAAGGTCCACCCGTTCGGCCAGGGTGGCGGCATCGGGATAGACGGCGCCGTCGGTGCGGGCGAGGCGGTAGGTGGCCTGATCGGTGGCCACCTGACGGCCGGCGCGGCGGACGAGACGAGCGGCCTGGGCAACGACGCGGGCACAGTCGGGTTTTTCCACGTTGCCCAGGACTCCCACGGACCGGATGCGTTCAGCGCGGCTTTTCAAGCGACACCAGGAACTCCACGTTGCCCGCAGGTCCGCGCAGGGGCGACTCGATCACGCCGTGCCAGAGGAGCTGGAGCTGCTCGACGGCGAAGCGCCGCAGTTCCTCCAGCACCTGACGATGGACGGCGGGGTCGCGTATTACCCCGCGGCCGCGACTGGCCTCCCTTCGGCCAGCCTCGAACTGCGGTTTGACCAACGCGACGATTCTACCGCCGGGGCGCAGCAAAGCAATGGTAACAGGCAGAATGAGTTTGAGGGAGATGAAGGAACAGTCCGCCACAACCAGGTCCACGGGCGCAAAGGGCTCGGGGAAGGAAGCAGGGGTGAGATGGCGGGCGTTGCAGCCCTCCATGACCACCACACGGGGGTCCTGTCGCAGTTTCCAGGCCAGTTGGCCGCGCCCGACGTCCACGGCATAGACCTGACGCGCCCCGTGTTGCAGGAGGCAATCGGTAAAACCGCCGGTGGAGGCTCCCAGGTCGATGGCGCGCCAGCCGGTGGGATCCAGCCCGAACTGGCGCAGGGCGGCCTCGAGCTTGTAGCCGCCCCGGCTGACGTACCGTTCCGGTTCCCGCAAACTCACCGTGTCGCCCGGGTGCACGCGGTCGCTGGGCTTGCGCGCGGGCTGCCCGTTCACCAGAACGCGACCGGCCAGGATGGCGCGCTGCGCCTGCTGCCGACTGGCACACAGGCCGCGCTCGACCAGGGCCTGATCCAGGCGGGTGGCGCCCGTGGATTTCACGGCACAGAGGGATCAGAGACGGGTCGTCCCGGGCGAGGCAAGGACGCGCTGGAACGTGGTCTGGTAGGCGTGCAGGAACAGTTCCTTGTCCGCGACGACCTTCTCGATGAGTTGCTTGAGCAGGAACATTTCGGCGCTGTTGATGACGGCATGCACGCTCTGCTGGAATGCCTGCAGGGGCATGAAGGTTTGGAAGGAATCTCCCAGCAGGATCACCGTGGCGTGCCGGCGCTGGCTCATGGGCATTTGCTGGAGGGCTTTCAGACTGAGGTTTTCCTCCAGGGTGTTGGCGGCAAACAACTCTTCCAGCACCACGACCTGGTAACGAATCTGACTGAACTTGGCCAGGAAATCGCCGTGGGTGGCAGCCGTGTGGACCTTGTAGCCCAGTTCCAGGAGGGCGGCGCGGACCGCCTCCAGCCACTCGGGGGTGGAAAACGCCACCAGCGCGGGTTTGTCGGTGGCACTGATGAATTCAAAGGTCTCGGCCATGGCTCAGAGCTTGAGTTTCAAGGTGGGGGTTGGCGCCGGCGTGCCGGCGGCCCCCTCCTGGGGCATCTTCATGCGCAGGCCGGTCAGGGTGGTGGTGGGTTCCCCGCGGGCCTTGCGGATGTTGTCGATGCCGCGGCTGACGACGCTGCGTTTGGTGCAGTACTGAATGGCGGTTTCCTCGGTGATATACCCCTGTTCGAACGCCTCGAGACAGGAGTAATCGAAAGTGCGCCAGCCGAAGGGCTGACTGGCCTCGATGATCTCGTAGAACGTCTTGCCCTCGCTCTCGCCCAGGCGAATGGTCTCTTGGACGCGGAGGTTGGTGCCCATGATTTCGAGCAGGGCGTATCGGCCGCCGCCGATCCGCGGGACCAGTCGCTGGCTGACCACCCAGCGCAGTGCGTCGGCCAGGCGGGGTCGGATTTGATCCTGTTCCTCCGGCTCGAACATGCCGAGGATGCGGTTGATGGTCTGGCCGGCGTCGATGGTGTGGAGGGTGCTCAGCACGAGGTGTCCGGTCTCGGCGGCACTGAGGGCGATTTTGACCGTTTCCTGATCGCGCATCTCGCCCACCAGAATGACCTTGGGGGCCTGGCGCAGGGCGGCGCGCAGACCGTTGGCGTAGGTGTCGAAGTCGGTGCCCAACTCGCGCTGGTTGAACGTGGCCTTGTCGTGCTGGTGAACGAACTCGATCGGGTCCTCCAGGGTGACGATGTGCACGGGTTTGGTCCGATTGATTTCGTTGAGGATGGCCGCCAGGGTGGTGGACTTGCCCGAGCCGGTGGCGCCGGTGACCAGCACCAGACCGGTCTTTTCCTCGGGGATGCGCTTCATCACCTCGGGGAATTTGAGCTCGTCGAGGGTGGGAATCTTGGTGTTCAACTTGCGCAGCACCACGGAGTAATGCCCGCGTTGGGAAAAGACGTTGATGCGGAACCGGGCCAGATCCCCGAGGGTGTAGGCGGCGTCACAGGAGCCGTGGCGCAACAACGCCTCGATGTGCCAGGGATTGTCCCCGATGAGGTTCAGGGCGATCATCTCGGTCTGGAACGGCGTCAAGGGCCCCAAAGGAGGGTCGAGGTTCACCGGCTTGAGCTCGCCATAGGATTCGACCTGCAACGGTTTGCCCACCGTGAAGAGCAGGTCGGACACCTCCGGCTGGCTCTGCAGCATGGTGGTCAGGATGTAATCGAGCTCGGGACGGCGCATGGTTCAAACCTCCTCGTCGTCGGGTGGGTGGGACAGGAACGGACGGAAACGTTTCTTGTCCAGGCATTTTTCGTAGGCTTCCTCGGGCGAGATCCGTTTCATCCGGAGGTGTTCCATGATGGCGTCATCCAGCGGCTGGTTGCCGAGCTTTTTGCCCACCTGGATCATGCCGGGGATCTGATGGGTTTTGCCCTCGCGCACGAGGTTGGCGATGGCCGTGGTGAACACCAGGATTTCCAACGCCGCCACGCGGCCCTTGCGGTCGATGCGCTTGAACAGGTTCTGGGCCACGATGCCGCGCAGGGACTCGGCCAGGGTGGCGCGGATCTTGTTCTGTTGCTCGGCGGGGAAGACGTCGATGATGCGGTCCACGGTTTTGGCGGCGCTGGGGGTGTGCAGGGTGCCGAACACCAGGTGCCCCGTGGCGGCCGCAATCAGCGCCAGCTCGATCGTTTCCAGATCGCGGAGCTCGCCGATGAGGATGATGTCCGGGTCTTCGCGCAGGGCGCCGCGCAGGCCGGCCGCAAACGACTTGGTGTGCACGCCGACTTCGCGATGCTGGACCAGACAGTTCTTGCTCTCGTGGACGAACTCGATGGGATCCTCCAGGGTGATGATGTGATCGCGGCGATTGCGGTTGGCATAGTCGATCATGGCCGCCAGGGTGGTCGACTTGCCCGAGCCGGTGGGGCCGGTGACCACCACCAGGCCCTTTTCCAGCATGGCGAACTTCTTCAGCACCGGCGGCAGCGGGGCATCCATTTTCTCGAAGTCCTCGAAGGACAGCACCCGGGTGGGGATCTGGCGGAATACGGCGCTGATGCCGTTCTTCTGCATGAAATAGTTGGCGCGGAACCGGGAGATGTTGGGGATCTCGTACCCGAAGTCCACGTCCCCCGTTTCTTCGAAGATCTTGATCTTGTAGTCGGGCGTGATCTCGTAAAGCATGCGCTTGAGCTCGTCCGGGTCCAGAGGGGGATGGTCAATGCGATGCAACTCCCCGTTGATGCGCAGCATCGGGACGTTCCCCGAGGAAAGGTGCAGGTCCGAGGCCTTTTGCTCGAACATCAAGTTGAAAAATGCGTCAATCTTCGCCATAGCGTGACATCATCGCCCCGGCCCTTGGTAGCCCAAGGTCCGGACGCCTGCAAACCTTGAACACGGTTGTCCCAACGATTCTGGCATCGCTGCGCCAGGGCTCGCCGATGCGGTTCGACCGTTTCATGGCCCTGGCCCTGTACTGTCCGGGTTCTGGATATTATGAACAGAAACCGGACAATCCCGGTCCGCACGGCGACTATTTCACCAGCGTTCACGTCGGCCCCCTGTTCGCAGAGCTACTTGCGTTCCAACTGGCCGACTGGCTGGCCGTGCTGGCCCGACGGCAGCCCGAGGCACCACTCCGATGCGTCGAAGCCGCCGCTCATGATGGTCGGCTGGCGCGCCGGATCCTTGAGTGGTTTGCGCAGCATCGCCCCGACCTGAGCCGACGCCTCCGTTACGTCATTCTGGAACCGTCCGAGCGCCGTCGCGCCTGGCAACGGAAGACCCTCGGGCCCTGGGCCGAACAGGTGGACTGGCCGGGAGAACCGGCGGACCTGTCCGATCCCGACGCACCCACCTGGCTCCCGCTGCCCCAACACAGCATCGCCGGCGTCGTCTTCTCCAACGAACTGCTGGACGCCTTCCCCGTACGCCGGTTGTGCTGGGATGCCCGCGCCCGCCAGTGGTCCGAGTGGGGGGTGGCGTGGGCACAAAACAGATTTGTGCAAGTCCGCATGCCAGACAATCCGGACCACACCCGGGAACGCCTCCAGTTGTTGACTGCGCTCGGACTGGAGCCGCCCCCTGAAGTGCAGGCGATTCTACCGGATGGCTTCACCCTGGACATCAGTCCGGGGGCGGTTGACTGGTGGCGCCGCGCCGCCCGCAGCCTGCAGGTCGGATGGTTGATGACGATCGATTATGGCCTGACGGCAGAAGAATGTTTTCAGCCCCACCGTCGCGCCGGGACACTCCGGGCCTACTATCGTCACCGGCTGGTGAGTGATCCGCTGCTCCGCCCCGGAGAACAAGACCTGACCGCACACGTGATTTTCAGCGCGCTCCAGCGAGCCGGCGAAGCGGCCGGACTGTGCACCGTCCTGTGGCAACGCCAGGAGTCGTTCTTGATCCGCATTGCCGAGCGTTGGGCCGCATGGGCAGGGGGCCGGCTGCCCTGGGACCCTGCCCGTCTCCGGCAGTTCCACACGCTGGTTCACCCCGAACATTTGGGCCGTGCTTTTCAGGTGTTCGTGCAATGTACTCCGGGGCTGGAGGACGCCGCCATGCCGTCCAAACCCGAAAGCTCCACCCGCACCGCCGAGGCGCCAGAATCGAAGGCCCGATGAACCGGGCAAAGGTGGATGCCAGTCTCACACGAGTCCCCGTTTGATCCAGCGTGGGCCGACGGTTCCGGGTGCAGGCGCACCCGTCACTGCCCCACGGCAACGGCCGATCCCTGCCGGTTGGACCCCTGGGGAACGGGCGTCTTACCGGGCCCTCAAGTTCCCCGCACAAGGCACGGCCCGGGTAAGGCAAAACAGCGCACCGAGGGAGCCAGGGCTCGCGTCACGACGCCGGGCCAGGACGTCCGCAATGCGGCGCTTATCCCACGTTCGGATGGGAGGTTGGAAGCTCCCCCTTCAGCCGCGGAAGCACATCTCCTCTGACTTTGTTCCGTCGCGCTCAGGCGCGGAGTCTCGAACCCGCCCCTTGCACTCGTGTTTCCGTTGTCACGTGGAAGCCGGAGGCGCAACGCTCCGCAACCCGGGGTCGCGTCGGCCCGTTCAGACACCACGAAGTGCCCCGGCAAGGGCTGTCCTCTTCGGTCCCCGGCCGGAGGTGGTCGGCCCCACGACCGGAGAAAGGCCGCAGGGCCCCACTCAACTCTTTGGCGGTTTGTCCTTGCGTTTGAACTCGGTGACGTTCCGCGCCGGCCGGACCACGTTGTCGGAATCGTCCAAGCTGTAGATCTCGACCGCCATGGTGTTGTCGTCCAGGCGCCTGTAGAGGAGCGCCATCTTCCACGATCGACCATCAGGGTTGGTCCCCTGGAGCCGAAGCATTGGCCAGCCGCCCTCCTCTTGCCAGGTGCCAGTGAGAGCGCCTCCCCGGTTGCTGAAGCCCACATACCTGGCCTGGCCCGTCGCCGGATCGAGACCGGTCATGGACTTGACCTCGACCATGGGCGACTGGACGTGCATGGTCACGACGTGCTTGTCGAGGTCCCAACTGACTTTCTGAGTGATCGGGTCCCCGTTGCCGGTGTGGGCCACCCATTCGCCGATCATCCATTCCGCACCTGCTTCCGCCACCAAATCGGCCAGGGACCGCTGGGCCTGCGCGTGGCAGTGGAGGCCGAGCAACACACACGTGGTCAGGATCAGGAGCTTTTTCATAGGTTCTGCTAGGTCTGGTTGAGTTGACGCCGGAGGGATCCGCGGGTGGTGGCGCCGACCAACCCGCGGGACCCGGGGTTCAAGGTGCCCGCTTCCCGGCCGGTGGCAAGCCCGGACTGTCTCGCTCGGGCCGCCGGGTTGCCGGGCCGGGCACCCCAAGGACAATGATGCGCCGCGCCGCAGGTTCCTCCGGCACGGAGGCGGGATCGGCCGCGCCCGGGGACGTCCCAGAGATGCAAGGGCCGCGTCATGGTGCTGAGTGCCTATCGGCTCGCAGGTCTGCGGAAGCGGCCTCCCGGCCCGGCGCATCTGTGCGCACCCCCATGGGCCGAGAGCGGAGAACTTCGGCGCCCGGCCTTGCTTCGCCGCCCGCGCCGCCTGTGAAAGGAAGCTTGCGCAAGGAGCGGCTCCTTCTACTTTCGCGCCGTGCGCGATTCATCGTCCACGAGAGCATCGGCCGGAGCAGCGGCCGGATCGGAAACCAGGGGCTCCCGCCATGACGAAGCAGGGTGGGAAGCTCAACCGTTTGCCGAACGCCACATCGGCCCCCGGGAGGCCGACGTGGCCGAGATGCTGGCCGCGCTGGGCTTTCAGAGCCTCGACGAACTTACCGAGGCAGCCATCCCGCCGGAGATTCGGCTCGAGCGGCCCCTGCAACTGCCGCCCGCCCGAACCGAGGCGGAGGTGCTCGAATGCCTGCGACAGCGCGCCAGTCGCAACCGCGTGTTCCGTTCGTACATTGGCCTCGGCTATTATGACTGCATCACGCCGCCCGTGATCCAGCGCAACATTTTGGAAAACCCGGGCTGGTACACGGCCTACACTCCCTATCAATCGGAGATCTCGCAGGGGCGCCTGGAAGCCCTGCTGAATTTTCAGACAATGGTCCGGGATCTGACCGGCCTCGAGATCGCCAATGCATCGCTGCTGGACGAGGCGACTGCCGCAGCGGAGGCGATGATGATGTGTCACCGGTTGCGGGGTGGCCCGGAACGCAACCGGTTTTTTGTCGCTGCAGATTGTCACCCGCAGACCATTGCCGTGGTGCAAACCCGCGCGCGCGCGCTGGGGATCCAGGTCGTCTGCAGTGACGTGGGCGCTGTGGGCCTGGACGGGTCGTTTTTCGGGGCTCTGGTACAATATCCGGCCACCGACGGCGCGGTGCACGACTACCGCGCGTTTGCGGAGGCGGTCCATGCAGTGGGTGCGTTGCTGGTGGCCGCCACGGATCTGCTGGCGCTGACGCTGCTGCCGCCGCCCGGGGCCTGGGGAGCCGACGTGGCCGTGGGCAGCGCCCAACGCCTGGGCGTGCCGCTGTTTTACGGGGGTCCGCATGCGGCCTTCCTGGCCACCCGGGATGCGTTCAAGCGTCAGATGCCGGGCCGGCTGGTTGGCATTTCGCGGGACGCGCGGGGGCGGCCGGCTCTCCGTCTGGCCCTGGGCACTCGCGAGCAGCACATCCGCCGTGAAAAGGCCACCAGCAACATTTGCACGGCCCAGGCGTTGCTGGCCATCGTGGCGGCGGCGTATGCCGTGTACCACGGGCCGCACGGACTGCGTCGCATCGCCCTGCGGATCCACAAGCTCACCCGTGCGCTGGCGCTGGGACTCGAGCGGCTTGGATACGAGGTCCGTCCCCGGCCCTCCGGCGGGGACCCGACCCGATCGGGCGCAACGCCCCTGCCCTTCTTCGACACGATCACCGTGACGGTCTCCCCCGCGCAGGCCGCGGCGATTCACGCCCGTGCCACCGAACACGGCATGAACTTCCGGCGCGTGAACGACACCACCATCGGTTTGTCCCTCGACGAAACCACCACTCCGCAGGACGTCCGCGAAATCTGGCAGGTGTTTCACGACGACCGCCCCGTAAACTTTGCCGTGCAGGAGCTCCTGCCCGGGCTGGACGAGAGTCGTCTCCGGCCGATGGACTACCTGCAGCACCCGGTCTTTCACCGGTATCACTCGGAAACCGAACTGCTGCGCTATCTGCGCCGGCTGGAGTCGCGGGACTTTTCCCTCTGCCAGACGATGATTCCGCTGGGCTCCTGCACCATGAAGCTCAACCCCACGGCGGCGCTGATGCCGGTGACATGGCCGGAGTTTGCGCGGCTGCACCCGTTTGTCCCGCTCGAACAGGCCCGCGGCTATCACGAGCTGATGGAGGAGCTGAAGCAGTGGCTGTCCGAAATCACCGGGTTCCCGGCCATCTCGCTGCAACCCAACGCAGGTTCCCAGGGCGAATACGCGGGATTGTTGGTGATCCGCGCCTGGCACGAACATCGCGGGGAGGGTCATCGCGACGTCTGTCTGATCCCCACTTCGGCGCATGGGACCAATCCCGCCAGTGCGGCCATGGCGGGTCTGAAAGTGGTGGCCGTGGCCTGCGACCGCCAGGGCAACGTGGATTTGGAGGATTTGCGGGCCAAGGCCCAGGCGCACCGGGACCGGCTGGCGTGTCTGATGGTGACCTACCCGTCGACGCACGGCGTGTTCGAGCCGGGCATTCGCCAGATCTGCCGGATTGTCCATGAGCATGGCGGGCTGGTGTACATGGACGGCGCCAATTTGAATGCGCAAGTGGGTTTGTGCCGCCCGGCGGACTTGGGCGCCGATGTCTGCCACGTGAACCTCCACAAGACCTTCGCCATTCCGCACGGGGGCGGAGGTCCGGGTGCGGGTCCGATCGGCGTGGCGGAGTTCCTGCGAGAGTTCCTGCCGGATCACCCGCTGATGCCGGGCGCCCGGCGGCCGGCGCGCGGCGTCGGGCCGGTTTCCGCCGCGCCGTGGGGCAGCGCGGGGATCCTGCTCATCTCCTGGGCCTACATCGCCCTGATGGGGGCCGACGGATTGCGCCGGGCCAGTCAGGTGGCCATTCTCAACGCCAACTACATTTCCCGCCGGCTCGAATCCTGTTACCCGACGCTTTACAAGGGCCCGGCAGGACTGGTGGCGCACGAATGCATCCTGGACCTGCGGCGGTTCCATCACATCACGGCCGAAGACGTCGCCAAACGGCTGATGGACTACGGGTTTCACGCCCCCACCCTGTCATGGCCGGTGGCGGGCACCCTCATGGTCGAACCCACCGAAAGCGAATCAAAGGCGGAGCTGGATCGGTTCTGCGACGCCATGAAAGCCATTCATGAGGAAATCCTGGCGGTGGAGACCGGCCGCATGGATGCCCGGGACAATCCCTTGAAAAACGCGCCGCACACGGCCGACATGGTGGCCGCCGACACCTGGCCCCACGCGTATTCCCGAGAGCAGGCCGCCTTCCCCGTGGCCTCGCTGCGCGAGCACAAGTGGTGGCCGGCGGTGGCGCGCGTGGACAACGTGTACGGCGACCGCCACCCGGTCTGTGCCTGTGGCAGCGTGGCCGATTTTGCCGTCGATCCTTGAGCAACGCGGTGCACTGTGGTTAAGTAGAACGGGCAACGATCCATTTCTGGCGCCATGAAAATCACCGACATCCTGCTCGCCGAGCATATCGTGTTCCACAACATCTTCGACTTCATCGAGCGGGAGCTTCCGCAGCTGAAGACCGTGGCCGAAGCCCGACTCCTGGCCCGGCTTTTGGAGGAACTCCTGCGCGGCCATTCGAAAACGGAAGACGATCTGGTTCTGGCGCCGTTGGAGCACTGTCTGGAACAGATGGGACAGCGCGACACCTTCGAGCACGAGCACCACGAGATCGATGAACACTTGTTGCGCGTCCACAAGGCCCGCACAGTGGCCGAGGCGCGCCGGCTGCTCCAGCATGCCGTCACCTACTCCCGCAAACATTTCGACCACGAAGAGCGCATCGTCTTTCCGCTGGCCGAAAAGGTCATGAAGGCGTCGACCCTCAAGGAGCTCGGGCAGGCGTGGTTGAAGCGACGCGACGCACTTCCCGCCTGACCCAATCCGTCGGGACGCGGCCATCCGTTCCCGTCCCGTTGCGCGAAGCCGGATCCTCGGAGTGTCCCCCACCGCCGCCGGGCCCGCGCCTGCAACGGCCCCGTCAGCCGGCATTCCCCAAGGCGTGCAGCGCGGCTTGAACGGCCCGGGTCAGTGCCTGCACACGCACGGGCAACGCGTAATCCGAGGGTGCCTCCAGCGTGTAAGACCACCGGGTGTGGCCCTGCTGCAGCAGCCAGAAGGCTTCCGGCCACTCCGGCCGCGTTTCCGGGCGAATGTCCGGTCGAATCAGCCCCCCGTGGGCCGGCCGGCCTTCGATCACCGGCGAAAGGTCCGGCGGACAGACTTCGCGGACCGCCTGCAACATCGCAGGAGCCAGAGAGGGGCGATCGTCCGGGTTGAGCTCGTACAGATAGAATCCCGACGCCTCCCAGTCCTCGTGCAGACAGAAACACAGGTCGAAAGAGGGCTGCTGCAGGAGCCAGGCCACATGCGCCCGCACCTCCGGGGATCGCAGATGGCGATAGTCCCGGTTCAAATCGATCCCGTCCGGATTCTCACGACGGTTGGCGGCCAGCCCGGCCGGGTTCAGACACGGCACCACCCAGAAAGCATGCGTGTCCGGCAGGGTGCCCGATTCCAACAAGGTTTGCACCGCCAGGGGCCCGGCGGGTTCGTCTCCGTGGATGCCGGCGCTCAAGTAGATGCGCCGGCTCGGCCCTGCGGTCGGCTGGCGGCGTGCCTCGCGCCGAAGCACCACCAGGGGGTGGTCGCGGCCCGCCACCGACAGGTGTTCGATTCGCCAACCTTCGCGACATCCCGCAGACGCGCAAGCCGCCAACAGCGCGGCCGGATCCACTGTCTCGCCGCGGTAACCCCCGCGGTTACGGTACAACCGTTCCATGGGCGGAAGGCCATCGGGAACTGTCCGGCACGCGGGCCACGGTGCCGCCTGGTCAATGCAGGGCCGCGGTTGACGCGGCCAACGTGGCTTGGACGGCCCCGGGCCCGTTGCCCACGGCTGTCCCGGAGTCCGCTTCCCCGGCACCGGTGTCGTTGAAGGAATCGTCTTTCCAGTGCGGATCGAGTCCCAGGT
>JAOADM010000118.1 GCA_026417315.1 Limisphaera sp.
ACACCACACCGGCCGCCGTCACCCAAACCCACAACGGCCAAACCTGCCACACCCCCAGCAACACATGCACCTCCGCCATGAAGCCGCTGAACCCCGGCATCCCTGCCGACGCCGCCCCGGCCAGCACAAAAGTTCCCGCCGCAAACGGCAGCGCTCTTCCGAGCTCCATCCGTTCCAACTCCGACAGTTCCCGCGTGTGCGCCCGGTCGTACACCATCCGTCCCACCACCGCGAACAACAACCCGGCAATCAAGCCGTGCGACACCATCTGCAACACCGCGCCGTGCCATCCCGCCTCTGTCAGCGTCATCAGGCCCAGGATCACAAACCCCATGTGACTCACGCTCGAATAACCGATCACGAACTTGAAATCCCGCTGCACCAGCGCCACCAGGGCCGCCCACACAATCCCCACGACCGCCAACAACCCGAACACCTCCGGCCACGAACCCAGTCCCAACACCCGTGGCCCCCAGGGTCGCAGCGCGTCCGGAAACATCGGCATGGCGACTCGAAAACAGCCGTAGGCTCCCAGCTTCATCACCACCCCCGCCAGCAACATGGAAGCGGCCGTCGGCGCCGCCACATGCCCGGTGGGCGCCCACGTGTGCCACGGCCACAGACCGGCCAAGATCCCAAAGCCCAGAAACATCACCGGAAAGGCCCACATCTGAAATCCGCGGGGATAGCCCGCCGCCACCAGATCCGCCCAGGCAAACGACCGCATCCCCGCCCACACATACGCCGCCAACAACGCCACCAGCACCAGCGCGCTGCCCACAAACGAGTACAGCACAAGCTTCATCGCGCCGTACTCGCGCCGCGTCGACCCCCAAATCGCGATCAAAAAATACTTGGGCACGATCGCCAACTCGTAGAACACGAACAGCAAAAACAAATCGAAGCTCAAAAACACGCCGTACACTCCTCCCACCAGCCACAGATAGAAGGCGAAGAACTCTCGCACCCGCTCCCGCACGTTCCAGGAAAACAGCACCCCTGCCACCGCGGCCACCCCGGTCAGGGCCACGAGCACCGCACTCAGACCGTCCGCCGCCAGGTGATAGCGAATCCCCAGCTCGGGCACCCAGGGCACGTCTACCAGCGTGATCAGCTTTCCCCCTTCGCGCCCCACCTGCCACGCACCGGTCAGTCCCAACGCCGCCCCCGCCAATGCCGCACCCAGGGCCGCCCGGCGCACACCTCCCTCGTACCGCGCCGGCCACAACCCCACCATCAGCGCACCCAAAAACGAAACGTAGATCGTCCAGTCCAACATTTCGGTTCACCCACCTGATACCTCGTCAGCAGCCCGGGTCCCGGCCGGCACGGACTTTACCGGCTGCGCCCCGCTTCCACAACAGCGTTCCCTTCCCCCTCCGGAAACGCTCGCGCATTTCGATCCTTTGGTCATGAAGCCCGCGGCCATGACCCGGTACGCGATCGGCAGCTCCTGCGCGCCCCCTTCATGGATCGCGTATTAACTCCCGAACGAAATGGCCGGTCTCTCGGCAAAGTCAACCAACTCCCCGGAACGCTTCCGCGTCCGCACCGAGCTCCCCTTGGCTCTCTCACCCATCCGGCGCCCGCGCGCGCAACACCGTTTCCCAAAGCGCGATCGCCCTCCCAGCCGGGGCCGCTTCTGCGTCGAAGGCCCACGCTCCCTGCCGCGGGTTCGGTCTCGTGCTTCCCAACCGGGGACGGGGGATGGCCAGCGCAGTGCAAATTCCCTCCGGACCCAAACATCGGCGCGGCCCGCCTGCACCGGGGTTCTTTCCGCCTCTCACAACTCCGTCGCACCCCTTCGCCGCCGACGGGATCACGGTGCCGCCGCCCTTGCTTTTTGCTGGCAACTCCCGCCCCGGCGGCCTACGTTTTTCGTGCCAAATCAGGGATCCGGAGCTGACCTATGGACATCGTATTCAACTGCCCCAATTGCGATCAGGAACTCGAGGTGGACAGCTCGGCCGCCGGCGCCCAACTGAACTGTCCCTCCTGTCAGGCTCTCATCACCGTGCCCGAACCCGAATCGCCGCTGCCCAAACCGGAAAGCCCGGCCAAGGTCGAACCCAGCATCATCAACCCGATCGTGGCCTCGGCGGCAGCACGGCAGGAACTGCACTTGAAAGTCCCCATCCGGGAGGGCCCGTCGGAAGTACTGATCGAAAAGCCCAAACCCCCGTTGGAAGCCGCCGCCAAGGGCGACAAAAAAATCCGCATCAAAACGATCCGTCACACCGACTGCATCGAGGTGGGACACGACCGGTTCGACGAGACCGTCACAAACTTTCTCCAGAAGGTGGGCGAGGACAACATCATCAGCATCACTCCTCTGACCTACACGCACCTCGACATCGGGACGCAGCGACTGCTCACCGACTACGCGATCATGGTCGTGTACCGCGGGTAGGGGCGGCCCGGGAAGTGCAGGGTTTTCGGGGGTTGCCTGCGGGAGAGCAACCGGGTCAGTGCCGCCTGCCCGTTGCGGTCCTGCGCCGGACTGTTTGCACGCCCGTTCACGGGGGCTGCCAGACTTCCACCCGGAAAAACCCCGCCGGGCCCGTCGCCTCCATGGGAATCTGGAAACAGTAGCATCCCGGCCGGCCCGGGTCGGGTTCGCATGCCGCCCACCAAAGCGGCCGCCACCGCCATCCGCCGCCGGGTTGGAGGCCGGCCGAGTGCAGCAGGCCCAGCCGACTCCATCCGGTCAGCCGCGGTTCCACGGCGATGCGCAACCATCCGGGCGGATCCTGCGCAACCGCATGGACCTGAACGGCACCCGGCAGGCTCGTCACCCGCCACGTGGCCACCGTCAGCAACACGACGTGCGTAGCTGCCCGGCCGGGCGCAAGATCTCCCAAATCCCACGCCAACGCGCCGCTTACGTAGCGGCCCTCGGGTGGGGCAAAAAAATCGAGCCCGTTCAATGCATTTGTCTCCACACTCCAATGCACCCCGACCGACGGCTTGCCCATGATGTGACTGTCCACATGCACGCGCCCGTAGTACCCGACTTCCCAAGCCGCAGGCGCCCGCGCGGCATGCAGGGTCAGCACGTCGTGCAATAACACCGCCGTGTCCGTCCGCGTGTCCCGGGCCACCGATCGACCGTGCAACGTCAAGTCGTACCGGTACTCCCCGAACGAGCCGCCATATTCGCGGTCGTCGTACACGCCGCTCATGCTCTCCAGCCCGTGGACAAACTGGAACCAACGCACGTTCCGCAAAACCGAGCTCGTGCGATTCGAAACCACGCAGGTCTGCCGGAACACATACCGGTCGGTCCACATAAAACGGCCCGGCCAATCGCGGCTTCTCGGCACGATGCCCGCGGCAATGCCCTCGCCGCTGTCCATCATTTCGTACCCCAGGGTGATCCGCACTTGTCCGTTGGTCACGGTGGACTGAAACACCGGGAATCCCCAAGCGTTGGTCGGGCTACCCCGGCTGACCGGCGCCACCCCCTGTTCCACTCCGAAGTCGGAGTTCGAGATCCAGTCGGGGTAAAACCACTGCGGTTGCAACCAAATCGGGCCCACCGGGCCGGCTTCGCTCTCGTATCCCACCGCTGCCGCCCATTCGCCCGACAGGTACTCGCGCCCCACGAAGCCCGGTCGCCGGTCCAGCGCAAAGTCTGCGTAGCCGAAGTCCGTCACCAGGATCTCCCACGTGGGGCTGCTGACCGCCGTGCCCACGATCGGGTCCGCGTACGCCCCCGTCCAGGTTGCCCAGCACAGGATCCCGACCCACCCGGTCCATTGGCGCAGACTGCCCTTGGCCCGCTGACCATCCATCCGGGTCTTGATACCAGCCCCGGCCCGCCTCTCGCAAACGGTTTCCTTGGCCTCGTCGCCTTCCAAATCCAACGTGCTCGAGCCCCGACTGAAAAAACCACGGCTGATCCCGGCCACGCCCCCGGCTGAGAGGCGGGGATCCACCCGTTGGCCGGCGGGAAGCGAGAGCCCAGGCGTTCCAGCAGGCCACCGGATGAAAAGCGAGCCGGGCTCAAAACGACACGCTCTCGGGGTGCGGCACGGACGGTCCCGGCCCCCTGGATCGTTACGCCTCCCTGCCCGGCCAACGAAGACCGGCGATTGTCCACGGGAACGAGGCAGGCGCGGCCGCGCGCGGGCCGGCCGCGTCGCTCCGACAAACGTCCGACCCGGGTCCGGACTTGTCAGCCGGCCGCTCCAGGTGTTTGCTGCTGCGCAATGAAGGCAGGCGCATTATTCGCAAGGACGGCTCCCCCCTCCGCCGCGGCGATCGCAGGCTTCCTCTGGCTCTTGTCTGGCGGCTCGGGCCCGGCGGCCGAAGAGTTCCGGCCCCTGTTCGACGGTCAAACGCTCCAGGGCTGGGTCCAGCGGGGCGGAAAGGCGAAGTACAGCGTGGAGGACGGTTGCATCGTGGGGCGGACCGTTCTGAACACGCCAAACAGTTTCCTCTGCACGGAAAAGACCTTCGGGGATTTTGTGTTGGAACTGGAGGTCCGGGCCGATCCCCGGTTGAATTCCGGCATCCAGATCCGCAGCGAATGTTTCGATCACCCCACGGAAGTGGTTTTCGGCCGGGAAACACTGCGCATCCCCGCGGGGCGGGTCCACGGGTATCAGGTGGAAGTCGATCACAACCGAAACCGGCGGTGGAGCGGCGGGATCTACGACGAGGGCCGACGTGCCTGGCTCCAGCCCCTGACCGACAAGCCCCGGGCCGGCGCGGCCTTTCGCTTCGGTGACTGGAACCACTACCGCATCGAATGCCGGGGAGACTCGATCCGGACCTGGGTCAACGGCGTGCCCGCAGCCGATCTGATCGATTCCATGACCCTGAGCGGATTCATCGGCCTGCAGGTCCACGCGTCCACCGAGGCGGGCCTGGAGGTGCGGTGGCGGAACCTGCGCATCCGGGAGCTGGGCCGTCACCGGTGGGAACCTCTGTGGGACGGCCGCACCTTCAACGGTTGGCGCCCGATTGGCCAGGGCCGCTGGACCATCGAAGACGGCGTCCTGCACGGCACGCACAGTCGGGACCAGGCCGAGTACGGCCATCTGATCACCGAACGCCGTTTCACCAACTTTACGGCCCGCCTGAAGTTCAAGGCCCTCAAGGGCAACAGCGGCTTTTACTTTCGCGTCGAGCCCACCGGGTTCAGCGGCGTGACCGGTTTCCAGGCCGAGATCGATGCCGAAAAGGACGTCGGCGGCCTCTATGAAACCAACGGCCGTGCCTGGGTCGTCCAGCCCAAACCCGAGGACGTGCAGAAATGGTTCCGGCCCGGCGACTGGAACACCCTGACCGTGAGCGCCCACGAGGGTCGCATCGTCGTGCACGTCAACGGCTACAAAACGGCCGAGCTCATGGACGACCCCGGCCGCCGCGAGGGTCACCTGGCCCTCCAGCTCCACGGCGGCCAGGATTGCGACCTTTTCTTCAAGGACATCGAATGGCTCGGGCCCGTCCCGTGAATCCGGGCTTGCTCCCGCAAGGGAGCTTTGGTTTTTTGAGGACATGAGCAGAATGGCGCGCATCTGTGTCGGCCTCGTCGGGTGGGTCGGCCTCGGCATCAGTCTGGCACTGCTGATCGCCAGTTGCGCGCAGACTCCCCGCGAAGCGGCCCCGAATCAGGGAGTCCGTCTTGTCGCGTTGCCAGACCGCGTGCGCGTCGAGATCGCGGGCCGGCCGTTCACGGAATACTTCTTTCGGGACGTGCCCAAGCCGTACTGCCATCCGCTCCACGGTCCGCAAGGACTCGTCATGACCCGACACTGGCCCATGAAAGAAGTCCCGGGTGAAGACCGGGACCACCCGCACCACCGCGGTTTCTGGTACGCCCACGGCAGTGTCAATGGCGTGGATTTTTGGACCGAGGGAAACAACCGGGGCCGCATCGTGCATGACGAGTTCCTGCAAATTCAGTCCGGACCGCGCACCGGTCTCCTGCGTTCGCGCAACCGCTGGGTGGCGCCGAACGGCCAAACCGTCTGCGTCGACGAGCGCACGCTGCGATTCTACGCCACGCCGGACTCCGGCCGGGTGTTCGACTTCGAGGTTACGCTCCTCGCCGCGCACGGCCCCGTCACGTTCGGGGACACCAAGGAGGGGACGTTGGCGGTGCGCCTGGCCGAAACCATGCGTGTGCGCCCCAACAAGGCCCATGCGGGTCGGCCGCCCGGTCGCATCCTCACCAGCGAGGGCCACCGGGACACCGAAGCCTGGGGGAAGCGGGCCGCGTGGTGCGATTACTCCGGCCTGGTGGAAGATCGCCTCGTCGGACTGGCCATCTTCGATCATCCGGACAACCCCCGGCATCCCACCTGGTGGCACGTGCGCGATTATGGTTTGTTCGCCGCCAATCCGTTTGGCCGACACGATTTCGAGAACCTGGCGGATGCCGGCGCCGGGAACCTGGTCGTCCCCGCCGGGGGCAGGGTTACATTCCGTTACCGGCTTTACCTTCACGAAGGCGACGCTGCCCGGGCCCGGGTGGCCGACCAGTACGCCGCGTGGATCGCCAACCGCACGCAACCCTGAATCCGCTGTCCCTGTCCCATGCAACCCCCGAGCAAAACCCAGCCTATGATGAATCGACGGACCTTCCTGAAACAGTCGTTGCTGGCCGCCGCTTCTCTGGCCGCCGTGTCGGGCTGCAAGACCGCGGCGCCGCGCCCCCGCGCCCGCATCCTCGGCGCCAACGAAACCATCCGCGTGGCCGTGGTGGGCTTCGGCGGCCGCGGCCAGGATCACATCAAGGGCTTTCGTGCCCTGCCCAATGTGCGGGTTACAGCCCTTTGCGACGCCGACCGCGAGATCCTGGAACGCGAAGTCCGCAGATTCCGCGACCGCGGCGAATCCGTGGAAGCCTACACGGACATTCGGAAGTTGTTGGAAAGCGCGCCGGTGGACGTGGTCAGCATCGCCACGCCCAACCACTGGCATTCGCTGGCGGCCATCTGGTCCGTGCAAGCCGGTAAGGATGTGTACGTGGAAAAGCCGGGCTCCCATAATGTGTTCGAGGGCCACCAGCTGGTCGAAGCCGCCCGGAAATACGGGGCCATTGTCCAGGTCGGCACCCAATGTCGCTCCTCGGCCGGACTGCGCGAAGCCGTGGCCTGGATCCAGGCGGGCAATCTGGGCCGCATCCTGCGCGTCCGGGGTCTTTGCTACAAGCGCCGCGACAGCATTGGCCGCACGCAAGGCCCGCAACCCATTCCCGCCTCGGTGGATTACGATTTGTGGCTGGGGCCGGCCCCGTTCAAACCGTTGCGACGCGCCCGGCTGCACTATGACTGGCACTGGTTCTGGGACACGGGCAACGGCGACCTGGGCAACCAGGGCGTGCACCAGATGGACATCGCCCGCTGGATCCTGGGGTATCAAGAGCTTTCCCCTGCCGTGCTGGCCATCGGCGGACGTCTGGGGTACGTGGACGACGCCGAAACCCCCAACACCCTCATCGTCTTCCACGATTACAAGCCCGCTCCCCTGCTGTTCGAAGTCCGCGGCCTGCCGGAAAAGGCCGGCTCGAATCGCATGGACGACTACCGCGGGGCCAGTATCGGGGTGGTGGTGGATTGCGAGGGCGGCAGCGTGGTGATCCCCAGTTACACCCGGGCGATCGTTTACGACCGCGCCGGCAAACAAATGCGCGTGTTCGACGGCGGCGGCAATCACTACGCGAATTTCATCGAAGCCGTGCGCAACCGGCGGCCCGAGCTGCTGCATTCGGACGCCCTGGAGGGCCACCTGTCGGCTTCCCTCTGTCACACGGCCAACATCTCCTACCGCCTCGGCCGGACCGGGTCGCCCGACGCCATTCGCGATGCCATCCGGAACCTGCCCGAAGTCCGGGAGATGCTCGGCCGCATGGAAGAACATCTGGCCGCCAACCGGGTGAACCTCCAGCAGACACCCGTGGTCCTGGGCCGTCTGTTGCGCATGAATCCGCGCCGGAAAACCTTCCGCGGCGACCGCGAGGCCAACGCCCTTCTCACCCGCGAGTATCGCCCGCCGTTCGTCGTGCCCAAACGGGTGTGAAACCTGTGGACTCCCGGCGGCCCGCCGGCCCGTTCAGTTGCTGCCGGCCAGGTAGGGAATGCTCAGTGGCCCCTGCGGCAGCGCGGCCACGCGGGCATCCGCCGGTAACTCTGCGAGCAGGGACCGCACCGTGGCGCTGATGTCCCGGCACGGCTCTAGGTGCGCCGCCCGGACCACGTCGTCCGGCAGCGAGCTGTACAACAGCACCCGCGCCCGCTGTTGCACCAGCGCCTGAATCTGCGCCTGCCACTGTTCCGGCTGCTCGAACCCCGGACTCGCCAGCAACCGCAACACCTCTTCCGGTCCGCGCACACTCCGCAACAACCGGTCCAGGGGACTGCCCGGCGGGACTCCCTCCCGGCATTCGGCCGCCAGGATCAACGTGCCCCCCGGTTTGATGATGCGCGCCCCGGCGCTCATGCCCTTGACCCCCTGATACAGGTTCAGATCGAGCGGGTATCCGCTGTTGGTGGTGACCACGATGTCAAAGGGCGCCTCGCAGCGGTGCATGGCCGAGGCCCGCACAAACTCACATCCCACGCGGTGGGCCCGGAACAAATCCCCCGCAAACACCCCGGTGATCTGTCGCTGCTCGTTCAAGGTCACGTTCAACAGGAAACTCGGTCCCACCCGGAGCGCCACCTCGCGAATCTCTTCCCAGATGGGATTGCCGTCCAACACGCCAAACGTGGCGTTCGGATGACCGATGTTCCGCGCCCCGTGGTTGCCCATGATGGTGCGCAAGCCGGCCACGCCCGGCATGATCCCCTTGGGCCCGCCGCTGAACCCGGCGAAGAAATGGGGCTCGATGAAACCGGTCACAATCCGCAGATCCGCCTCCACGGCATGTCGGTTGAGCCACACCGGGGTTCCGTTGGGCAGGTCCCCCAGATACACCAGGTCCTCTTCTTTCTCGCACTCGTGGTTGACGACGCGATACCGGGCCACCACGGCCGGTGTCAGCATCCGCTCCAGTTCGGCCCGCGTGTTGGGTCGGTGCGTGCCGGTTTGATTCAGGAGCGTGACGTTTTCCGGGGGCACAAAGGACAGATACTCCAGAAGCCACGGAATCAGACGGTGATTCGGAGTGGCCCGTGTGATGTCGGTGAACAGGATGCAGATTTTCATCCCCGGCCGAATCCATTCCCGCAGGGGCGGGGCCTCGATCGGCCGTTCCAGGGCCTCCCAAACCGCGCGGCGTTCATCCGGTAACCCCGGTTGATGTCGCGGCTGAATCACGGTGGTCCGATCGTCCGGCAGTTCCACCGTCAGATATCCTTCTCCATAGGCTAGCGGAACCTTCATGGCTGTGGCCTCCCCTGGTCGGGCGGCACTGAACCCTGCGCGGAACGTAGCACGGGGCCCCGGGGCCGGCAAAAACGTGCGCGCCGAACCCGTCGTCCGCCCCCTCGCCCGACACTTCACGAGCCGGTCCGCGTTTCCGTCAGTTTCTGAAACCGTGCAAACGCTTCTTCCCAAACCTCCGGCCGACGCGGCTCGTACTCGCCCAGTTCCACGGATTTGCGCACCGTCTCGCGCATCTCGGCCAGCGACTTCAACTCGCCCCGCGCCCGCATCTGCGTCAGCACATTTCCCATGGCCGTCGCCTCGGCCGGACCCGTGATGACCGGCCTCTGGCAGGCATCGGCCGTGAACTGGTTCAACAATCGATTTTGCGACCCGCCCCCGACGATGTGAATGACGTCCAACCGACGGCCCACCAGTTCCTCCAACCAACCCAGCACCTGCCGATACCGCAGCGCGAGACTCTCGAACGCACAGCGCACCAGCTCGCCCTCGCTCCGGGGCACCGGCTGACCCGTCTCCTGACAGAATTCCTGGATCGCCCGGGGCATGTCCGGGGGATTCAGGAACCGCGGATCATCCGGGTTGACCAGCGACCGCAGCGGGGCGGCTTCACTGGCCCGTTGCACCAGTTCCGGGTACGTGAAACTGCGCCCCCGGGCCTCGAACGCCCTCCGGCACTGCTGCACCAGCCACAAGCCCATGATGTTCTTCAACAGGCGGTAGGTCCCGTCCACACCGCCCTCGTTGGTGATGTTGACCTCCAACGCCCGCTCCGTCAGCACCGGCCGTTTCACCTCCACCCCCATCAGCGACCAGGTGCCGGAGCTGATATAGGCCCAGGTCAGCTTGCCCGTGTCGCGCGTGGGCACCGCAGCCACCGCCGAGGCGGTGTCATGGGCCGGAGGCGCCACGACCTCCACGCCGTCCAGCCCCGTTCGCGCCGCCACGCTGGCCCGCACCCGGCCCAGTTTGGTGCCGGGCGGCACAATCTCCGGCAATAACTTGACCGGCAGCCCCAGCTTTTTCAGAAGGCCCTCCGCCCAGGCCCGCCGCTGCGCGTCCAGACACTGCGAGGTGCTGGCGATCGTGAACTCCGCCACTTCGGAACCGCACAACGCCCAGTGCACAAAGTCCGGCATGAACAACAACCGGCGGGCCGCCGCCACCACGTCGGGATGCTGCCGCTGATGCGCCAACAGTTGAAACAGCGTGTTGAAGGGCAGGAATTGCAGCCCGGTCTGTTTGAAGAGGTCCGCGCGCGGCACCTTGCGGAACACCCGCTCCATCTCCCCTTGTGTCCGCGCATCCCGGTACGCGTACGGCAGGCCCAACAACTCCCCGTGACGCGACAGCAACACATAGTCCACTCCCCAGGTGTCGGCGCCCACGGAGACCACGCGTCGGCCGTGCTGCCGCGCTGCCATGCCCAACCCCTGCTGAATCTCCTGCCACAACCGCAGCACATCCCAGCGCAAACTCTCCCCCAGCCAGACCGGCCCGTTGGCAAACCGATGCACTTCTTCCAGCAGCATCCGCTTGCCCGTCCAGCGACCCGCCATCACGCGGCCGCTCTCCGCTCCCAGATCCACCGCCAGATACACTTGAGAGTTCATGCCCTTGGCCATGGCTGCCTCCCTGTCTCGCGAACGCCCCCCTTCAACGCGAGCCGCCCTTCAATGCCCAGGGCGCGGTCACAAACCACAACACCGTCCCAACCAACATCCAGGCCTTCATCGGCCCTTCGCCCAGCCGCTGTCCCAGGAACAGCAACGGAGCCAGCACGGTCAGGGCCAGTGCCGCAAATGCCAATCCTTTCATCGCCC
>JAOADM010000119.1:0-10839 GCA_026417315.1 Limisphaera sp.
CGGTTCGATCGAGTGGACGAGCCGGTCCCGCCGGACAATTTCTGGGGCCGGACGGAGTCGGATTGTGTGGCGCTTTTGCGGGTGTCGGGCAATCCGATGGTGGGCCAGCCGCAGGGACCGTCGGAGGTGGAGCTGGTGGTGGACGTGTACTTTCCGGGGACGGTGGCCACCGTGGCCCCGGAGTGGCGGGGGCGCAGTGCGCATGCGGGTGGCCGGAATCGATTGATGTTGGACGGGCACGGCCATTTTTTGCGGGACCGGCGACTGTCGGGCCAGTGAAACGGTTCGGAGGGCCGTGCTCACGGGGTTTCTGGAGATGGGGAAAACGCCCGGGTGGGAAACTCAGCCTCGGCCTTGTCAAACAGACGGGACACCACCGAGACTGCCGGGCGGGGCGGATTGGAAGCGATTTCAGGAGCGAAGGACGGCCAAATGGAGGCACAAGGCGTGGTGAGTGAAGAGAAGGCGGCGGAGCGGGCTCGTTGGATTCGGGCGCAGTTGCCGCCGGGCGGTTTGTTCGCCGGGGCCAGCTGGCGCGTGGGCCCGACGCCGTTTCTGCTTTCGCGCGAACTGGCGGCGCAGTTGGAATCGCTGGGGCGGGTGTTGTTGCAGTTTTATCGCGCGGCGGACTTGCTGTATCGGCAGTCGGTGGCGGGAAGGCAGCCGGCCTGGGTGGCGGAATTGCTGGATCAGGGGAAGCCACCGGAACTGATCGCATGGCAGCGGCATGCGGGTTTTCGGCATGAATTGCCGCGGGTGATTCGGCCGGACGTGCTGCTGACGGCGGAGGGCCCGCGGATCACGGAGCTGGACAGTGTTCCGGGAGGGATCGGGCTGACGGCCTGGCTGCAGGAGGTCTATCACCGGCCGGCGGGAGAAGAGCCGGCCTGGCACCTGTTGGGTGGCCGAGACGGCGTGGTGCGGGGATTCGCCGGCATTTTCGGATCGGCGCCGCGCGTGCACATCGTGGTCTCGGAGGAATCGGCGATGTACCGGCCGGAGATGGAATGGTTGGCGGGCCGGTTGGGGGGGCGATTTGCGGTGCGGGATGTACGGTACCGGGAGTATGCCCCGGGGGATGCCGTGTACCGGTTTTTCGAGTTGTTCGACCTGGAGAACGTGCCGGTGGCTCGGGAATTGTTCGATCGCGGGGCCCGCGGGGAGCTGCGCATCACCCCCCCGCCCAAGCCGGCGCTGGAAGAGAAACTGTTGCTGGCGTTGTTGTGGAATCGGAATCTGCGGGAGTTTTGGCGCAGGGAATTGGGGGCGGCGTTTTTGGAGCGCCTGCAGGGCTGGGTGCCGTACACGTGGGTGGTGGATCCCGCGCCGCTGCCGCCCCATGCGGCCATTCCGGAGCTCGGGCTGACGGATTGGCGACAGTTGAAGACGCTGTCGCAGCGTCAGCGGCAACTGATTCTAAAGGTCTCCGGGTTTGCCCCGCATGCGTGGGGGGCGCGAGGGGTTTATTTGGGCAGCGATTTGTCCCTGGAGGATTGGTCGGCGGCGGTGGAGCGTGCGCTGGCGGAGTTTCCGCGGAATCCGTGGGTGTTGCAGCGGTATCATGCTCCGGCGCGACAGCCGGCGCAGTGGTTTGATTTCGATCAGGGACGGGTGGTTTCATTCGAGGGCCGGGTGCGGCTGTGTCCGTATTATTTCGTGACGGGCGAGCGGGAACGGGCCCGCGCGCACCTGGGCGGTGTCCTGGCGACGATTTGTCCGCTGGACAAAAAGATCGTCCACGGGATGAACGAGGCGGTGGAGGTGCCGGCGGCGGTGGGGGTATGAGTGAGTGGGTGCAATTCGGGCTGTTGGCGTTCGGATCCCTGTTTGTGATCGTCGATCCGGTGTCCACGGCGCCGGCGTTTTTGGCCATGACACCGGAGCACACGCCGGCGCAACGGATCCAGATGGCGCGGTTGGCGTGCGTGGTGGCGGCCGGGGTGTTGGTGGTGTTCGCGGCGGCGGGTCAGTACATCTTCCGGTTTCTCGGGATCACGCTGCCGGCCTTTCAGATTGCGGCCAGTATTGTGTTGTTGATGGTGGCGCTCGACATGTTGAAGGCGCAGCGTTCCCGGGTGCAGGAAACGCGCGAGGAAACCGAGGCCGGCGCAAGCAAGGAGGACATTTCCGTCACGCCCCTGGCCATTCCCTTGCTGGCGGGGCCGGGCGCGATTTCCACCGCCATTTTGTTGCAGAGCCAGGCGGAGGGCTGGGTGCAACACGGCGTTTTGTATGGTGTGATCGTGCTGGTGATGCTGGCCAGCTACTGGATTCTGCACGTGGCGGCGCAGAGCAGTCGGTTTCTCAATCCGATTGCGCTCAACATTTTGTCCCGGATCATGGGTTTGCTGCTGGCAGCGGTGGCGGTGCAATTCATGGTGAACGCACTGAAGGCCCTGAGGGCGGAGCTGGGGATGGGATGAAAGGAATGGGATCGGCCGATACGGAGACGGTTCGGACGCGTCCACGATGGCGTGACCCCGCGCACGGCTGCGTTTTCCCGGCCGCCCTGGAGGGTCGGAGCTGACGGGTTTCCAAAAGGCTCGCATTGGGAAACAGCATTTGCCTCCGCCGGCGCGCCGTGCTTTGCTGGAGGCGACAAACCGCCAACGAAAGGACTGCCATGAACCGCCAGCGATTGACTCGACGTGAGTTTCTCACCGCCACGGCTGCGTTGGCCGGGCTTGCCCTGTGCCCGACGGCCTGCCGCACGACCGGTTCCACGCGGCGAACGGCGACCGATCTGGTGCCGTTGGGGCGCACCGGATTGAAGATCAGCCGACTGGGCGTGGGCACCGGCACCAACGCCGGCGAAGTGCAACGGAGCCTCGGGCGGGAGGGTTTCAACCGCCTGATTCGTCACGCCTATGACCAGGGCGTCACTTACATCGACACCGCCGACGCGTATCGGACGCACGAGTACGTGCGCGAGGCGATCCGCGGGTTGCCCCGGGAACGACTGTTTCTCCTGACGAAGATGATGGGGGTGCCGCAGGATCCGATGAAAGAACTTGACCGATTTCGCCGGGAACTGGGGGTGGATTACCTGGACTGTGTGCTGGTGCATTGCGCGACCAGTCCTCGCTGGGATACGGAACGGCGACGGGTGCTCGATGCCCTGACGGAGGCGAAGCAAAGAGGAATCGTGCGTGCCGTGGGGGTCTCCTGTCACGGCCTGCCGGCGTTGTGTCGAGCCACGCAGGTCGAGGGGCTGGACGTGCATTTGGTGCGTTTGAACCCGCAGGGCCGGCATGTGGACGGGCCGTCCGAACGTTGGGACGAGAGCGGCGACGCGACCCATGTGCCACGGGTGGTGCAGGAGATTCAGGCGATGCGGGCCAGGGGCCGCGGCGTCATCGGGATGAAGATTATCGGGAACGGCGAATTTCGTTCGCCGGCGGATCGGGAGCGGTCGATCCGCTATGCCATGCAGAGCGGCCTGGTGGATGCGGTCACGATCGGGTTTGCCAGCGCGGCCGAGGTGGACGAGGCGATCGAGCGGATGAACCGGGCGCTGGCGGAGGTGTAAAGGCGCGGGGGCCACGGCCCGGGCACTCGAGCGGGCCGGGCGTTGCGAATCCGGCCAGGGCGGCGCGGCGCTTAGGGGGAAGGTCGCGGGCGCTTCCGAGGGAAACACAAGCCGCCCGGCGGTGGTCCGGGCGGCGGTCGGCACACGAGAGGAAAGGTGATGTTTTCGGTCGCCGGAGTGGCGAGGGTCAGCTCCCGGCGGGTGGCGGATTCTCTGTGGGCGCCGGCGAGGGCTCCGCGGGCGCTGGTGCGGCTGGTTGGGCCGGAGCGGCGGATGCCGGGGCCGAAGGCGGCTCGCTGGCGACTGGCGCGGTCTGTCCGGCTTTGGCCTGGCGCGCCAGTTTGGCGGCCAGTTTCTTGCGCTTGATGTAGCGCTGGCGCCGACGGCGTTTGAGAATCTTGTTGTATTGTTTGCTCATAGGTCCTTTACAAGCCCGCCTGAATGCGGTTGTTTGGGCCGGTCAATATGAATGGGCCGAGGATGCGGTTCAATCTCTATTTGGGGGTGGGTTTGGCGTTGCTGGCCGTGACAATGGCCTGTCAGAGCCCCGAGTCGCGCAGCCGGAAGGAAATCAGTACGTTGCGCGTTCATCTGGAGGTCCGGCCCGAGCCCACGGGTCAGACGGAGACGGTGACGCTGTTTCGGGAGGATCCGGTCAGCCTGACCATCGAGAAGTCGCCTTTCCTCACGGAGGTGCATGTGGCGTCGGCGAAGGTGGTGGATGCCTTCGGGGTGCCGGCCATTCAGATTCAGCTGGACCGTTCCGGTACCTGGCTGTTGGAGCAATACACCACGGCCTACCGGGGGCGACGCATGGTGATCTTCAGTCAGTTTGGCGAGCGACCGGACCAGGCGCGATGGCTGGCGGCGCCCTTGATCAAGCAGCGGATCGGGGACGGATTTCTGGTGTTCACGCCGGATGCGAGTCGCGAGGAGGCCGAGCGGATCGTGCGGGGCTTGAACAACCTGGCGGCGCAGCGGAAGAAACGGGATTTCTAACAGGTCATGCGCGGCGGTCTGGTGTGGTTGGGGATCCTGGGGTGGGTGGCAGGAGCCGTGGCGACAGGACCGTTTCGGCTGCCCACGCCCAACCAGGCCCTGTTCGAGCCCGGGGGCGAGGCACGCTTCTTCGCCCCCACACCGGGCCGGACCTGGGTAGCGGGGACGTTCGGCTGCACGCGGAGCGAGGGCTTTCAGCTGCACGAGGGGATCGACATTCGTTCCGTGCAGCGGGATCGTCGGGGCGAACCCACCGACCCGGTGTGTGCGGCGGCGGACGGCACCGTGGCATACATCAACACGAATCCTTCTTTGTCCAACTACGGCCGGTACATCGTCCTGCGCCACAGCGTGGACGGGCTGGAGGTGTACACGTTGTACGCGCATTTGCGGGCCGTTGCGCCGGACTTGCGCCCGGGCCGGGAGGTGCGCGCCGGTCAACCGATCGGCACCCTGGGTCGGAGCACCAACACCCGAACCCCCATCAGCAAAGATCGCGCGCATCTGCACTTCGAAATCGCGCTCATGATCTCCGACCGGTTCGACGCCTGGTTCCGCCGCACCGAGCCCCGGGAGCGGAACGACCACGGGAATTTCAACGGGCGCAACTTCCTGGGTCTGGACCCGGTGGCGGTCTTCCGGGCACAGCAGCGCGAAGGGCCACGGTTCTCGTTTCGCAGGTTGGTGCAGGAACAGGTGCCGTTGTGCACTGTGCAGGTGCGACAGGGAGAGTTTGGCTGGGTCCGGCGCTACGCCGCCCTGGTGGAGCCGGCTGCGGTTCGCACAGCCCCGGTGGCCGGATATGATGTGACTTTTAATTTTTCCGGTTTGCCGTTTCGCCTGGTGCCGCGGAGCGCAGCAGAATTGCGTCCGGGCGGGAAGTACGTGCTTTTGCAGGTCAACGAGGCCGAGGTCAACCGGTGCCGCTGTCAGGCCCTGGTGACGCGGCAGGGAAACCGCTGGGCCTTGAGCCCACGCGGCCTGGGTTTGCTGGATTTGTTGACCTATTGAGGCCTTCCCGGGGTCTGGTGCGAGCAACCTCCCCGCGTCTGCTCCGCAGGCCCCGGAAATGCGAGCCCTCAAGAGCGAACTCCTTCGCCGGTGCGCGATCTGCCGGCGGGCCACATTTGTGTGAACGGCGGGTTGGTCCAACCGCGTGGGACGCCTCTCGGTAAAACCGACGGGATGGTTGCGTCTGGGCGAGAAAAATGGCGACCCTACCGGGACTCGAACCCGGGCTACCACCGTGAAAGGGTGGTGTCCTAACCGCTAGACGATAGGGTCGAGCGTCGCTCAGAAATATATCCGGGCCGGCGTCGGTGTCACGAAAAAACTGGGCACCCGCGTGGGTGAGGGGGATCTCCCCTGTGGGCACTTCATTTCAGGACCCGGGGAAAACGCCGTTTTTACCGGGGCTTTCTCGTGCTGCGGACACTCGCGATCGCGCCGAGCGTCTGGGGCGTGTCCAGAATCCGAATGGCGCCCGAATGCGGATCTGCGGTGCCGATGGCCGTGCCTGAGCCAGTGCTGCAAGGGACAATTCGCCAACGCGGCCCCTGCCCGTTCCATGCCAGCAAGCCCCATCAAGGGCCGGAGACGGTTCGAGCCTGCGACGCGGCACGGGTTTGCCTCAGGGGGACGTCAAGGCGCCAGCCTCATGAGGTGCCTGGGCAACCAAATTGCCCACGAAACCGCGCGAATGGTTGCCCTCCGCCACGCCTTATGGCTGCCCGAACGCAGTGTGAACTCACCAGCCCAGGGCGGGGCCCTGGGGAACCGGGACGCCGCGATTCACCCCGCCCTGAAGGGGCGGAATTCGGTGTGGGCTCACCCGTCCCCGCGAGGGGCGTCCTCGAGTGGCGCCCTTTCAGGGCGCGATGGGTTTTGGGGCTCGAGTCCCCGGGGCGTTGCCCCCGGGCTGGTGGAGGGGATGCGCCTTCAGGCGCGGATTGATTCGTGCCATGCATGGACACCGGAATGCGCATTTCCGCTTTTGGAGAACTGGATTCAGGGCTTTCGGGGCAATGCCCGTGTTCGTCGGTTTCCTGCTGCCGAGGACGCGCGAAGAGTCCACCGATCTTTCGGGGTGTCCGAAACCTGCGATGTGCCGCGTTGCCGTGTTGGAACCGAGGTTGCATCCGGGTCCGCCCGGCTTTGAAAGGCCGGAGTGTTCCGTGCCGCCGAGAAGCGAAAGTGGCACGGCGAGCTGTGGAGGTCGGACTTGGGCGGGCCGGCGATGCGCTCTGAGATTCCGGGGCCGGTCTGCGCGAAACTGGGAGGCGGGTCGGCAGGCCGGCGGGGCCCTTTGTTCCGCAGTGAAATCGGACCATTTTTGCGGAACGAAGGACACGCCCGGCGCCGGCATCGTGCCGGCGTTGTGCGGTACCGCCTGGCGGGGAGACTGGGGCTGAGAGGATCGCCGCATGGACTCTGCCCGGCGGCTTCGGTGGAAGGAAAAAACTCGTTCGGAGGCGGGTGCTGGGGAATGTTGAGGCGCGGCGGATGAACCGATTCTTCACCCAGCCGTGGTGGTGGTGTGTGCTGCCGGTGGCGGTGGCCTGGGTGATCTGGCTGCACCGGAGCAGCGACGCGTTGTTGTCAGTCGCGCGGCGACGCTGGGTGCTGGGGTTTCGATTGGCCGGGGTGCTGTGTGTGGTGTTGGCATTGGCGGGGTTCCAATGGCCCCGGCGGGTGGGAGAGATGAACGTGGTGTTTTTGCTGGATCGCTCGGACAGTTTGACCCCGGACGAGCAGCGGGTGGCCTGGACGGAGCTGGACCGTTGGCTGTCGGACAAGCCGAAGGGGGACCGTGCAGGCGTGGTGGTGTTTGGCCGGGATGCGGCGGTGGAGTTTTTGCCCACGGAGTCGCCGCGTTGGGACCGGCCGCTGGCCGTGGTGGACACCACGGCCACCGACCTGGGCGCTGCCGTGCGCCTGGCCCTGGCCACGCTGCCGGAGGCGGGGCAGCACCGGCTGGTGATCATGAGCGACGGCAACGAGACCCAGGGCCGCGTGCTGGACTGGCTGCCCCAACTGCGGAATCGCAGGGTCAGTTGTGATGTGCTGGTTTTGGGCAGGGAGCGACCGGGGGACGGTCGGGTGGAGCGGGTGGAGGTGCCGGCGCGGGTCGGACGAAACGAGCCCTTTGATTTGAAGCTCTGGGTGTACAGTCCGACGCAAACCGTGGCGCGGCTGCGGTTGTACGCCAACGACCAGCTGGTGGCGCAGCCCACGGTGGAATTGGCGCCCGGGAAGAACCTGTTCCGGCTGCCGCAGCGGCTGGAGCAACCCGGATTCTATCACTTCGAAGTGTTGTGTGATGTGCCGGGCGATTTCCAGCCGCGCAACAATCGAGGGTACGGATTCGTGAAGGTGGAGGGCCCCCCGCGGGTGTTGGTGTTGCACACCACTCCGGAGGGCGAGTTGGGTCCGTGGTTGAAGGCACTGGGGACGACGGGGGCGGAGGTCACGGTGCGTCCGATCGAAGCGGCGCCGCCCGATTTGGCCGGCTGGTACGGGTTCGACGCCGTGGTTCTGGAGAATGTGGCTGCGGCGAACCTGCCGATGAGCAGCTGGCAACAATTGCAGCGGGCCGTGGCGGATCTCGGAGTGGGGCTGATCTGTGTGGGAGGCGACCAGAGCTTCACGGCAGGGGGATATCGGGAGACGCCGCTGGCGGAGCTGTTGCCGGTGAGCATGGAGTTGGAGCAATGGCGTCCGTTGCCGGTGGTGGCGTTGATGCTGGTGTTGGATCGCTCCGGCAGCATGCTGGGCGAGAAGCTCGAGATGGCCAAGCGTGCGGCGATGGCTTCGATCCTGGCGTTGGGGGAGCGGGACTGGGTGGGGGTGCTGGCCTTCGACACCCGGCCGTACGAGGTGGCACCGTTGCAGCCGGCGGGGCAGCGCCGGACCTGGTTGGCGCAGCTGGCCCGGGTGCAAGCCGAGGGCGGCACCTCCATCTATCCGGCGCTCGAGGAGGCGTACCGCCAGTTGGCGCGCGCGCGGGCGCATTTGAAACATTGCGTGGTGCTGACCGACGGCATCACGCAGCCGGGGGAGTTCGAGGCGCTGACCCGTCAAATGCGACGCGAGGGAATCACCGTGTCGGCCGTGGGGGTGGGAGAGGACTTCGATCGACCGTTTTTGGAGCAGCTGGCCGCCTGGGGTGGGGGCCGGTTCTATGCGGCAACGGATCCTGCGGAACTGCCTCAACTCTTCTTGCGAGACACGGCATTGCTGTTGCGCGCCGCCTTGGTGGAGGAAACGTTCGAGCCCCGTCGAATCTTCGTTTCGGAACCGCTGACCGGTTTGCCGGGGGAAGGCTGGCCGAAGCTGCACGGTTACGTTGTCACTGCTCCCAGGGCACGCGCGGAGACGCCGTTGCGAACGCATCAGGGCGATCCCTTGTTGGCGCACTGGCAGTTCGGGTTGGGCCGGGTGGTGGCCTTTACCTCGGACGTGCGGGCGCGGTGGGCGCGCGACTGGCCGGCGTGGCCGCAGTTTTCGCAGTTCTGGGCGCAGCTCGTGCAGTGGTCCTTGCGGCGGCTGGAGACGGGTCCGTGGACCGCGCAGGTGCGGGCCGAGGGCGAAACGATCCGCGTCTGGACGGAATGGGACGGGGCGGATGAACCGGCTGATGCTGCGGTGCGATTCGAGGCGGTGCTGGTGCGGCCGGACGGGTCCCGGGAGACGCAGGAGATGCGCGCGACCGCCCCCGGTCTGTTCGAAGCGCGGTTCACGGCCGGGCCACCCGGCGCGGGCGCGGTGCAGGTGCGGCAGTGGGACGGGGACCGCCTGCGCGCGGCCGAGACGCTCGGGTTTGTCACCAGTGATTCGCCGGAGCTGGCGCGCACGGCGCCCAACCGGGCCGTGTTGACGCAATTGGCGGAGGCGACCGGGGGCATGGTGCTGGCGCCAGGGCCCCAGGGAGACAACCCGTTTGGGCATCACCGGCAGCCCACGTGGGCTGTGCGGCCGCTGTGGCCGACGTTGCTGCGTCTGGCGCTGTTCTTGTTTGTGTTGGACATCGCGCTGCGGCGCCTCCACTTCGAGCGCGAGGATTGGCTGGCCCTGCGTCGGTGGGTGGCTCAACGACTGGCCTGGCCGGGATGGCGAGGCGCGGCGCGAGGGGAGCCGGTGGCTGAACCGGCGCTGGCCTCGCTGCTGGCGCGCAAGGAAGCGGTGCGCGGGCAATGGGCGCAACCGTCGGGCGCGAGCTCTCCCGCCGCGCCTGTGAGCTCGGGTGTGGCTCTGGCGGAGCGTGAACCTCCGAGGAAGGGTGTGCCGCGGGTAGCGACCGGGATGGCAGTGCCATCTGCGGGAGATTCGGAGGTCTCCTCGACGCCGGTCGCGTCCACGCAATCTCCCGGCGCACGGCCGTCGGCGGGCGCGGATCGGGAGGAGGCGGTGCTGGAACGGCTGCGGCAGGCGCGTTTGCGTGCGCGGCAGAAGCTGGGCGGGCCTCCGGATTCGGCGTCAACGACGTAGGGATGCCGGCGGGCAGACGCGGGGGACGCGAATGTTCAGTGGTCGGCGAGCGGGCCGAGGCGCAGGAGTTGCATGACGGGTTGGGAGGCTTGATCGGAGGCGGCCAGGTCCACGAACCACTCTGCGACCCAGTCGTTGTGGCCGTCGGGGTCCACGAGCATTTGCTGGACGGTCCAGGCGCTTTGGTCCTCGGCGGGCAGGATGTAGGTGTGCCGGCGGTTGCGGGCTTCGGGGTCGAGACAGAGCCGGGCGTGTTCTTCGAGGTAGGCCTCCCACGTCTGCTGAAGGCGTTGAGGGGTCCATGCTTCCCCGCGGCCATCGAGGGGGCGGTCGAGATGGCCGAGGGCGGTGTCGAACTGGCGCGTGCTCCAGGCCCGGAGGAATGCGAAGATGCGGTTGCGCACCAGGCTGGTGAACGTGGCGCGGTCGGCCGTGAGGCGGGTGGGGGCCGTGGCGAGGAGCGCGGCGACCGGCTGGCCGGTGATGCGCGCGCGTTCTTCGGCCAGGCGTCGCTCGTATTCCGGGTCGCGCATCTGTTCCCACTCTTCCAAGAGGCTGGAGTCCACGGTGCGGATCATGGTGCCGAAGTAGAGTTCCATTTCGCGGACGGCCTCGGTCTTGGCGGGTTCGGGCACGGTTTGTTTGAGGACCTTGTACACGCTGTGAAGGTGACGCAACAGGAGACCCTCGACGCGTTGGAGCTGGTAATCGCGGACGTAGTCGTCGAAGGAACGGAAGGTTTCGAACATTTCCCGGGCGATGCTTTTGGGACGGATGTTTTCCTGGCCGACCCACGGGTGGCGGGAGGCGAAGGCGTTGAAGGT
>JAOADM010000119.1:10849-11139 GCA_026417315.1 Limisphaera sp.
GTAAATGAAGTCGCGGTTGGGTTTGGGGTATTCGAGTTGTTCGAGCCGTTCCATGCGTTCCTCGTAGGGGACGCCCTCGGCCTTCATGGTGGCGAGGGCTTCGGCCCGAATGCGTTCGAGCTGGCGCTGGAGGATGGGTTCGGGATCTTCGAGGATGGCCTCGACCAACGTGAGCAGGTCGAGGGCGTATTGGGGGGAGTTGGGATCGAGGATGAGCAGCGTTTCCAGCAGGTAGAGGGAGAGGGTCTGGTCCAGGGAGAAGTCTTCCTGGAGTTCGACGTTGACGCGGA
>JAOADM010000120.1 GCA_026417315.1 Limisphaera sp.
CCGTGGCTCTGCACCAGTTCGATGCGGTCCGAGAGCCCCGCGGCAGCCACGTTCCTTCGCGCCACCGCCAGTGCTTCCGGTGAGGCATCCACGGCCACGCACCGGGTGTCCGGACAGTGCTCCACCAGCGCGATGGCCAAGCAACCGCTGCCCGTGCCGACATCCAGCACGCGGCGCGGAGCCGGCCGCTGGCGCAACCAGGTCCAACCCCGCTCGGCCAACTGTTCGGTCTCGGGGCGCGGGATGAGCACATGACGATTCACTTCCAGCTCCCGGCCGCAAAAGGCTGCGCGCCCCAGGATGTACTGCAACGGTTCCCGTTGTCCGCGGCGACGAACCAACTCGCGCAGGGCATCGACCTCGGCCGGGCTCAGGGGGCGTTCAAATTCCAGGTACAGTTGCAATCGCGGCCGTTGGAGCACATGGGCCAGCAACAGCTCCGCCTGCAGCCGGGGTGAGTCGACGCCTTTCCGGCTGAGGAACTCCGTGCTTTTTTGAATGGCCTCCAAAACCGTCACAGCGGTCTCGCAAGGAGCGCGGCCCCGGGGCCGACAATCGAATCGTCACACGGTCCAGCCGTGCTGCCGGAGCGCGTTGGTTCACCGGCGCTGATGATACTCGGGCCGACCATACTTTGTCTCCAGCAGGCTTCGCATGGTGCCTTCCATCGAAAGGGGCGGGGTCCAGGATTCCCATTTGACCGACCAGACTTCGCGCGCGGCTTCGAGCATCGCTTGATGCCATTGCGTGCGCGTGATGCCGAATGCGGGGGGAGGCTGCACGGAGCCCTGGATGAGCAGGCCGGCGCGGGTGCGGCGCTGGGCCGCACCGGCCAGTTTGCGTCCCTGCCAGAGCAGATCGTTGCGTTCGTATCCTTCGAAGCAGCAGCCGGGCTGGACCTGCCGCGGTTCAGCGGCCAGTCGGGTCTCGATGCCCAGGCGGGCGAAGGCTGCCTGGAGCCACCGGTGCAATCGCAAATAGCTCGCCTCGGCACGGAGGGCATACCACGGGTGCCCGGCCGGAAGGACCACCGCGTAGGTCCAATCGGCGTCGTGCGGGACCAACCCGCCGCCGGTGGGTCGGCGCACGATCGGTCGCAAGGGGGTCTGCCGGGCCACGTCGGCGAATCGTTGAAAATAGCCGAAAGAGGCGGCCGGCTCCGTCCAGCCGTAGAAGCGCAGGACGGGACGGCTCGTTTCCCCCGCGTGGAGCAGCAACGCTTCGTCCCAGGCCATGTTCGCAGCGGCGTTCCCCGCGCCGGATTCCCAGACATTCCAAATCTCGAACGGCTCCGGCCCTGGATCCCGGGCGCCCCGGGGCTCCTGAGAGACACCCGGGAGCGCAGGGCGAGGTTGGGATTCGGAAGGAGTCATCCGTGGAAAGGCTGCATGAAGTCGACCTGGGGCAGAATCGACAAGGTCAGACCTTGCCCGCCGAAGGGCACCATTGTCGCAGTTCGCAGTGGGGACAGTCCGGCTTGCGCGCGTAGCAGCGGCGTCGGCCGTGCCAGATCAGCCAGTGACTGAACTGCGTCCATAAATCGCGGGGGACCTGTTGCATCAGCTCCTGCTCGATCTTGTCGGGGTTGGTTTGCCGAGTGAGCCCGAGCCGTTGGGCGACGCGGCGGACGTGGGTATCGACGACGATGCCCTCGTTGATTCCGAAGGCGTTGCCCAGCACGACATTGGCGGTCTTGCGTCCCACGCCGTCCAAGGCGGTCAATTCTTCCATGGTGCGCGGGACCTGGCCGCCGTGTTTTTCGACCAGCGCGCGGCAGCAGGCCTGAATGTTCCGAGCCTTGTTGCGGTAAAAGCCGGTGGGTCGAATGGCTTCTTCCAGTTCGGACAGCGGAGCCTCTGCGTAATCGGCGGCGGTGCGATAGCGTTGAAAGAGCGTGCGCGTCACTTCGTTGACCCGGGCGTCGGTACACTGGGCCGACAGGATGGTGGCGATGAGGAGCTCGAGAGGGTTGGAATAGCGCAGTTCGCAGTGCGCCCGGGGATAGGTGCGCTGCAGTGCGGTCAAAATCGACTTGATGCGGCTTGCATCCGCCTGACGGGATTGTCGTGCCATCGCGAGGGGCAATCTGCCCGAGGATCGGTTGGTGCATCAAGTACGCCCTTGGCGGTCGTCAGGGCCGGAAAGGGGCGGTTGGGTTCTGGCGGCAGAGCAGCTCGCGCGGCTCGGCCGGGGTTGTGGGGGTCGAGGGGCAACCGGAGCCCTTCCGGACAACGTCGGACCCAACCCTTGGCGAAGGCCTTCCAAGGCCCGGTCCACGACCTTTTTCCGAGGCCGGGCTTGGCAGCCGAGCGAAGCCCCGCAGGACGCAAAGGAATCCGGCCCTGGACACGCCAGGGGTGTTTGGTCCTGGGGATTTGTTGTGAGCCAAGGCCGCCGGGCTCGGCGCTTCTGCTGGGAAGGGTCGACCGGCCCGTTCCGAAGGCGGCTTGTGAACCGGACATGGCCGCTGGCTGCCGGCGGGGATGGGAAAGGGGGCCGGGCCGCATGCCGGGCTGCGGGCGAACTCGGAACCTCGCCGGAGGTGGCCGCTCCGGGCTTGGCCCTCGCGCGAGCGCCGGGGACGGAGCGCAGCAGCCCCCTTTTTGTGCTTTGTCAGGGGGCTTGCTGGCGCGAAGGGCCTCCCCGTGGGTCTCCACCCGTGCGGCCGTGCCGGCGGCAGTGCCGAGAGGTTAGGGCTTCTCGATCGGGGCCCCGACCAAGTTCCCGTACTCGGTCCAGCTGCCGTCGTAGTTGCGGACGTCGTTGAGACCGAGCAGGTATTTCAACACGAACCAGGTGTGGCTGGAACGCTCGCCGATGCGGCAATACGCGATGGTGGGCTTGTTGGGGTCCACGCCTTTTTGCTCCAGGTACAGTGCACGCAGTTCTTCGACGGATTTGAAGGTCCCGTCGGGGTTGACGGCCTGACTCCAGGGGATGTTCTTGGCCCCCGGAATGTGGCCGCCGCGCTGAGCTGTTTCGGTCATGCCGGGCGGGGCGATGACCTTTCCGGTGAATTCGTCCGGACTGCGCACGTCCACAAGGTTGTACTTGCCGGTTTGGGAAGCTTCGAAGACCTGCGGGAGCAGGGCGCGCAGTTCGGTGTGAACGGATCGGACCTTGTACTGGGTGGGCGTAATGTTGGGTTTCTCGGTCGTCAGGGGCTTGTCGGGTTCGTTGAGCCACTTGACGCGGCCGCCGTTCATGAGTCGGACGTCTTCGTGGCCGTAGATTTTGAAGAGCCAAAAGCCGTAGGCGGCGAACCAGTTGTTGTGGTCGCCGTAGAGGATCACGGTGTCCTCGTTGCGGATGCCGGACTGGCTCATGAGACGTTCGAAGGCCTCGGCGCTGATGATGTCGCGCCGAACGGGATCCTGGAGCTGAGTTTGCCAGTTGAACCCGATCGCGCCGGGGATGTGGCCGGCGTCGTAGGCCTGGGTATCCACGTCCACCTCGACGATTTTGATGTTGGGCTGGCCGAGGTGTTCCTTGACCCAATCGGTGCTGACCAGGACTTCGGGGTGTGCGTAGTTGCTGGTTGAGCTCATAGGCTTGGTTGCAGGGGTTGTGGGGTTTCTGTCATGGGGTTCAGGCGGGCGACTGCGGAGGCTCCAACCCCTCCTGCAGTTCCCGCACGTGTTTGCGCAGGTTGGTGGTGTACTTGAAGACGTTGTCGGGAAAGATCATGACCCCCAGCCCCACGGGTTCGCGTTCGATGATGCGCCGTGCACCTTCGAGGATCAGCCCGGAACTCGGGCCGGCCAACAGTCCCTCTTGGCGGCAGAGCTCCAGGGCGCGTGTGTAGGCCAGCTCGTACTCGATTTCCAAGATTTCGTCGATCAACGTGGGATCGAACAGTTTCGAAACGGCCAGTTGTTCCACGTTGCGGAGTCCGGGCACGTCATGGCCGGGGCTGGGTTGGACGGCGATGATGCGGATGCGGGGGTTCTGGCTGCGGAGGAACCGGCCGGTGCCGGTGACGGTGCCGCAGGTGCCCAGCGAGACGAACAGATGCGTGATCCGTCCCTCGGTTTGGCGCCAGATCTCCGGTCCGGTGGTCCGGAAGTGGGCTTCGACATTGGCGGGGTTTTCGTATTGGTTCGGCATGGCGTAGCGATCCGACTGGGCCCGGGCATGAGTCTTGGCCAGGTTGATCGAGCCGTCGCCGAGGCCCGGGGCCGGACAGAGTTCGTCGCTGACCACGTCCAGCTCGGCCCCGACGATTTTCAGCAGGAGCTTCTTCTCCATGGGGACCCGATTGGGGACCACCGCGCGCATGCGGTATCCTCGCGCCCCTGCCATCGCGGCCAGGCTCAACCCGGTGTTGCCGCTGGTCGGTTCCACGATGCCGCGCTGGGCATTCACTTCGCCGCGGGCCTCCAGATCGCGCAGCATGGCCCAAGCGGCGCGATCCTTGACCGAGCCAAACGGGTTGTACCACTCCAGCTTGGCGAACAGCTCGAACTGCGGCGACGGATTGAGTCGGTTGATGCGGACCAAGGGCGTGGGGTTGTCCACGTCCGGCAGCAGTTCGAAGATGCTGTTGTAAACGCGCGTTGAATGATTCATGCAGCGATGAATTGGCTTCCGGTCAATGCATGAACCAATAGGGGAGGGCGGGAATGATGTCAAATTCGGCCGGGATTTGCAGGTTCCATCCCGTGCCGACCGGGTCCGACCGCACCGGCGTGTGTGTGGAGTTGCCGACGTCCCGCCCACGATCTTAGGCTGGACAGGGCGTGCCAGGGGCAGAACGCCCCGAGCACGGAGACCGACCGAGTAGCGATATGAAGCCGTGGCTGGGCATGGCCGGGGCGGGGCTGATCCTGATGACGGGGCTGACCGTGCCCTTGCGTGCGGAGGTGCCGCGGGGTCCGGTGGAGATGACCGTGCGGACCTGGCGGCCCGAAGATGGCCTGCCCGATCGCACGGTGACTGCGGTGCTCCAGACGCGCGACGGCTACTTGTGGGTGGGCACTCCCAAGGGCCTGGTTCGGTTCGATGGAGTGCGTTTTGTGCCGGTGGACCTTGCGGGCGCAGAGGGTTCCGCGCCGCGTGCGGTGCCGGTCACGGTGTTGTGCGAAGATGGGCTGGGGCGGCTTTGGGTGGGCACGCAGGGCGAAGGGTTGTGGTGCCAGGAAGCGCAGCAGTGGCGCCGGGTGTCCCTGCCGCCGGATGGTCCCGGCGTGACGATCCACACGGTGACGGCGGCTCCGGACGGAACGTTATGGGTGGGCACCAGCGCGGGCCTGGTGCAGTGGCGAGAGGGGCGGAGCCGATGGTTCACGCGGTCCGACGGCCTGCCGCACGAAACCATCATTCAGGTCTCCGCCGCTCGGAACGGCGAGTTGTGGATCACCACCGCCGGGGGCATCTGTCGGTGGAGTGAAGGTCAGATTCAGCCCTTTCGGTTCGAGGCGGAAAGTGTGGGACGCAGTCCGGAATTCCTCGGCGTTTACGAGGACCGGCGGGGGAATCTGTGGGCCTTCGGGGACACGTACCTCTTCAATCTCACCGAGGGAAAGCGGGTGAATTATTTCCGCAGCGGGGATGTGGCCGCCGTGCGGATTTGGACGTTGTGGGAGGGCCGGGACGGTCGGCTGTGGATCGGGACCAGCGGTCAGGGCCTGTTCTATTTTTCCGGGGAGCGCTTTTTGCCGCTGACGCTCCGCTCCGGCAGCCTTCCCAACGACGTGCGTGCGTTGTGCGAGGATCAGGCGGGGAACCTCTGGTTGGGCACGGGCAACAGCGGGCTGGTTTGTTTGCGGCCGACGCAGGCCTCGTTGCAAGGCGTGGAGGCGGGTCTGCCGCCGGGCCCTGCGACCCTTGTGGCCACGGATCCTGCGGGACGGTTGTGGGTGGGGGTGGAAGGGCAGGGGTTGTGGGTGCGCAGCGGCGATCTGTTTCAGGCGCCGGGCGGCGCGTGGCGGGCCAGCGTCAAAGGTGTCATCAGTGCACTGGCTTTCGACGGTGCGGATCGGCTCTGGGTGGCCACGGCGGGAGCCGGCTTGTACGAAGTGCGGGGGAACCGGGCCGTGCGCCACGGCAGCGCGGAGGGGTTGCGGACGGAGGACGTGGGTGCGCTGGCGGTGGATGGGGAAGGTTGGCTGTGGGTGGCGCCGCGGTCGGGAGGACTGCAGCGGTGGCGACCGGGGCAAACTGCGGATGTCGGGGAGTGGGAGGCGCTGGCGGGGGAAACGGTGACCGTGCTGGTCGCCACCTCGAATGTGGTGTGGGCCGGCACGGCCCAGGGCCGGGTGTGGAAACGCGACTCGGACCGCTGGCGCGAGGTCGGTTCTGCAGAACTGCGCTCGGTGGGAGCCGTGCGCGCACTGCATCCCGATGCTCAGGGTCGGTTGTGGGTGGGCGGGGACCGCGGTTTGGCCTGTGGCGTCGGCGCCCGGTGGTGGGTGTGGCGATGGGAGGAGGCCGGCGCGGCACCTGTACGCGGGCTGACGACGGATGACCGGGGGGCGGTATGGTGGACATCGGGCACGGCCGTGTGGAACTGGCCGGCGGCGCGGGTGCGTCAACTCCTGAAGGGAGGTGAGCCGGTGCGCCCGCGGCTCTGGTATGCCGGTTCGGGGAGTGCGGAAACTCCGCTGCGCTGGGGCTGGCCCCGGGTCGCTCGAACCGGCGATGGCCGTTTGTGGTTCGCCACGGAATCTGGCCTGGTGAGTGTGCGCGGGGACGCCAGCGGCGAGGCCCCACCTGCCCCGCCGGTTTGGATCGAGTCATTGTTGGTCAACGGACATCCGCTGCCCGGATCGAAGATGGGGCGGGGCGGTCAGCGCGGCGCCGCCGCCGAGCCGGTGCGGCTGGGGGCCGGTCTGGCCTCCCTGGAGATCCAGTTCACAGCGCCCGTGCCTGCAGAAGGCGATCGGGTTCGGTTTCGGCATCGGCTGGAGAATTTCGATCCGGACTGGGTGGACAGTGGACCCGATCGGCGTGCGCGTTATAATCGGTTGCCCGGGGGCTTTTATCGCTTCCAAGTCAAGGCCTTCAGTGCCGACGGCAGTTGGGAGAGCCCCTTGACCGAACTGGCGCTGGTGGTGCCGACGCCCTTCTGGCGCAGCGCCTGGGGAATCACCTTGTGGGCCGTGATGCTGGCCGGGATCGTGGCCGGCGTGGTCCGTTGGGTGTCCCATCAACGGTTGCGTCGGCAACTGGAGCACCTGGCCCAGCAAGAGGCGATGTACCGGGAGCGGATGCGCATCGCGCGCAACATGCACGATGAACTGGGCTCGAAACTGACGCGCATTTCTTTTCTCAGCGAGCGCGCGCTTCTGGAGATGGATGGCCGGCACGGCGCGGCGCAGAAACTGGAAGCCATCGCCAGCACCGCCCGCGCGATGCTCCAGACCCTCGATGAAATCGTGTGGGCGGTCAATCCCAGCAACGACAGCTTGGAGCACCTGATTTCGTACCTGGCCCAGTATGCGGCGGAATACTTCCAGGGCACCCAGACGGAGTGCCAGCTGCGCCTGCCCCGACAGGTGCCGGCCGTTCCCCTGACCGCGGAGGTGCGGCATCAGGTTTTCCTGGCTTGTGAGGAGGCGCTGCACAACGTCCTCAAACATGCCGGGGCCCGAAGGGTGCTGGTGGAAATGCAGGCGCGCGACGGGCTTTTTTCGATCCGCATCCAGGACGACGGGCAGGGCTTCGATGAACGGCGCCCTGTGGGACCCGGCCAGGATGGCCTGGCGAACATGCACCAGCGACTGGCCGAAATTGGCGGCACCTGTCGCGTACGGAGTCACCCGGGACAGGGCACGGTTGTGGAGTTTTGCTTTCCGTTGCCGAAGGAGAAGGCATGAAGGGTCGAACCGAACCGATTCGAGTGGCCATTGTGGACGACGAAGCCGAGCTGCGCGAACAGATCGCCGCCTATGTGGACCACGCGCCGGGGTTCCGCTGCGTGCGCGCGTGCGCCAGCGCGGAAGAGGCGCTGCGGTGGTTGCCGCAGGATCGGCCCGACGTGGTGTTGATGGACATCAACCTCGGTGCCATGGACGGGATCGAATGCGTGCAACGGCTGAAGCCGCAGTTGCCGGAAACGCAGATCGTGATGTTGACGGTGTTCGAGGATACGGAACGGATTTTTCGAGCGCTGGCCGCGGGGGCCACGGGCTACCTGTTGAAACGACTGGCGCCGCCGCGGTTGTTGGATGCCATCCGCGAAGTGCACGCCGGGGGCTCCCCCATGTCCGCCCCCATCGCCCGCAAAATCGTCACCTCCTTCCAACACCCGCCGCCCCGCCCCGACCCGGCCGCGGAGCTTTCGCCCCGGGAACGCGAAGTGCTGGAGGGCCTGGCCGAGGGCCGCGCCTACAAGGAAATCGCCGACAAACTCGGCGTGAGCATCCACACCGTTCGCAACTACATCCGACGGATCTATGAGAAACTCCACGTCCGTTCCCGTACCGAGGCGGTGGCCAAATTCCTCCGCGGCTGAGATCCGGGCGGATCGGGCACGTCGAGCCGCCCGGGCCTCTGCGGCGTCCGCGGGCCCGTCGATTCGAAAGGTGTCGTGGGTCCGCCGCCTCGGGCCCTGGCTCGGTCTGGGTTTGTGTGGGGCCACCTCGCTGGCCCCTGCTCCGGCACAGGATTGGCGACCCGTGCCGGGAACATTGATGACCCGCTGGGCCGCCACGGTGCGGCCGGACAAGGTCTGGCCCGAATACCCCCGCCCGCAACTGGTCCGGACCGACTGGCTGAACCTGAACGGCCTGTGGGAGTTCACCGTAACCCCGATGGTCCGCACTCAGGCGCCCTCGGCCTGGGAAGGTCGGATCCTGGTCCCGTTCCCGATCGAGTCCGCTCTGAGTGGGGTGGGCCGAAGGCTGCGTCCGGACGAGCGGCTCTGGTACCGGCGCACCTTCGCAGTGCCGGCTGCGTGGTCCGGGCGCCGGGTGCGGTTGCACTTCGGAGCGGTGGATTGGGCCTGCCAGGTTTGGGTCAATGGCCGCTTCGTGGGGGAACACCGCGGGGGCTACGATCCGTTCAGCTTCGACATCACCGGCGCACTCCGCTCCGAGGGGGAGCAGGAGCTTCTGGTCGCCGTCACCGATCCCACCGAGGGTGGCCAGCCCCGGGGCAAACAGGCCCACAAAAACGAGGGGATCTTTTACACGCCCGCTTCCGGCATCTGGCAGACGGTCTGGCTCGAACCCGTGCCGGATCCATGCATCAACCGGCTGGTGGTGCGGCCGGAATTGAACGGACTGCGCGTGCGGATCGAACCCTCCGTGTGGCGCGACGAGCTGTTGGTGGAAACAGTGGCGCTGGCCGAGGGTCAGGAAGTGGCTCGCGTGACGGGCCCGGTGGCGGAGGAACTCTGGATGCGCATTCCCTCGCCCCGGCACTGGTCACCCGAGGACCCGTTTCTCTACGACCTGCGCGTGACGCTGCGGCGGGGCACCGCGGTGGTGGACCGCGTCCAGAGCTATTTCGGCCTCCGCACGGTGACCCTGCGCACCGGGGAAGACGGACGCGCCCGCATCGCCCTCAACGGTCGGATCCTGTTCCAACTGGGCACACTGGATCAGGGATACTGGCCGGACGGCATTTACACGCCGCCCAGCGACGAGGCGCTGCGCCACGATCTGGAATTCCTCAAACGGGCCGGATTCAATCTGGCTCGCAAACACGTCAAGGTGGAACCGGAGCGGTGGTATTATTGGTGCGATCGGCTGGGACTGTTGGTTTGGCAGGACATGCCCAGCGGTGAGAATCACACGCCCGAAATGCGACTGCAGTTCGAAGTGGAGTTGCAACGACTCATCGAGGCGCGCCGCAATCATCCGTCCATCATTCTGTGGGTCCTCTTCAACGAGGGATGGGGCCAGTACGACACCGAACGACTCACCGCCTGGATCAAGGAACTTGACCCCGACCGATTGGTTTGCAACGCCAGCGGCTGGACCGACCGCCACGTGGGCGACGTCGTGGACGTCCACAGTTACCCCAGCCCGGTCTCGCCTCCGCCGGAGCCCAACCGTGCGTCCGTGCTGGGAGAATTCGGCGGACTGGGGCTTGGCATTCCGGGCCATACCTGGTCCACCCAGTTCTGGGGCTATGTGATGTTGCCCGACGCCGACGCCCTGGCTCAACGATATCGACGGCTCTTGCAACAGGTCTGGCACCTCCACCGCGTCACCGGACTCAGCGCTGCCGTCTATACCCAGACCACCGATGTGGAAACGGAATGCAACGGCCTGCTCACCTACGACCGTGCCGTCAGCAAACTGGATCCCGACTGGCTCCGCCTCGCCAACACCGATCCCCAAACCCCCTGGCCCGGGCAGTTCTTCTCTCCGCCTGCGTTCGTCCAGCCCGTCCTTTGGCGCTACCGCCTCCAACCGCCCTCCGGCGACTGGACCCAGCCCGACTACGACGACGCCGACTGGGCCGAGGGCGAGGCCGGTTTCGGCACCCACGGCACTCCGGGAGCCATCGTCCAAACCGTTTGGAAAACGGACCGGATCTGGTTGCGGCGAACGTTTGAATTGCCAGCGATGGATTTCAGCCGGCTGCAATTGCTGCTTCACCACGACGAGGACGCCGAGATCTGGCTCAACGGCGTGCTGGCTGCGCAAACCTCGGGCTACACCGTCGATTACGTTCCTCTCCCCATTCGGCCGGAGGCCCTCAGCGCCCTCCGAACCGGACGCAATGTGTTGGCCGTCCATTGCCGCCAAACGCGCGGCGGCCAGTATATTGACGTGGCCCTATGGATGCCCGAAGCCCGGAACGAGAACTCCACCCGTCCGGCCCCGCCGCCGGTGCCGTGACCGTGTGCAGGGAGGCGGACTCTCCGCTGCCGGGGCGCCCGAGCGCGGATTCGCATCAGCGCGCAAACCACGACGCCTCGGCCGCGCCGCCTGCCCCGCCGCGGACCTGGCCCGCCTATCTGGGCCTTCTGCAGGACGGTACCTTGCGGCAGCGAGCCGCCCTTGCCCGAGAGGCCCTTGCCGCCTGTCGGGTCTGCCCCCGCCAGTGCGGGGTGAATCGCCTCGAAAACAAGACCGGCGTCTGCGGCGTTGGCCGGCTCGCCGTGGTGGCCTCTGCGTTCCCTCACTTCGGAGAGGAAGATTGCCTCCGGGGTTGGGGTGGTTCGGGCACCATCTTTC
>JAOADM010000011.1 GCA_026417315.1 Limisphaera sp.
GGAGTGATGCGAGGTCGGCCGGGGCGGCGCGGTGCCCGCGCTGCGGGAGCTGCGCGTCCGGGTCAGGGCTCGGGTTTCTTGCGGCGACCGGATTCGGCGCGCGCGCGGCGGTCGGATTTGTCGCTTCGGATGGGCGGGATGGTTTGGGGGCGCGGTCGGGGCACGAGCACAATGGGACAGCCTTCGAAGCCAAAGGCCTTGCGCAGTTCGCCCACCAGGTACTTTTTGTAGGGCTCGGAGAAGCCTTCGTCGCGGTTGACGAACATGAGGAAGGTGGGCGGGGTGTGGCTGATTTGCGTGGCGTAAAAGAACTTGAGCCGGTGTCCCTGTTTGCTGACGGGCTGCCGACGCTCGACCGCCTCATGGAGGGTGCGGTTCAAGAGGGCGGTGGGCACGGTTTGGCGCATTTGGGCGGCGACGTACCGGACGGCTTCCAACACGCGGTCGAGTTGGAATCCGGTCACGGCCGAAGTGAAGAGGACGGGGGCGTAGTCGAGGAAGAACAGTTTCTCGCGTACCCAGCTGCCGAAGAGTTGCAAGGGATCGGGGGGGCGTTCCTCCCGTTTGCCCCGTGGGCCGCCGGCCTGGCGTTTGGCCCACTCCTTTTGCACGGTTTCGTGGAACAGGTCCCACTTGTTGACCAGCAACACACACGGTTTGCCCGCTTCCACGATCAGCCCGCCGATTTTTTTGTCCTGCTCGACGATTCCGGCCTCGGCGTCCAGGACAAAGAGGACCAGATCGGCGCGGCGAATGGAGGCCTCGGCGCGGGTGATGCTGAAGAACTCGATGGCGTCGGCGCGGCGCCGGTGTTTCCGCAGGCCGGCGGTGTCGATGAGGATGTACGATTCCTTGCGACCTTCGACTTCGATCTCGAAGGGCACATCCACGGCATCCCGGGTGGTGCCGGGGATGGGGCTGACGATGACGCGGGCCGAACCGATGAGCGCATTGATCAGGGAAGATTTGCCGACGTTGGGGCGACCGACGACGGCCAGTTTGAGGGGCTGAGGGGTTGAGGTTTCCTCGGGAGATTCGACCGGCGCGGGCCCGGGCAGGAGGGCCAGCGCAGTGCGCATGAGCGGTTCCAACCCCCGACCATGCTCGGCGGACACGGGAAAGATGCGTTCAAAGCCGAGCTCGGCGAACTCGACGATCTGACTGTCCCATTCCGGGGTGTCGGCCTTGTTGGCCACGACCAGGACGGGTTTGCCGCTGGCGCGGAGCCACTCGGCCACTTCTTCGTCCAAGGGGACCAGTCCCTCCCGAACATCCACGACGAAAAAGATCACGGCCGCCGAGGCCACCGCCAGTTCCACCTGTTGGCGCGTGGCCTCCGTGAGGATGTCCGGTGCCTTTTCGCCGGGGCGCAGTCCGATCCCGCCGGTGTCGACCAGCGTGAACGGGCGGCCGCGCCATTCGACCTCGGCGGTGACCCGATCCCGGGTTACCCCGGGTTGATCGTGCACGATGGCGATGCGACGACCGGCCAGGCGATTGAACAAGGCGGATTTGCCCACGTTGGGTCGCCCGACGATGGCGATGATCTGCGACATGCGCCGAGTCTGTGCCGGGCCGGGCAACGACGAAAGCCCAAAGGCCCGACCCGCCCCCGGAGCTTCCTCCCGGCAGGGCGCGCGAATCCGTCGGACGGACCCGAGGGCCAAGCTTTTTCGGTTCGCGCGAGTCCGCCCGGACGTGGCATGCCCTTCGGAGGACGGGGCTGGTAGGGGGTTCGGGTGCGGGGACCGGGCGGACGGCTCCGGGACCGAGACCCTGCGCAAAATGGCGTTCCAAGGGCGCGGTCGTTCCGCTGCGAGCGGGCCGGGTCGCGGTGGCCAGTGGCTTTGTGCCTGGGCTCCGGAGGGATGGCTTTTGCCGGTCGGCGACGGGCCGGGACCGGTTTCGTGTATCATGGGCGGGCAGGGATGCAGTCCAGTTCGTTCTTGCCTGTCCCGGGGGCCCGCCCTTTAACTGGGCGTGGCGATCGTCACGCATGACCGCACCAGCCACCAGCAGCCATCCGAGTGTCCCGCCGGGCCGGCCCGTCGTCTTCGCGGTGGACGACGAGGTGATGATCCTGGAACTGATCGCCATGGTCTTGTCGCCCCATGGATTTCAAGTGGAGACGTTCGACGACCCGGTACGGGCGCTGGAGGCGGTCAAGGCGGACCCGGCCCGGGTGTCGCTGGTGATCACGGACTACGCCATGCACACGATGAATGGCATGGAGTTCATCGAACAATGCCGCGTGGTGGCGCCCGATCTGAAAATCATCCTGGCCAGCGGCACGGTGAACGAACAGGTGTACGCGCACTCCCCGGTGAAGCCGGACGCATTTCTGGCCAAGCCGTTTCAAACTGCGCAACTGGTGGCCATGGTGCGTCAGTTGACGGGTCGCTAGTGTTCCTTTTCCCAACCAGGATCCTCATCCCTCACATCCCGCAGGTCGCATGACACGTCGCCAGTTCCTTCGACTCAGTGGCGCCGCCCTGGCGGTGTCGGCATGGAAAGGCCGGGCCGCCACGGCTGCCCCCCGCCCCGAGCTTCCCGACCCCAGTCCGAAGCGGCTGCCGCGCTGGCGCGGATTCAATTTGTTGGAGAAGTTCACGGCGCGTCCGGAGGGAAACCCGCCGTTCCGCGAATCGGATTTTGAGTGGATCGCCGAGCTGGGCTTCAATTTCGTGCGCCTGCCGATGTCCTACCGCTGCTGGGCCACGGCGGAGGAACCCACCCGGTTGCAGGAGGAGCCGTTGACGCACGTGGACCAGGCCGTGGCTTGGGGACGGCGCTACGGGATTCATGTCAATCTCAATCTGCATCGGGCGCCGGGTTACTGCGTCAACCCGCCCAAGGAGCCGATGGATCTGTGGTCCGATCCACGGGCCCTGGAGGCTTGTGCGTTTCACTGGGCGCATTTTGCCCGCCGCTACAAGGGCATCTCCAACCGCCACCTGAGTTTCGATTTGTTGAACGAGCCGCCCGACATTCCGGAGGCGACCTACGCGCGCGTCGTCCGGCACTTGGTGCAGGCGATCCGCAGCGAGGATCCGGACCGCCTGATCATCGCCGACGGACTCCGGTGGGGGCTCGATCCCGTCCCGAGCCTGGCCGACCTGGGCATTGCCCAAAGCACCCGGGGTTACCAACCCATGGAGATCAGTCATTACCGGGCCGGTTGGATTCGGGGCTCCGATCGCTGGCCCGAACCCACGTGGCCCTTGCGCCGCGGCGACCAGGTGGTGGACAAGGAAACCCTGCGCCGGGAGCGCATCGAGCCGTGGCGCCGGCTGCAACAACAGGGCGTGGGGGTGCATGTCGGCGAGTGGGGCGCATTCCAGCACACCCCGCACAAGGTGGTGCTGGCCTGGATGCGGGATTGTCTGGAGCTGTGGCAGGAGGCGGGCTGGGGCTGGGCGCTGTGGAATTTCCGCGGCTCGTTTGGGGTCCTGGACAGCGGCCGCAAGGATGTTGCCTACGAATCCTTTCGGGGCCATCAGCTGGACCGCGCGATGTTGGAGCTGCTGCAGGCCCATTGAGGCAGCGGTTGTGGCGATCGGGCGTCGCGGTCCATTCCTCGGGAAACGCCGTCGGGGGCGCCCCGGGCGGCGCCCCGCACCATGTCTGCGGGCGCTCCGCAGACGAAACCTCGCAACCCGGGACAACCCGCGGCGCGGTTATGGTCGGCGCACGACTCGCACGCCGAAGACACCCCCGGCGTAGTTGCCGGGATGCGCCTGGAAACGAACGGTGACGCGTTCCTTGCCGCGGGTGAGCCGTTCCGGCAGCGGATAGACCTTGTCCCAGAACTCGTCGGGCCGGTCTTGATGGAGCCGGGTGGTGGCGATCGTTTCGCCTTCCACGATCACGTCAAAGGTGCGATTGCCCGTTTCACTGCCCCAGTAGGTGATGACGAGATCGGCCGGCGCATCCGGGGGCACGGCCACCTCGAAGGCGAACCAGCCACCGTCCCAGGCATGCCGGAATTTTCGGCCGTTGAATTCGCCCGGTGCCGTCTTTTCTCCGCGCAGGTTGTGATCCCGTTCGGGCTGCATTTCGCCGATGTCGAACCGGTCCACGGTTCGCGCTTCCAGTTCGCGCAGTCGCGCCTGTTCGGCCTCGTAGGCGGCCCGGCGCTTTTCCCACTCGGCCTCGGTGTAGAGATCCCAGTAGACGGTGTGGCGACAGTCGTAGGTGGCGTACAAGGGGCGCAGCACGACGTCCCGTGGCCGACCCACGCCCGCGGTGCGAAACTCCAGCGGACGGCCCCAGAGAGGCTGCAGCCAGTCGCGCACGGGTCGGTTCTCCGGGATCAGCACGGGGACCAGATCCTGGGAACGCGGCGGTCCCACTTCGCCGGCCAGCAGGATCGGCCCGTAGAAGATGGCCACGCGCCGGTCGTTGTCGGGCATCGGTTCCGTGCGGAGGGCAAAGGGCATCTCGACCTGCACGACGTCGTCCGGATGCCATTCCCGCTCGATGACCGCATACGAACCGGGCCGACTGACGACGTTGAGGCGCTGACCGTTCAACAGGACGTCAAAGCCGTTGGTGGCCCAGAACGGGTGGCGCACCCGCAGGCTCAGCCGCACCGGTCGTTCCAGCCGGAAGTGGAGGCGCACGACCGGTTCCTCGGGGAATCGAGTGTGCTGGCGCAACCGGAGTCCATGCTCGGGCCAATGCAATTCGGCCGCGAGGAACTGGTCCACCCACAGCGTCTGATCGCCGTGGAAAAAGATGTTCTCGTTGTAGCGGGCATGGTTTTCCATGCCCGTGCCACTGCAGCAGGTGAAGGCGTGGTCATCCATGAAGCTTTTCTGGCCGCCCGGCCGCAGGGGCAGAAAGTACAGAACCTGCCCGGTTTCCGGGTGTTGGGAGGCCAGGATGTGATTCCAAAGGGCCCGTTCGTAGTAGTCGCCGAGGGCGGCATCCGGCCGCCACCGGTACAGGGCCCGTGCGAGTTTGAGCATGTTGTAGGTGTTGCAGGTCTCGGTGGTGTTGGCGCCGAGCCGGTTGCTGAGCCGACCGGGCGGTCCGAAGTGTTCGCCCTCGCTGTTGCCCCCCGTGGCATAGGTGTGGCTGCGCAACACGATGTGAAAGAAGTTGCTGGCGATGGCGGCATACCGCGGCTCCGCCGTCAATTCGAAGATCCGGGCGGCACCGATGGTTTTGGGGATCTGCGTGTTGGCGTGTTTGCCCCGAAGCTCGTCACGACCCTCGGCCAGCGGATCCAGCACGGCGCGGTCGTAGAATTTGCGGGCCAGGTCCAGATAGACCGGGCGACCGGTCCGGGCCGCCAACTCGGCCAACACCTCGTTCATTCCGCCGTATTCGCATGCGAGCATCCGTTGCCACTGGTCCTCGGTGAGATTCCGGGTGACGTTGTGGACCCAATCTCCCAGGCGCGCCGCGATTTCCAGGGCGCGCGCGTTGGTGCAGTAGGCATGCGCGTCCAGCAACCCGGCGAACAATTTGTGCAGGTTGTACCACGGCACCCAGGAGCCGTTCAGATCGAAGCCGCCGGACCGGATTTCGCCCCGGGCAATCTCCGCGAAAACGCGCCGGCTCTCGGGCATCCCGCCCACGAACCCGTCGCCGCGCGCCTCCTGACAAACGGCCAGTTCCTCCACGATGTACTCCACCCGACGCCGGAATTGGGGATCGCCCAGGGCCTGGTACAGTCGGGCGCAGGCAGACAGGTAATGCCCAAGGCTGTGCCCGGAGATGCTCATGGACTCCCAACCTTCGTACCGTGGCGCTTTGGGCTGCAAACCCGCCTCGGTGCGGTATGGCGCCAGCAAGCGATCCGGCTCCAACCGCAACAGCCATCGTGCGTCCATTTCCTGCGCCGTTCGAAACGGCCCGGGCAAAAGTCGCACTTGCGACGGCGCAAAGGGCCGGGCCTCCCACGGGACCGACTGTGCGGGCGCCGGGAACCACTCCGCGGCACGTGCTGTGGCGCAACCCGCAACACAAACGCAAACCGTCAGCAGGAACGAAATCCGGCCCCGGTGGACAGCCGATCCGCGGCGTCGCCCCTGCGTCCGATGAACAGCCCCCTGCCCTGCCCTGCCCGGATGCTCCAGCGCTCGACCGCCCCGACGAGCCCGGGCAGGCGTCGGTTGAGCATCCCACGGTGCCGCGAGCTTTGTGTGCCGCTGGCAAACCGCCACGGCCTTCCTTCCACGGTTCAGCCGCCGGATTTTGTGCAGCCATTTCATAACTCTGGATTGCTGGGTTGGCATCCCGGGTTTGGCTCTGGCCTTGGTTCCGTTGCGCCGGCGCAGTTTTGGAGAACTGCGCCTTGGCCCGACGGAACAGGATTCTGCCTGTGCCAGGCACGGGGCGCGACACCAGATTGCGCATTTTTCCCTCCAATTTGCGTCCCGGTTCCGCAGGGCCCGGCGCTGTTCAGGGGAGCCGAGCCTTTTTGTCCGTTGGTCCACCTCTCGACTGACCGGCCGGTTGAGGGACACGCCCGCGTGGCTTGTCGGTCTTTCGGGAGCGGCCGTTTGGCCACCGGGCACCAGAACGGGCCGCGCCATGGCGCCTGCCTCGGTCTTGGTACGGCACGGCCTGTGGCGCCGGCACCGGCGTGTCGGGGAATTGCCAGCGTTCCCTGAGGCCGGGGGTTGTCCCCGGCAAGCCGTAAAAGGGACAGCGAATCCGAGGTGTGGACAACACTGCGGCAGTGTCTCAGGACCCTTGCCCTGACCGCTTGCCGAGGGACTTGCGAGAAGTCGGTCACTTTGCGCGAAGTGAGAATCTGCTCTGGTGTCTCTTCCCGGTTTTGGGAAACACGCCGGGGGTTTTCCCCGCCACGGACATGCATCAGCCCCGGTTTGGGCTAACTTTGCGCCGACGAAACAGCCGGCAGATCCGCCCTGGGCAAGAACGGCTCGGGCGGATGGTGCCAGAAACGTTTCGGAACCGTGATCCGATCATGAAAACGACCGCCTGCAGTTCACTGCTCCTGATTGGCCTGCTGGGTATCGCCCGGCCTGCTTGTTCTCAAGACTGGGCCCGGGCCCGCCTGGACCGGTCTCCCCGACACCTGGAGTGGGTCCGGGTGCGGTACGACAACCGGGAACTTCAATGCTACGTGGCCCATCCCGAGCGGCCGCAGCCCGTGCCGGCGGTGGTGGTGATTCACGAGATTTTTGGATTGAGCGACTGGATTCGCAGCGTGACCGATCAACTGGCCGAGGCGGGGTACGTGGCGACCGCGCCCGATCTGTTGTCGGGAGCCGCTCCGGGCGGCGGAGGCACCTCCGAGCTTGGATCGCCCGAGGCCGTGCGCAAGGCGATCGCGGGACTGCCGCAGGACCAGATCGTGGCCGACCTTCGCGCGGTGATCCGGTACGTGTCCCGACTGCCTGCCTGCAACGGCCGGGTGGCCGTGGCCGGCTTTTGTTGGGGCGGGAGCCAGGCTTTTCGACTGGCCACGCTGGCGCAGGAACCTCGCGCTTACTTCGTGTTCTACGGCGCCGGCCCGGATCGCGAGGAGGACCTGGCGCGCATCCAGGCGCCCGTCTACGGCTTCTACGCGGGCAACGATGCACGCGTCAATGCCACCCTTGGAGCCACTTCCAATGCCATGAATCGGTTGGGCAAGCGGTTCGAGCCGGTGATCTACGAGGGCGCCGGGCACGGGTTCATGCGCGCCGGCGAGGCACCGGATGCCTCTCCGGAGAATCGCCGCGCTCGAGAGGCTGCGTGGGCGCGCTGGAAGAAGCTCCTCGAAGGCCTGTGAGCCGTTCGAGGACCGGTTCTCTGCCGAGGGGCGTGAGACTTTTACGGCTCGGTCTCCACGTCAGGGCGTGCGGCCGCGATGGAAACACCTGCTCTGCCGACGGCCTCCTGCGCCCGGATGACCGCCCTGGGCGACCAGTTCATCCGGACCGTACGCGCCGGCCTGTCGCAACTTGTTCGCGGCCCGGCTCGAGCCGGAGGTTTCCTCGCCTGATCAGAGTCCCTGTGGGCCGCCATGGCGGGTGACCGGGCCGGAAGCGGTCGTTGTTGCACCAGCGACGCGGAGAATGCCTCTGCAGGGAGAGGGTCGCCTTGCGGTTGTGGCGTGAGGGCGAGGTTCTCGCGGACAGATCGGGATTTCAACGGGCTTCAAGGCTCGAACTCGTGCACCACCTCGGCCCGGGGCCGCCGCGGGGTCCGCGCCGGTTGTTCGGCCGGCCAGCCAATCGGGAACAGCGCCACCGGCCGGAGCCCGGGGCGCAACTTCAGGCGACGCGCCAGCTCCGCCTCGTCGAAGGCACCGACCCAGCAGGTGGCCAATCCCAGCGCCGCCACGGCCAGCTCCGCATACGCCGCGGCGATCGTGGCGTCCTGAATGCTGTACAGCGTTTCACCCTTGGCCCCGTATTTCGCCGCCGAGCGGGCCGGATCGGCACAGAACACCAGCACCACCGGCGCCTGGGCAATGAACATCTGGTTGTAGCACAGGGCGGCCAGCGCACGTATCGTCGGCGGATCTTTCACCACCACGATCTCATAGGCCTGAAGATTTCCGGCGGACGGCGCCCGCTGGGCCGCTTGCAGGATCTTCTCCAGTTGCTCGGGCGCCAGAGGCCGCGGCTGATAGGCCCGGACCGATTGCCGGGTCTCCACCGTTGCAAAAAAATCCTTCATAGCTCAGGCGCTCAACATAAGGAGAGGTGCCACCCGCGACAACCATCAAACCGCGCCGGGCGAAATGCTGCCCGGGGAACGGGCGGGCTCCGGGCAAAACACCCTGCTCGGTTGCAGCGGCGTTGAACCAGCCGGTCCCGCGTATTCCGAGATCCGCCTTGGGGCGATTCCCGGAGTGTACCCGGGCTGCGCGAAGGGGCTCCGGGTTTCCCGGGGGCTCGATCTGGTGCGGCAAAGGGACACCGGGGCCTGCGCCGGAGGTGCGAACGAAATGCCGCAGGGGCAACAGAACCCGGAGACGTTCGTCCTGGCCCGCCCGGGTCAGCATTCCGATCGGAATCCGTCCCACGGTTGCGGATTCCGTGAATCTTGGTGGCGAGGGTCCCGGTCCGGTGCCGCTGCGGCGTCCCGACCGTCGGGCCGGCCATTCATCCCCTTGAGGGTTCCAAGGGCATCCGGCCATGGTCTGCTTCGGCGGTCAGCCGGACCGGAGTCCGTGAGTCGGAGCTCGAAGCCGTTGGGCCGATCCGGCCGTGGATGGGCGGGCGGGTCGCGACTGCTTTGGCATCGGGCGGGCCATGTTCGACCAGGCCGCATGGTTCGCAGTTGTGGCGCAGGGGCGTTTGGCCTAAATTGGTGCCATGCAAACAACCGCTGCTCAGTCCTCACCTGAGCAAGCCACCCCTGCCGCCGCCCGGTCCGGCGGTGCCGGCAAATCGCCCGTGGAGAAAAACTCTCCGGCTCAGCCCTCGGGGCGAGAGGTCGCCGCCGAGAAGGTCACCCTGATGAACCCGGCGGAAAGCCGGAGCCTCATCGAGGCGCTGTTGCGCTCGGAGATTTACCAGGAGTACGAGCGGGCCTTTTCCGAGGCCACGGGTCTGGTGGTCTCGTTGCGTCCGGTGGAAAGCTGGCGTCTGACCCACCACGGCAAACGCAACGAGAGCCCGTTCTGCAGTTTGATGTCGGAAAAAAGCCGGTCCTGTGCCGCCTGCCTGCAGGTGCAGGAGCGGCTGGTGGCCATGGCCGTGGAGGGCGCCCGCACGATCACGTGTTTTGCCGGCATGAGTGACACGGCCGTGCCCATCCGGCTCGGCAACCAGGTGGTCGGGTTTCTCCAGACCGGGCAGGTCTTCCGGAAACGACCCACGCGCAGTCAGTTTGCCAAAGTGTGCGAGACGCTGGAGCAGTGGGGTCTGGAGTACGACCGGCGTCGGCTCGAAGAGGCCTTCTTCAAAACGCGGGTGGTTTCGCCGCGACAGCATGAGTCGGTGGTCAAACTTCTGACCATCTTTGCGCAGCATCTGGCGATGATCAGCAACCAGGTGCTGCTCCAGCAGAAGAACGCCGAACCGCCGGTGATCACCCGGGCCAAGGAATACATTTTGGAACACATGGCCGAGGATTTGTCGCTCGGCCGCGTGGCCAAGGCGGTCAACACCAGCACGTTCTACTTCTGCAAGATGTTCAAAAAGGCCACCGGCATTAATTTCACGGATTACCTGTCGCGGGTGCGCATCGAGAGAGCCAAGAACCTGTTGCTCAACCCGAACCTGCGCGTCAGTGAAATTGCCTTCGAGGTGGGGTTCCAGTCGCTGACGCATTTCAACCGCGTGTTCAAAAAGATTCTCGGCCAGTCCCCGACCCAGTACCGGGCGCAGCTCCTGGGCAAGCAGGGCTGAACGCCGCTCGAGATCTGCTGCGGGTCCGGCCGTTGCCTCCGGGGAGGTGGCAGAGCTGCTTCAATGGTTCGGATTTGGCGGGTCGGCCACAAAAAACGGTGATCTTTTGACAAGTCGGGCCAAGCCGCCACCATGGGGTGGTGCATCTTGGGAGCGCGGCCGGTCGGCTCCAACCGCGCCGGCGCCGCCCGGATCGACAGGACCGTTGCGGCCGGGAACCGCGACGGCTGAAAACACATTGCTATGTTGGAATCGTTGCTTTCTCCGAACACGGTGGCCGTGATTGGCGCCTCGCGCAGCCCCGGCAAGGTGGGCCACGCGGTGGTGGCCAACCTGCTGGCCAGCGGCTTTCAGGGCACCATTGTCCCCGTCAACCCGCAAGCCAGTGAAGTGCTCGGCCTGCCCTGCTATCCCAGCCTGGACGCCTACGGCAAGCCCGTGGACATGGCCGTGATCGTCGTACCTCCCCCTGCGGTCCGGGAGGCTTTGGAGAGCGCCATTCGGGCCGGTGCCAGGGCCGTGGTGGTCATCACTGCGGGTTTCAAGGAGGTCGGCCCGGAGGGCGCGGCGCTGGAACGGGAGCTGGTGGAGCGTTGTGCGGCGGCGGGCGTCCGGCTCATGGGCCCCAACTGTCTGGGGGTCATGAACCTTCATCACCGGATGAACGCCACCTTTGCCGCCGCCCTGCCGCCGCCCGGCCCCATCTCGGTGATCTCCCAGTCGGGCGCTCTCTGCGTGGCCATTCTGGACTGGGCCGTCAAGGAACGGGTGGGCCTCAGCAAGGTCCTCAGCATTGGCAACAAGGCCGACCTGAACGAAGCCGATTTTCTCGAAGCCCTCACCGAAGACCGGGAAACCCGTGTCATTGTCAGCTATCTCGAGAACATCACCGACGGCAACAAATTCCTGCAAGTGGCGGAGGCGGCCGCGTCCGTGAAACCCGTCATCGTGTTGAAGGTGGGCATCACCCAGGCCGGCGCGAAAGCCGCTTCCTCGCACACGGGCAGCCTGGCGGGCGCGGACATGGCCTACGGGGCCGCGTTCAAACGGGCCGGAGTCATCCGCGCCGAGCATTTCGAGGAGCTTTTCGACTACGCCCGCGCCTTCGCCTTTCAACCGCTGCCGCGCGGGAACCGTGTGGTCGTCATCACCAATGCGGGCGGACCCGGCATCATGGCCGCGGATGCGGCCGAGCTGCGGGGCTTGCGCATGGTGGCGCCCTCCGAACCCATTCGGCAGCGCCTGCGCCAGGCTCTGCCCGCGGCGGCCTCGGTCGGCAACCCCGTGGACGTCATCGGGGATGCCGACCCCGACCGGTACATGGCGGCCTTCGAACTGGTGCAGGAGGATGAAACCGTGGACGCCATCATCGTGCTGGTCACGCCGCAGAACATGACCCGGCCCACGGAATTGGCCCGTCGGCTCATTGAAGCCCACCGCGGGGTCAAGCCCGTGCTGGCCGCATTCATGGGCGGTCGCGAGGTGGCGGCGGCCCAGGAGTTGCTCGTGGGCGCCGGCATCCCCAATTACCCCTCCCCGGAACGGGCCGTGGCCGCTCTGAAGGCCATGTGCGATTATTCCGCCTGGCGCAACCGGCCGCCCCGGGTGGTCGCCCGCATCGCCGTCAATCGCCGCCGCGTCAACCGCGTCCTGCAGTGGCACGTCCGCAGCGGCACCCGTCAGGTGGGCGAGGTCGAAGCCAAAGAGATCCTGCGTGCCTACGACTTCAACGTGTTGCCGGGCCAACTGGCGCGCACGGCCGATGAGGCCGTCGAAGTGGCGGAACGCATCGGATACCCGGTGGTGCTCAAGATTTCCTCTCCGGACATCATCCACAAATCCGACTTTGGCGGGGTCCGCATCAACCTGGCCACGGCCGAACAGGTCCGGGATGCCTTTGACCTGATGATGGTGCGCATCCAGAGGCGGGCCCCCCGGGCCCGGGTGCGGGGCGCATACGTCGAAAAGATGGGACCCCGGGGCCGGGAGGTGATTCTCGGGATGACCCGCGACCCGAATTTCGGTCCCCTGTTGATGTTCGGCCTGGGTGGCATTTTTGTGGAAGTGATGAAGGACGTGACCTTTTACCTGGCGCCCATCACCCAGGACGAGGCCATGCAAATGCTCAAGAGCACCCGCTCGTACGCGCTGTTGGAGGGGGCGCGGGGCCAGGAGCCCGTGGATCTGGAGGCCATCGCCAGCGCCCTGCAACGCATCAGCCAGCTGGCCACCGACTATCCCCAAATCCAGGAACTCGACATCAATCCCTTTGTGGTCGGCCCGGTCGGCATGCGCCCGTACGTGGCCGACGCCCGCATGACCCTGACCGGTCTCGATGCTTCCGCCCATGAGCAAGTCGCCCATTAAATTCGATCCGAACTGGAAACAGAAGTACGCCGCTCAAATCCAGACGGCCGAAGAGGCCGTGCGCCGGGTCCGGCCCGGTCAACGCGTCTTCGTGGGCACCGGCTGCGCCGAGCCCCTGGCCCTGGTTCGGGCCCTCACCCGGCGAGCGCAGGAACTGCCCGACACGGAGATCGTCCACCTGCTTACGTTCGGCGAGGCCCCGTATGCGCACCGCGAGCTGACCCAGTACTTCCGCGTCAACTCCTTTTTCATTGCGGAAAACGTCCGCAACATCATTCAGGAGGGACTCGGCGACTACACCCCGATCCACCTGTCCGACATCCCGCGACTTTTCCACTCCGGTCAGCTTCCCCTGGACGTCGCCCTTATCCAGGTGAGTCCGCCCGACGAAAACGGCATGTGCAGCCTGGGAATCTCGGGGGACATCGTCAAAAGCGCCGCCGAAAACGCCTCCCTGGTCATCGCCCAGGGGAATCCCAACATGCCCTGGACGCACGGCGACTCGCTCATCGACATTCTGAAACTGGACATCCTCGTTCCCTGCGAAGATCCGCTGCTGGAAGTGCCGCCCGCCGAGGTCACCGACGTCACCCGCCAGATCGCCGAGTACATTGCCGCGCTCATCGACGACGGCTCCACGCTCGAACTCGGCATCGGCCGCATCCCGCACGCCCTCCTCGGGTTCCTCACCGACAAGCGGGACCTCGGGATCCACACCGAGATGATCACCGACGACATCATCCCCCTCATCGAGGCGGGCGTGATCACGGGCAAACGCAAAACCCTCGACCGCGGCAAGATCGTCACCAGCTTCTGCCTCGGCACCCGCAGGCTCTACGATTACATCGATCGGAACCCCGTCTTCTCCTTTCAGCCGACCGAGTACGTCAACGACCCGCACATCATCAGTCAGCAGCACAAAATGGTGGCCGTGAACGTCGCGCTGGAGGTGGATCTTACCGGTCAGGTTTGCGCCGATTCCCTGGGATCCAAGTTCTTCAGCGGCGTGGGGGGCCAGGTGGACTTCAACCGGGGTGCCGCCAAGGCGCCGGGCGGCAAGGCCATCATCGCGCTCCCGTCCACCGCGCAAAACGGGACCGTCTCCCGTATCGTCACCCGGCTCAGTCCCGGTGCCGGCGTCGTCACCCCCCGCGCGGGGGTCAACTACGTCGTCACCGAATACGGCGTGGCCTATCTCCACGGGAAAAGCGTTTCCGAGCGGGCCCTGGCTCTCATCAGCATCGCCCACCCCAAGTTCCGTGCCCAGCTCCTGCGGGAGGCCATCGAAGCCAAGTATCTCTCCGCGGAAATGGCGGACAAGGAGGGCAAGATCATCGTCGGCCCCAAGGAACTGCGCACCACCTTCCTGCTCAACGACGGCACGCTGATCAATTTCCGGCCCATCCACCCCACCGACGTGCCCCGCATGCGGGAGCATTTCTACAGCCTTTCCCAGCAATCCATCTATTTCCGCTTCATGCAGGCGGTCAAAGACGGCGTCATTCCCCGCCGGCAGATCGAGGACTTCGTCTACATCGATCATCGCAACGACGTCTGCATCGTGGGCGTGCTGCCGGATCCGGCGGGCGAACAGATCATCGCCATCGGCAGTTACTACCTCAACCCCAGGACCAACCGTGCGGAGGTGGCCTTCACCGTGCACGACGCCTGGCAACGCCGGGGCATCGGCACCTTTCTGCTCAAACACCTCATGCGGATTGCGCGCCGCAACGGCATCAGCGGCTTCACCGCCGAGGTCCTGGTGGAGAACAAGGCCATGCAGGCCGTGTTCAACAAGGCCGAGTGCAAGGTCAGCAGCCGCCTGGTGGGCAATGTGTACCACTATGAGCTGGAGTTCACCTGAACCGGGGAACTTCGCCCTGCGGGCCGGCTGAAGGCGGCCCGCCTCGAGCATGAGCGATCGCATCCTGGCCTTGGTGTACGCGCCGGAAACCGAGGCGCTCAGCTATCCGCCGGACTGTCCCTTCAAAACCCAGCGCGCTTCCGCCACCCGTCGGCAGTTGCTCAACGCCGGTCTGCTGGGCGCCCCTCACCTGTGCGAGGTCCGTCCCCAACCCGCCTCCCGCGCGCAACTCGAACGCATCCACACGCCGCGGTACCTTGATCTTCTCCAGCGCGCCGCCCGCGGCGAGCTGACCGCCGAGGGGCTTCACGCCGGCCTCGGTGGGCCCGATACCCCCGTCTTCCGCGACCTCTGGGATTACGCGTGCTGGGCCTGCGGGGCCGGCCTGACGGCTGCCGAACTCATTTTGCAAGGTCGGGCCCACATCGCCTTCAACCTCCACGGCGGGTTCCATCACGCCCACCCGGAACACGCCGGCGGTTTCTGTTACCTCAATGACGTCGCCCTCGCCTGCGATTTCCTGGCCGCCGCGGGCCGACGGGTCATGGCCCTGGACCTCGATGCCCATCACGGGGACGGCGTGCAGGCCATCTTCTACCAGCGCAGCGACGTGCTGACCGTCTCGCTGCACGAGTCCGGAAGCACCCTCTACCCCGGGACCGGATTCGAGCAGGAGCTCGGAGAGGGCCCCGGTTTCGGCTACAACGTCAACGTCCCCCTGCCCGCCGGCACCTACGATGCCGCTTTCCTCAAAGCCTACCAGACCATCGTTCCGTCTTTGCTCGAAGCCTTTCGACCGGAGGTTCTGGTCGTCGAACTGGGCATGGACATTCTCGCCGGCGACCCGCTCACCCACCTTCAGATGACCAACAACGTCGTGCTGGAAATCGCGCGGCACCTCCGACAAACAGGGCTGCCCCTCCTGGTATGCGGAGGGGGCGGCTACCAGTTCGAACCCACGGTGCGCGGTTGGGCGCTGGCCTGGCGAACGCTGGCCGGCGAGGAGGGAGACGACGCCTGGGCCTTCGGCCTCGGCGGTGCGATGATGAGCACCCTCGACTGGGTCGGCGGCTGGCGCGATCCCGAACGTCCCGTGCCGGACGAGCTTCGCAACCGCGTGGAGCCGGAGCTGGCGCGCACTCTGGAGACCCTGCGGCGCATTCATCCCCTGCTGCAGGCCCGGAGTGCACGGTAGCCCCGCCGCGCGAAAGGCGCCGGCTCCTCGTTGCGCGGATCCCCGGAACCGGCCACGCGCAGGGCGGCGCATGCGGGAGCCGAGCCGCCCGTGCGACCGGACAAACGACCCGTGGGGCGAAGCGGGTTGACAGGCCCTCCCCTGCGTGCTTTGATCTTTTGCACAGGAAGCGAAAAGCTAAACGCGACTTATGAGCAACGCGAGCACTACCACCTCGACCGTCTCCCTGTTACAAGAACATCGCACGTTCCCACCGCCCCCGGAGTTCGTCCAGCAGGCGTACATCAACGCCGAGCAATACCGGCAGATGTACGAACGCTCCATTCGTGAACCGGATGCCTTCTGGCTCGAGCAATGTGAAATGCTCGAGTGGTACAAGAAGCCCACGGTGGCCCGCAAATACGTCTGGAACACCCGGGAACGCAAGATCCATCACACCTGGTTCGAGGACGGCGTGCTGAACGTGTCGGTCAACTGCCTGGACCGGCACGTCCGCAACGGACGCGCCAACAAAGTGGCGCTCATCTGGCAGGGCGAGCCGGAACCGGACGTTCGGAAGTTGACCTACCTGGAATTGCTGGAAGAGGTTTGCCGCTTTGCCAATGTCCTCAAGAGCCTCGGCGTGCGCAAAGGCGATCGCGTGAGCATCTACCTGCCGATGATTCCCGAGCTGCCGATTGCCATGCTCGCGTGCGCCCGCATCGGCGCCATCCACTCGGTCGTCTTTGGCGGGTTCAGTGCCGAGGCCCTCGCCGGCCGGATCAATGATTCCACCTGCAAGATCCTCATCACCGCCGACCAGGGCCTGCGCGGCGGCAAACAGATCCCCTTGAAGACCATTGCCGACGAGGCCTGTCGCAACTGCCCGAGCATCGAGAAAGTCATCGTCGTGCGACGCACCGGCGCTTCCATCCCGTGGGTGGAGGGACGCGACCTCTGGTGGCACGAGCTCATGGCCAAGGCGGTGCCGCGCTGCGAGCCCGAGCCGATGAACGCCGAGGACTTTCTGTTCATGCTCTACACCTCGGGCTCCACCGGCAAACCCAAGGGGGTGGTGCATTCCACCGCCGGATACCTCCTGCACGTGGCCCTGACCACCAAGTACGTCTTCGACATCAAGGAGGACGATCGCTTCTGGTGCACGGCCGACATCGGCTGGGTGACCGGCCACAGTTACATTGTGTACGGCCCGCTCTGCAACGGGTTCACCAGCCTCATGTTCGAAGGGGTGCCGACCTATCCGGATCCCGGCCGGTTCTGGCAGATCGTGGAGAAGTTCCGCGTGACCCAGTTTTACACGGCGCCCACGGCCATCCGTTCCCTCATCCGGTTGGGCGAGGAATGGCCCAACAAGTACGACCTGAGCTCGCTGAAGGTCCTCGGCTCGGTGGGCGAGCCCATCAACCCGGAGGCGTGGATCTGGTATCACCGGGTCATCGGCAAGGGCCGCTGTCCCATTGTGGATACATGGTGGCAGACCGAAACGGGGGGCCATCTGATCACACCGCTGCCCGGGGCGCACACCCTCAAGCCGGGCAGCGCCGGCCGCCCCTTCTTCGGGGTTGAACCGGTGGTCCTGCGCGACGACGGGACCGAATGCGCCCCGAACGAGGGCGGCAAACTCTGCATCAAGAAGCCCTGGCCGGGCATGATGCGGACCACCTGGGGCGACCACGATCGCTTCATCGATACGTACTTCACCATGTACCCGGACATTTACTTCACCGGGGATGGCGCACGCGTGGACGAAGACGGCGACTACTGGCTCCTGGGGCGCATCGACGACGTGGTCAATGTGTCCGGTCACCGCATCGGCACCGCGGAGGTGGAGAGCGCCCTGGTCAGCCATCCGAAGGTCGCCGAGGCCGCCGTGGCGCCCATGCCGCATGAAATCAAGGGGCAGGCCCTGTACGCGTTCGTGACCCTCAAGGACGGCGTGGAGCCCTCCGAGGAGTTGCGCAAGGAACTCATTGCGCATGTGCGCAAGGAAATCGGGCCCATCGCCACGCCGGACAAGCTCCAGTTCGCCCCGGCCCTGCCCAAGACCCGCTCGGGCAAGATCATGCGTCGCATCCTGCGCAAGATCGCCGAGGGCCAACCCGACCAGATCGGGGACACCACCACCCTGGCCGATCCATCCGTGGTGGAGATCCTGGTCAAGGGCCGACTCTGAAGCTTCGGCCCCTGCGACTTCGTCCTTGCAGCGAGCCCGGTCGCCTCTGCGGCCGGGCTTTTTTTGATGGGCGTTCCGGCTTCTTGAACCTCTGGGGTGGTGCATCCGGTGCGTGCCGTGGTGGTCCTGCTGCCGGTGACTCGGGCTTTCCCGCGCGGCGGGGAAAGGAGCCCGACGCCTCAAGGACAACCCCCTGGCCGGGAAAAACGCGCGGGCCGTCTTCGGGAGCAACGGGGTTCACCTCCCTGCGCGGGGCGAAAGAGCCGGTCGAGATTTACAACTCGTTGCGCATCGGTTCCGGACCGACCACGAGAAAAGTCGGTTTGGCATAAACAGCGGTTCGTTGCCCGGCTCGCGGTGTCGTGCTCCGGTTGCGTCCCCGGCCTCGATTTCCGACCGATCCCCGCCCTTTTCGCGGCGAACCTCGGCCGCCGGGATCCACCCTGTCGGGTCGAACGCAACCGGTGAAACCTGCCCCAGGGCGGGGCTCATGTCCGCGGGCGGCAAGGCAGGGTGGATCTTTGCCAAGAAAAGGTGTGCTTGTTCGGTGCGATGCCGATATGCGGTGCTCTGATGATCAGGCGTGCATTCCGACGCATTGTTTCCGCGGGCCGGAACGGCACGCTGCTTGTCACGCCGGCCTCCAAACGGTGTCCCGCGGTGCGTCACGGCCGCCCCGGCGCGGGAGTCGGTGGTTCTTCCCTGCACGAGCCATGAATGCTTCCAGTGAACCCACTCCGGCCTCGTCTCTGCGCGGCTGGGTTGTCACCTTCGCCGGCACGGGCATCAACCTGGCATTGGGGGTCCTTTACACCTGGAGCCTGTTCAAGGGCGCGATCGAACAGCAGTTCGGTTGGAAGGGGGAACAACTCAACGATCCCTATGCCCTCTGCTGTTTGGTCTTTGCCTTCACCATGATCCTGGCGGGTCGATGCCAGGACCGGTGGGGCCCTCGCGTCACGGCCACGCTGGGTGGCTTGCTGGTGGGGGCGGGAATGGTGTTGATCTCCACCACGCAGAGTTATCCGCTCTGGCTGCTGGGGTTTGGTCTTCTGGTGGGAGCGGGGATCGGATTCGGGTATGCCTCGGCCACACCGCCGGCGCTGAAATGGTTCCCGCCCCAACGCACCGGTCTGGTCGCGGGTTTGGTGGTGTCCGGATTCGGTCTCGCCCCGGTGTATTTGGCGCCGTTGTCCCAGTATCTGTTGGGAAGGTTCGGCCTGCAGCAATCCATGCTCATTCTGGGCCTGGGATTCGTGGTGATGGTCTGTGGATTGGCGCAGCTTCTGAAGAACCCGCCGGCGGCTGTCGCACCGACTGCAGGTGCCGCTCCCAACCCCACCGCCGCTGCGCAGCAGGGTACGCCGCCGCGGGAAATGCTGCGACAAGGCCGCTTCTGGTGGCTGTGGATCATTTACTGCATCGGTGCCGGTGCGGGGCTCATGGTGATCGGGAGCGTCAGCGGCATGGCCCGGAAGAGCATGGGCGACTGGGCGTTCCTCGCGGTGGCGGTGCTGGCCATCGGCAACGCCGGAGGCCGGATCCTGGCAGGGGCACTGTCCGACCGGCTGGGACGGAAGCAAACCCTGCTCCTGGTCCTGGGGCTGCAAGCGTTACTGATGTTCACCGCCATCCCGATTACCGGTTCACCGGGGGTGCCCGGACTGCTGGTGGTTCTGCTGGCCGCCCTCATCGGGGCCAACTACGGAGCCAACCTCGCCCTTTTCCCTTCCTTCACCAAGGACCTGTGGGGCCTGAAACATTTCGGGATGAACTACGGATTGTTGTTCACCGCGTGGGGCGTGGGCGGCCTGTTGTTGCCCCGGCTGCAGCAGACGCTCACCGCGCAAAGTGGTGGCAGTTACACCTCCTCGTTTGTCACCGCCGGCCTTCTCCTGCTGTTGGGAGCGGCCCTCACCTGGCGGCTGCCCTCCAGCCGGGCGGGTTCCTGAGTGGTTTCCCCGACGTGACCAACGTCGTCGCGCGCCGAGGATGAAGACATGAGACGCATCACGGAATTTTGGAAGGGTGACCTCCCGGTGCCCGGCCAGAGAGGCGAAGGGCTCCCGGTGGCAAGCCGGGGGCGCTTTTTCGCGTCCGGCCTGGCAGTGCTCGTGATGACACTGACGCACGTCGAGGCGACCTGGCTGGTGCATTCCAATCTCACCCTGAACGCCAGCCTGGCGGTGCAGGAACTGTACGATGACAACGTGTTCATTCTGGACACAAGGCCGGCTCCGGGAATGACCGGCCCTCCCGGACCCACCGTCAGCCTTCCCAAACGGGAATCGTGGGTGACAGCGGTCACGCCGGGTCTCACCCTCCAATGGCGGCCCGGTCCGGGGCTGAATCTGGCGGCTTCCTACGCGCCCGAGTTCACTTGGTTCCATCGGGCCTCTTCGGAGGACTTTGTGGCTCATCGGGCCAGCTTGAACCTTTCGGGTGTCTGGGAGGGAGCCAAATGGGAGTGGCGCCATCAGTGGATGGGGGTCGACGGCAGCCACTGGGGGCCGGTGACTCTTCGGCCCGGCGATTGCCGTGCCATTGGGGGGATTCCTCTGCGGGACCGCCGGGACGCCGTGCTGTACCGCAGCCAGTGGCAGGCCACCCTCTCGTTGTCGCGCGGGTTCGTTCGACCCGTGGCCGGCGTTTACATCCACGATTTCCGCACGGAACAACTGCCCAACCCCGAACCGAACCGTTATCTGTACGAGAACTACATCGACCGTTGGGACGCCTGGGGCGGCCTGGACCTGGGCATCCCCATCGGGGCGCACCTGCACGGCATCCTGGGGTATCGCCACGGTCACCAACACCAGGGCCGACTCCGCGGCGCGCCGAGTCCCTACGCCAACGATTATCACCGATTCCTTGTGGGCCTCGAGGGATCGCCGGTTTCCTGGCTCAAACTGGCCGTACTGGCGGGGCCGGACGTGCGCGATTGGGACCAACCCCCGCCGGCCTTCCATCAAAGCGAGATTCTTTACTGGATGGACGCAACGGTCACGGTTCTGCCCACGCGCAGGGACACCCTCGTTTTCCGGGCCACGCGGTTCGAGCAGCCCGCCTTCACCAGCCATAGCGTGTATGAGGACATTCGGTACGAGTTCAGTTGGCGGCATCAGTGGACGGCTGGCTTCTCCCTGACTGCGGGGCTCACCTTGTACATCGGCGATTGGCAGGCGCCGGTCCAGCGCGAGGACTGGATTTACACGCCAGGGTTGACGGCTTCCTACCGGGTGAATTCCCACCTGGAGCTGGAGTGTAGTTACACGCACGACACGGCGGTGAACCGGGTATCCACGCGTCTGGCACCCTACGCCGAGGGCCGCGAATTCAATCGAAACCGACTGGGCGTCACGATGCGGTATACGTTTTAGGCCCCGGGCTCGGGAAGCTTTGTGAGGACCTGCCGGCGCCTCGGGGCAAGCGATCTGGCCGCAGGCGGTTTCCGCAGCCGCTCACACGGACGCGCCTCCGTCGGGTGGGCCTGTGGGTGTTGGTTGCGCCTCCGGTCTCCCGGGCGCGGGTGTGAAACCGGGGTTCGCCGGTTCGGCCATCTTGGCAGCAGGCTCTCGCACCAGCGGTGGTTTGCACGAGCGCCCTTCGATCTTTCGAGGACACCCGCGGGTTTTATGTTCGCCCGATGACTTTTCCAACCGGCTGTCGGAGATCCAACGCGCCGCCGGGGAGCCGGACGCCGATGACCCCACCGGTTTCCAATTCGGCGAACTTGGGCGCATCGGCTCGCCTCGGGCAGGAGGAATCCTCGGATGATCCCGTGGAATCGCGCGGGGCGGATTGTCCGCGAAGGAGGCTGACCCGGCCAAGGCGGCCCAATGAGAGGCGAGCGGTGTCGCCGGTGGCGACTCTCACGGGGTGTTTTCCCCGGCCGGTAGCACCTGCCGCGGACAGAGACACCTGAACAAGCAGGACGCAGGGTGGTTCCTAGCCACTTCTGCGACTTTCATCCGGGGGCTCCCGGCAACCCCAGGGCGCGAAGCCGACTCAGGATGCGTTGCCAGTGCGTGCCCTTCCAGAACAGCCCTCCGCAGCTCTGACAGAGGAAAAACTCTTCCAGCCACCGGGCGGTGCGGGGTGGGATGCGATCCGCCACGGCGGCTTTTTCCACCGGGCACAATCGTCCGCCGCAGCGCATGCAACGGGGAGGCAGTAGCTGCAACCCAAGCTGATCGAACACCAGGGCCAGTTGTTCCGTGACGCGCAAGGTGGGAGGTACCCATACCGTGGGCAGTCGCCCGGACCGAACCACGCGCCGCTCGAGCAACAGGCTGTCCGTGGTCAGCAGCACCGCCCCTGCCTGCAGTGCACGCCGCACCAACTGGCTGTCGTCGGCATCCCGGCACCAAACCGCCGGTTGCCCTGCGGCCCACAGCCAGCGTGCCAGTCCACCCAGACCGGCATCGCAGAACAATGCGCGGCCCGACGCTGCCGAGGGCGGCCGCCCCTGCCGGCGCCACCGGAATCGCCGCCACTTGCCCTGCAGCCGGGCATCGACCCAGACCAGTGCCTCTGCCAACGGCACGCCGTGGTTCTCGCTGATTTCCCGCGCTTTTTGCATCCACAGCGCCACGGCTTGTTCGGGGCGTCGGGCGCCGAAGCGCTGCGCCAACTGCTCGAAGCGCTGCAGGCAGGCTTTCTGAATCCGTCTCACGGGAGGCAACCTACCACGATCGGCCCCCGGTGGGCCGGCGCAATCTTCGCCGCGGCAACAAATGTCGTCCGTCGCCGCAGGGTCAGCCCCCAGGCGGCGCGGGCAGCCACCTCGCGTCCAAGAGCGCCGGGGCCGGCCCCGCGCAGCCGGCGTGGATTTGCCGGGGAGAGCCGCCCGGTGCTAGAATGCAGGGCGATCGAGGGGATCGCGCGGGACGGGGCCCGGGACGCCCCATACGTTTTCGAAGCGCGGGTCATGTCACTGCGGTGGATTCGGAGGCCGAATGTGAACCCGGCCATGGAGGGGCGGCCGGCCCGGGCGGTGGCGTTCGAACGGCCCGAACGCGAGCGGGCGCCCACCCTCGTCGCGACTGTCGTTGAGCTTCACCATGCCGGTTCCTGAACATTTGCGCGAGAAACTCCGGTCGGTGCCGCACCGGCCGGGGATCTATTTGATGAAAGACCGACTGGGCACGGTGATTTACGTGGGGAAGGCCCGCGACCTGCGCAAACGGATCAGCCAGTACTTTCATCCCTCGCGCCAGATGGCGTGGGATCCCAAGTTCAGTGCCCTGGTCGACAGCATCCATGACTTCGATGTCCATGTGGTCCGCAGCGAGGCCGAGGCCCTGCTGCTGGAGGGCAAACTGATCAAAGAATTCCGCCCCCGGTACAACGTCAGCTTCCGTGACGACAAGCGGTTTCTGATGGTGAAGGTGAACCTGAACGATCCGATTCCGCGGTTCACCTTCACTCGGATTCGCAACGAGGACGGCTCGCGTTATTTTGGTCCGTTCCCCAGTTCCTCGGCCCTCCGTCGTGTCATGGATTTGGCCCGCCGGCAGTTTCATTTGCGCGGTTGCCGGGCCCTCACTCCCACCGAGGCCGATTACCGTCACTGCCTTTACGCTCATCTCAAGCATTGCACGGCCCCCTGCATTGGCAACGTTACGCGCGAGCAGTATCTGCAGCAGGTTTTGGCAGCCTGTGAATTCCTCGAGGGCCAGTGCCGCGATACAGAGGCCCAACTGGAAGCCGCCATGCGCGAGGCGGCGGCGCGCCAGGAATACGAACGCGCCGCCCGGCTGCGCGATCTGCTTTTTGCCCTGCGCGAGACCACCCGCAAACAAGAGCGCTTCGAGCGCCTCCCCTACACCCTGCCTGTAGCCATCCAGCCGGAACGCGACCTGGCCGCGCTGGCCGAAGTGCTCGGACTGCCGGCGCCCCCGGAACGCATCGACGGCTTCGACATCTCCAACATCAGCAGCTCCCTCAAGGTCGCCAGTGTCGTCCGCTTCCGGAACGGACGCCCCGACCGCGCCCACTATCGCCGCCTGCAAATCAAGACGGTCGAAGGCCAGGACGACTTTGCCTGCATGGCCGAGGCGGTGCGGCGGCGCTACCGACGCCTCCTGCGCGAGCTGCAGCCCGAGGCCGGCGCAACGACCGTCGAGGCCCCTTCCGCTGAGGCCGCTGCGCGGGAAGGAACCGTCGATCCCCGGGCCGAGCGCCACGAGGGGGTCGAACCCGTGCCGGCCGAGTTGCAGCAGTTGGTCCGGGAGACCGAACAGGCGGTTCGCGAAGGTCGCCCTGCGCGACGCCCGGCGCCGGCCGGTCTGCCCGACTTGATCCTCATCGATGGCGGGAAGGGCCAGCTCAACGCAGCCAAGGCGGAACTGGATCAACTCGGCCTCGGCCACATCCCCATCATCGGCCTGGCCAAGGAGTTCGAAGAGATTTATCGGCCCGGGCAGTCGGAACCCTTGCGCCTCGACCTGGACCACCCCGCGCTGAAGCTGCTGCAGCGCATCCGCGACGAGTCCCACCGCGTCGCCAACGCCTACAACGCCCAGTTGCGGCTCCGGAAAATCTCCGAAAGCGTGTTGGACGAGTTTCCCGGGATCGGAGAGGTTCGCAAGGCTGCCCTGCTCAAGCACTTTGGATCGGTCCAGCGGCTTCGCCGGGCCACAGTGGAGGAGATCTCCCAGGTGCCCGGCTTCGGCCCGCGGCTGGCTGCGGAACTGCGCCGGTTTCTCGATGCCCGGTTTCCCAGCGAGCCGCGCCCGGCTGAACCCCGAGAGACCGGTTGCCCTTCGCCGGGGCCGGGTTGAGCGGGCTTTCCTGAGGAGGTCTGCCGGTCGGGGCTTGGGCAGTGGTTCTCGCCACAACTCTGAGACGGGGACTCGGACGGAAGCGCGGACCGGCTCTGCCGGGGGTGCACCGGTGATTCAGGCCCGACGCACGTGCGCCTCGGTGGGGCACCCCGGCCATCAACTTCCGCCGGTTTCTTTGGCCTCCAACAGCCGCTCGATGTGCCGGTCCAAATCGAGCAACGCGCCGGCACAAGTGGCCGCTTCCACCCGGGCCACCATCTCCGCGGTCCAGGCTTCCTCTTCCACCTGTTCGTGGATGAACCAGTGCAGCATCACCTGCGCCGGATAATCCTTCGCCGTCACCGCCGCTTCGTAGGCGGCGTGGATGCCGCGACTGTTGTTTTGCTCCATGGTCCGGGCGTGGCGGGCCACCTCCAGCAACGAGGCGAAGTCACAGCGGGGCGCAGGGATGGCTTCGACTGCGGGGCAGATCCCGCGATCGATCAGGTGCCGCCCGATGCGCGCCGCGTGTTCGCGCTCCTCGGTGGCTTGTTTGCGGAAGAACCGGGCAAACCCCGGCAGGGTTTGGTGGGCGCACCACCAGGCCATGGCCTCGTAGTGATGCGCCGCCATCAACTCGTGATTGAATTGTCGGTTCAACTCCTTGCGGACCGCCTCGGGAATGACTGTGTCGCCCATGGTGACTGCTCCAGGATTCGTTGCGTTGTTTGTTCGTGCTCAACATGGGCTTTGGCTCCGCTTCCGGCAAGGCCGCGCTGCTTCCGCCTCCGGGAAGGGCGCGGGCTCAGCCCGGCCGGGGCGATGCGTACACGGGGTTTTTCGAAAACGCCGTGTGTCGCGGGGGGCTTGAAGGACCAACGCAGTGCCGTGGCCGTGCCGAAGGGTCATGGGTTGTTGAGGGGCTTCATCAGGGTGCCCTGGCGGAGGATCACCTCGTAGCCGGGCGTGGTGACCAGGGCGCGTGCGGTGGCATTTTCGTTGGCGCGGGAGACCATGGCACCGGCGGCGACCGTTACGGGAAGGATCGTCTGGTTGGGGATCAGGGCGAAATCTCCCACGCGCCGGCCGGTGCCGGTGTTTTGGAACGGTGCGAGGGTGGCGCTGATCCCGGGCATCTGCCAGGCGCGCAGTTTGTAACTCTGGTATCGGATGTTCTCGACCGAGCGGCGCACGGACTTGCGCTGGACCGCGCGCCAGATCTCGGTGGCCGCTGCGGCCACGGCCGGATCCGGGTCGAATCGCCGGCCCAACAGGGTGCGCAGAAACGTTTCGTCCGGCACGACATCGGCGTACGGGTAGGTGGCAAAGACACGTTGCCAAGGCAGCGATTCCAGCGTGACCTCCGTGGGTTCCCTGGGTTGCACATCGATCTTGCGGATGATGGAGTAGGTGTGACTGAACACCCCCGGACTGAGCTGTGCCTCCAGGGGAATGGCGATGGACAAGATCTTCACGCCCACGGCTTCGGCGCTGCCCAGACCTCCGAACGTCTCCACCGAATAGGTCGCTTTGATCTCGTCCTTCAGCTTTTCGAGCGGATGATTCAGCAGATCGCAGAAGGAGGTGGGACGGTTCAGGAAATCCGGGATACGTAGGTGCGAGGAAATGTGAAGCAGAGCCCGGCTGATGATCCCGACTCCGTTGGTGGACGGATTATCAGGGGCGTTGGTCAGTACGCGTAAGATGTTCGGGTAAAGCAGCGGGTCCCCGAGCAAACGGGTGGACGCGCCCCAATTGACGCCGGGAATGGGCAGGTTGGTGACCGTGAGGGAGGTGAAATTCCGGTGAATGAAATGGATGGCATCCCGGTTGCTCTTTTCGAAATACGGCTCCATGAACTCTGCATCCACAATTCCGAAAACCAGATTGCGGATCGCGCCGAGGGCCTGCCCTCCGAGCTCGGGATGTTCACAGGCACCCAGGAAAAAACCCTCGAAACCGCCGCCGGTCACTGTCGCGAGCACGGCTCCGGCCGTCATGTCCACTACGAAATCCACCGCCGTGTCGGCCACCAATTTGAGGATCGGTTCGTGGCCTTCGCTCTGGCTGGTCACGACGAGGTCCGGGCGGTTGTCCGCCGCCAGTTGTTCCCGGACGAGGATGTTGGGCCGGAGCTTCCAGGTGGCGGGGTCCTCGGGGGTGACGTTCGGTGGATCGGTGAGGACGGCGAAGTGCAGGCGAGCCTGCACGGCCGTGCGGATGGAACGCTTGCGGTCCTCGTTGTTGGCGAAGCCGTGCACGAAACGTGGTGCCGGGGTACCCAGGAAGCGGTCTTCGCGGATCAACCGGCCGGTGTCATCGCGCTTGATGAGCACGTCGCGGATGTCGTCCTCGAGGAGCGAATTCCGGGGGTCGATCAATTGGTCGGGGCGGCCGAAGGTGAGGAATCCCGCATGAAGTCCGGGGAGGTCCGCGCCCGGGGTCTTGGCCTCGGCCCCCAGCCGCCCGGGGGCATGGCGGGTCCGATCCGCAAACCCGCCCGAGGTGCCGCCAATGCGGCGAAGAAGATTGGCGTCTGTGAGGGTGAGATCTCCCAACGCGGCCGCGACCACGGGAAGTCCGAGCAGCTCGGCGCTGTTGGGATCCGCATCCACGCGCTGGGAGGCGAGGAATTCTGCGACCGATTTCAAGGGGCCGAAAAAGTCGTGAAAGCGGGGCTTGGGGAAGTTGATCGAAGTCGGATCATACAACACGCCGTCCAGATCCACGCCAAAGGTGACCCGCTGGACTCCGGTGGGGGTGGGACCGACGTAGCGCGAGCTGTAGGGTCGAAAACGGTCGTCGGTGAACATGGGCGCGGCCCCCGGCAGGCCGCTGCTCCGGACGTTGATCACCCGGCGCTGCCAGGCCTGGTCGAGCACGCCGCCGTAGAACTGAAAGGGGAAGAAACCGTAGAGAACCGGCTCGTCCGGATGGAAATCAAAGGGCGTGGCGTCGTGATCCACGAACGCAGCCAGGGTCCGGGAAGCCCGGGTTTCGGCAGCCGGAGAGCCGAAGATCAGAGAATCATCCACACTGCGGTAGGCTCCGTAGGTGGCGTCGCGCGGGTTGGGCGCCTGCACCAGCCGGTCCAGGGCGAAGCCCGGGTCCGCCAGATCCTCGCGCATCTCGGTCATGAAGTTGTACACGGAAAAGAAACGGACATCGAGAAGGTTCCCGCCGTGTCGGGCCAGAAGACCTTCTGCGTCTGCGACAGGGCTTACGAAATCCGGGATCAGATCCGGATCGAACTTCTCGCTGAGTCGGCGGGTTTCCGGGTCGAGCCGCCGGTGATCGGTCGGGTCGCCGAAGACACGAAATTGTCCTCCAAAGGACGGAGCGATTTCGCGGACCAGTTGCCGGACGCGGAACGCGCCGGTCCGGGGATCGACCTCGCGGCGGAAACCGACCAGCGGGTTTTCCGGTCTTGCTGAGCGAAAGCTCACCGGCAGCGCGATGTCCTGCTCGGTCAGGAAGCCGTCCCCGTCAAGGTCCTCGCCCGGGTCTTCCTCTCCATTTCGGTTCGCGTCCCAGGTGGCATGGAGGGAGGGAAGCAAGTGGAGCTCCACCGTTCGGAGGATGCCCCGGAAGACCGGGCGGCCCTGGAGCTCGAAGAGTACCGAGCCCTCTTCCTCGCGGAAGGGGATCGGCCGGCCGTTCGGGCCGATTTCCCAATAGCCGTAGGCTGCGTTGAGGGGGATGTTGCGGTCTGACATGGATGGGTGCAGTTCAATCCGGCCGCCGAAGAGCAGGATTTCGCTCACCCACACGGAGCCGTCGGGGAATGCCAGGCGAACCGTGCGGTTTCCATAGCGTGCGCCGGATTCATCGGCCTCGTAGTAGTCGAGGTCCGCACTTACCTCCACGATCAACCGGGCGCCTTCGGTGCGTTGGCTGATGACCCGGATCCCGGGGTCGGGCTCGTAGGTAGCCCACGTGGAGTCGAACACCAGCACGGCCACGTGCGGTTCGGCTCCCGCCTGGGCGGCGGCGAATTCTGCCGGCCCGTGCAGCGCGAACGTGGCCCGGTCGGATCCGGGCGGGAGCCTGCCTGCGGTGACGGCGTCACGCACGCGGCGTGAGGCGACCGGGATGGCTGAGGGCAGGGCGCTGACGCCGCGGCCGGGAAAGGCCAACGTTTGGAACAGATAGGCGGTGTCCGCCGGATTGACATATTCTGCCACGCCCAACGGGACGCGGGTGGCGGCGACCAGCACGCCATCCAGGTAATCGAGGAACTCCGTCGGCAGCCCCTCGGGAGCCTGGGGGAGCTGCGCAGGATCCACACTGACGAACCCGGGTCGGAGCGTCAGGCGCACGGGGCGTCGGATCTGGGTGGGGTCGCGATCTGGTGGCACTGTGAGGTTGAAATGGACAAAGCCGTCCGGATCCGCGGGAAACAGACCCCCGATCGCGGCCGACTGATCCAGGCGGAAAAACCGGCTGCCCGCGCTGCTGGCCACGAAGGCTCCGCCCAGGACGTAGTTGGTGGTAAACGATGCTTGGTCCGGCTGATTCGAGCGGCGGAAGCGGCGGACGACCCGCTTGCCCAACCGCTTGGCCACGCCGTCGGCCGCATACAGCCGGGCCACCACGGTCAGGGGGACCCCGTCGGTAAACCCACCCACCACCGGGGACTCGAATTGCACGCCGGCATATTGCTGCGAGGGCGGCACGAGGATCCCGTCGTCCATCACTTCCTTTCGTGCCAGCGGCGGCAGTTCGTCAAACTGACCGGCTGCCGGGGCCACGACGTTCACCGCCACGCCCGCCGTGCGCATGCCGGGGTGGTTGCGATAACCGAGCCAAATCTCGTGGGGGCCGGTCTCGCGCAGCGTGGTGGGAAACGAACCGAGCTGGCCGTTCCAGACCTCGGCGATCAGGACGTTGGTCAGCCCATTGGGACGCTTGACGAACCAGGCCAGCGTTTCTCGCTCGTGGTACGAGCCGGCGCCGAACGTGACCTCCGGATGCATCGGGGTGGACAGGAAAGAAGGCGGCCCGGCCGGCAGTTGCAGGTCGAAATAACTGTTTTGGACGATTGCGGATCCGGCGCTCAGTCCGGCGGCCGGCCGGATGTCCAGCGACGGCGGTTTCAGGTGAATCGCCAGTTCCACCGGGGGGACACCGGGATCCGAGGGCATGTCCACCACGAACCGGTGTTCCCCGGTGCGCCGGGCCATGAGCCAGAGCTGAACTTCGCCGAGTCCTGGCGAGAACTGACCCGGGTTGCGGTCACTCGGTCCGCTGGGCAGGAGATGCACGTATTCCGTGGTCTCCACGAAGTGCTTCGGCGCGGGCAACTGAATGAAGCCGACAGTTTCCGGGATGTGTGCGACCAGGAACGGTTCGCCCTGCTGGCGCACCCGCAGGATCGTATCGCCCATGAAACGGCTGTTTTGGGTCCGCGGATTGGTCACCCGGATCCGGAGCGCCAGCCACTCGCTCAGAAGCGCCTCGTTGGTCTGGCCCGTGACCGCTCCGCGCAACTCGGCTGCGAGATTCAACCGGGTGTACCGCAGGGTTGTGGTGGTGGTGCGGGTGACCACGCCGTCATCGTAGATCATCGTCACCACCCCGGCGCCGGGCGTGTCCCCAAACTCGACGAAGCCCGTATGGCGCTCGACGCGTGCCACCAGGCCCGCGGTGTGGACCAGCCGGCCGTCCAGCTCGAAATCCCGTACGAGGTTGCCGTCTCCGAGGAACGAGACGGCACGATGGCCCGCGCCGGCAAACGAGCTGGTGTTGAAGTTGGTTGCGCCGCGAAAGAAGAAGATGTCCGGCGCCAGGTTCAACAGGACCCCCGGCTGGGTCACTTCGATTTCATGAATCGGCGTGTCGGGCGCCTGGAACACCACCCCGCTGGCGGTGGGGTTGACGTTAATGACGTGGGGACTCCGTTGCCGCACGCTCAACAGCCTCAGATGCACGTCGGGACGCGATTCGACCAGCATGCTGTCCGTGGCCCCCGTGGCCGGGTGGGTGGCGGAGATGGACGCCACTCCCATGGCGTCCCCGACGGTGATGTTGCCGGAGCCGTCCACGGTCGCGGCCGCGTCGAAGCTGCTTTGGAAGGCGACCTGCCCCGGCCCGAGGATCGAGGTGGTGTTGTCGGACAACCGCAACTCGGCCGTGACGGTCCCGACGGGTCCTGCTTGAAGCGACACCAAGTGGGGTGGCGAGACCCGGAGCTCGGCCAGCGTGACAGAGGCGGCCGCCAAGACCGGGCCCTCGAGCGTGGGCGAGAAGCCCACCTCGATCGTCCGGGGCAGATTCGGCGGCATTTTCGGGGGGGCCGTGAACCGACCGTCCAGATCGATCATCCCAAGCTGCAGGCTCGGGTCGGCGCCCACGTGGCCGTTGATCTTCCAAACGCCCTGGTTCCAAGGCACAAAACCGGCGCCTTCGACTTGAGCTCCGACCGCAAACTGCTGAGTGCCGCCCAGGCGCAAGGTCACGGCCGCGGGCGTTACGACCAGGGTGGCCGGCAGCGGATAAACCGTGACCGTGCCGCAGAAGGTCCGGGCCGGATCGCTCGGGTCTTCCGCGCACACGCGGAAATGGACCGGGCGGCTGATGCCGGACGGGGCCCGATAGGCCGCCGTGGCGGGATCCGCCGGATGGGGTTCCAAAGTGCCGAGGGCCGCGTTGCCGTTCGTGACCCCATTCACCTTGAAGATCCAGGCGGTCCCGCGCGATGCCTCGTTGACCCGGAACAGGATGCTGTCGCCTGCGAACATGGTGACTTCGGAGGGGGTGATTTCGTGCAGCAACACCATGCGTCCCCGATAGAACCGCTGCCCGCCCTGAATGACTGCCGGATCGGAGAAGGCGGTGGCGCCTTCGACCAGCTCGTTCGTCAGCACGGCGGACCAGTCGGTCAGGTTGGTTGAGACTTCAACCACCACCCGTGCTCCCTGGCCGGTGACGTGCACCCGGAACTGTCCGCCGAGGACGCCGCCGGGAACCAATCGCAACGGTTCGTCCGCATGCGCGGCTGCGACCGCAAGCCAGACGAGGTGGAACAACAAGGAGCAACAAGCAGGGCCCGATCCCGGTCGAGCACGGCAGGGCAGGGGTGTGCAAGACAGTCCCACGCGGGGACGAGAAGAAGCTGGAATGGAGTTCATTATGCCTCTTAACTATGCTTCGCCCCGCGGTTTGTCAAGCCGGACACGCCCGAGGTATGGAGCAGGACCGGACGCACGCGCCGCCGTGCAGCAGCGGGTCAGGCTCTTGCCGTTCGGGACCGCTTTGGCTAGTGTGCGCCGGTTTTTCGGCTCCGGGAGCGCGGGGCCGGGAAATGAACCTATGGCAGCTTCATTCATTCAGGAACGCCTTGCGCAACGGATTGGCGGTCGGAACTACGGCCAGTCCACCGCCATTTACAAATTCGAACGGATCAAGCGGGCCAAACGGGCGGCGATGGCCGCCCAGCCGGGCCGACGGCTCATCGACCTGGGCGTGGGCGAGCCGGACGAGATGGCCTTTCCCGAGGTGGTGGCCAAGTTGTGTGAGGAGGCCGCCAAGCCGGAGAACCGCGGGTACGCCGACAACGGCGATGACGTGTTGAAAGAGGCGGCGGCGCGGTACCTGGAGCGGGTTTTCGGGGTGCCGGGCATCGATCCGCAAAAGGAGGTGATTCACTCCATCGGCAGCAAAGCGGCCTTGTCGATTCTTCCGGCGGCGCTGATCGACCCCGGCGACGTGGTGCTGATGACGGCGCCGGGCTATCCGGTCTTCGGGACGCACGCGCGCTACTACGGCGGCGAGGTGTACAACCTGCTGTTGCGGCCGGAGAACGGCTTTTTGCCCGACCTGGACTCGGTGCCGCCGGAGATCCTGGCCCGGGCCAAGGTTCTGGTGCTGAACTATCCGAACAACCCGACCGGGGCCAGCGCCACGCCGGAGTTCTACGCGCACGTGGTGGAGTTTGCCCTGCGGCACCGACTGGTCGTGATTTCCGATGCGGCCTACGCGGCGCTGGTGTACGAGGGCCGCCCGCTCAGTTTCCTGGCGACCCCGGGGGCCAAGGAAGTCGGCGTGGAACTGCACTCGGTGAGCAAGGCGTTCAACATGACCGGGTGGCGGTGCGGTTTCGTCGCCGGCAACGAACTGCTGGTGCGCGCTTACGGAGACGTGAAGGACAACACGGACTCGGGCCAGTTTCTGGCCATCCAACATGCCGCTGCGTACTGCTTCGATCACCCGGAACTGACGGAGCGGATCGCGGCCAAGTATTCGCGCCGCATGGATCTGCTCGTGCGCGTCTTGCGGGAGGCCGGGTTCGATGCGCGCAAGCCGGCCGGCTCGTTTTTCCTGTACGTGCCGGCCCCGCGCGCGGCCATCACGCGCTCGGCCAAGCACATTCGCTTTGCCAACGCGGAGGAGGCCGCGCAGTGGCTCATCATGGACAAGCTCATCTCGACGGTGCCGTGGGACGACGCCGGCCCGTACCTGCGGTTCAGTGTGACGTTTCAGGCGCCCACGCCGGAGGCGGAGGTGGAAATCATGCAGGAGCTGGCCGATCGTCTCTCCGAGGTGCGCTTCGAGTTTTGAGTCCGCCGCCGGGGCCGCGGCAGGAGCCGGAGCCGGTCGGCCGGAGGCCCGCCCCGGCGCGGAAGATCAGTGGGCATGGAGAGCACGAACCTGTGGGTGTGGGCGGCCGGAGCGGTGTTAGCGGGGCGCCTGGGGGCAGAATTGGCGCTGGAGGCGCTCAATCGGCGGCATTTGCGGCAGGTCGCGGGCTGCGCCGAGGCCGGAGGATCCGAGGGATCCGGCCGGGCGCGGGCGCTGGCTTATGCCGAAGCGCGCAGTCGGTTTCGGGAAATCGAATTGTTGTGGGAGACCGCACTGCTGGCCGGGTTGTGGTTGACGGGGTGGCTGGCGCGGGGGTGGGAAGCGTGGCAGCAGGTGGTCGGGACCGGCGTGTGGGCCGACGCGGCTTTTGTCTGGGCCGTGTTCACCGGCGCGTCCGTGGCGAGCTGGCCCCTGCGGTGGTACGAGCGGTTTCATCTGGAAGAGCGCTTCGGTTTCAACACGACCCGCCCCCGGACGTGGTGGGCGGACCGTGCGAAGGGGTTGCTGTTGGGCACGGTACTGGGCCTGCCCGTGTTGGTGGGTTTGTTGGGCCTGATGCGATGGGACCCTGCGGGTTGGTGGATGTGGGGTTGGGCGTTTGTCGTGGCTGTGCAATGGGCGGTCTCCTGGCTGGCGCCGGTGATCATCCTGCCCTGGTTTCATCGGTTCAGCCCGTTGCCGGAAGGCCCGTTGCGCGAGCGGCTTTTGACATTGGCCCGGCGCATCGGGTTTCGACTTGCGGACATCCAGGTGATGGATGGAAGTCGGCGGACGCGACACTCCAACGCGTTCTTTACCGGCTGGGGCCGATTTCGTCGGGTGATTCTCTACGACACGTTGCTGGCCCAGTTGGCCTCCGAGGAACTGGAGGCGGTGGTGGCCCATGAGATGGGGCACGACCGACTGCGGCACTGGCAAAAGATGATGGTCGGCAGCGCGCTGGGCTTGCTCGCCGCGTTTGCCGTGGCGGCGTACGCGGCGCAGGTGCCGTC